>DATHVH010000122.1:0-7353 GCA_035461405.1 Anditalea sp.
CATGCTGATGCACATATACTGGACAAATTACACAGTATAAGAGTGAGAAATTTAACCTTAAGGTCAGCAGGATACGAACATGTAGATCTTATAAAAGCCAAGGAACTCGAAATGAATGTGTCCTATGTTCCTGACTATTCGCCCTACTCCATAGCCGAACATGCCGTTACTTTGATGATGGCAATGAATAGGCAGCTGATGCAGGCTTATAGGAACATTGTCGATCATGATTTCCGTGTAGACAGTTTAATGGGGTTTGATATGAAAGGAAAAACGGTAGGCATCATTGGTACAGGTAAGATCGGAAAGATATCAGCCAAGATTCTACATGGCTTTGGCTGCAGGCTCCTGGGATATGATATAGAGGAGGATCCGGATATATTTGGGAAATATGGGTTGGCATATGTGTCGCTCGATGAACTTTGCAGACAGTCGGATATCATAAGTATTCATTGCCCTCTTACTGAGCAGACCCGATACATGATCGATAAGGAAAAGATGGCCTTAATGAAAAAAAATGTAATGCTTGTAAATACTGCTAGGGGTGGTATTATAAACACTTTAGATCTTATCGAACATCTCCAATCAGGCCATATCGGCTATGCTGCACTGGATGTATATGAAAAAGAAAAAGGACTATTTTTCTATGACCATTCGAACAAGGTCCTGCAGGATGAAATGTTTACCAGACTTATGAGTTTTAAGAATGTCCTAATCACCTGCCACCAGGCTTTTTTGACCCGGGAGGCACTGAATAATATCGCCGAAACCACGATATACAACCTTGATTGTTTTGAAAAAAACATACCAAGTAAATATTCCCTTACCTAGATGGCTTTAATCCACTTCATCATCCCCTTTGGGATTCTGATCATTTTTACGGTAGGGTTTAGAAAACCGCTCTGGCTGGCGGCACTGATCATCTGTTTTGTTTGCAAAAAATGCTAAAAACAAAAATATGACTTGCGTTTTTTGAAGTTATTATTTGAGCATTTATCCTTAATTTAGTATCGGACTAGAACATCATTTCCGATGAGAAATTCTTTAAAGCGGCTTTTTTTTTTATGGAGTCATCTTGACTTTTCTCATATGTGCCTGTGGGGAAGAGCATGTTCCTGAGATTTCAGATCCTGTTCCTGATCCAGAACTACCATATGGTGGTGCCTTCCAAATGAATGTTTCCAAAGCTTCCATATGTCCAGGAGAAAAAATTCAAATTTCACTTAGCAACTATGATAGAAAGTTGCTCGATTTTAACAATTATAATTTTTATCTCTCTCCCGAAATCGGAAGTCTGAATCTGGATTCAGGCTACTATCAGGCCCCATCATTATCATTGGATTCAGTGGTTTTTATTGAACTATGGGCTGAAAGCAAAAAGGATACAAGCCTGAAATCGGGAAAAGTTCTACGAATTCATCCCTATGTCCTCCATAGCTATATATTGAGGAATTTTAATGGAATTTTTGGAGCCGTTGACTCAAAGCAATTACCAGATGGTTCTTTGGTTTTTGCATCCAACAATCAGGCTGAACCTCCAGGAATTGCAGTAGGTGTATTTGATTTTGAGATATTTTGTACAGATCAAAAAGGCAATCTACTTTGGAAAAATAATTTGGGGAAAGGGACGCTGCGCCGTCTCTATGTTGGAACCGATGCCATTTATGGGCTTGGGTATATAGATCCTATAGGGTTTGTGGTCACTAAATTTGACTTTCAGGGAAATCATCTCGCTACCAAAAATCTGGAAATCGGAGTAGAGCAAAATTGGAGTATGCTCGAAAACTTAAAGGGAACAATTAATGACCGAGGGGATTTTTTTATCAGTTATGGAACATATTTCCTAAGCAAAATGCTCAAATTAGATAAGGATTTAAACCTAAGTTCAGTCAATTCTATTCCTATTATTGGGAGTGATGTATTTTCAATAGATGATTCAAGATTCCTAATTATGGGAGATGATTTTTATGGAAGAAAATTTATAGTGACTGATTCAGAACTCAATATGCTTTGGGAAAAAACATCTGGATTCAATTCAAGTGGTTTAGAAATAGCCAAAGCAATAAAATCTGAAATAGGCTGGGAAATTTGGACAATTTCACGCGATAATATTTCAAATTCGCTTAAAAAATATGATTTATCAGGAAATTTAATTGAGGACAAAACACTTTCTCTTAAAGAACGGTTTTTCATTAGTAGTTTAGATATAGTCCAACTACCTAATGGTACTATTTGGCTCGTTGCTTCGAGCACATATTACCCCAGTACAAAAACTTTCCTCATGGATCAGGGTTTCGGTTATCCATTTCAATTGTTTCAACTTTCCAATAATGGTGATATATTGAAGGAGTCCTATGGAGCAAGTCTAAATTTCACTCCTCCAGACTTCTATGGAGTCTGGAGATTAAAATATCAGGGATTGTATCAAGGTCATGATGGGATGATTCTGACAGGACAATATTATTATAATTTCGTGATTCAGTTTATTTCTGATGACAGGTATAGTCCATGTAATTTTTAAAAATGGAAAATCAACAAAAGTTTTCTTAGAATATCCTGTTTGCAAAATTTTCTATTATTATGATAGTATAATACATTCCCTTTTATTATCAATATTTTTTTCGTCACCTTTTGTTTTCCAAAAGATTCTATGAATTTGGTGATTTACAGGTATAGGAGACTTACGACATAAACATAAATCCATACACGGAAAAATGATGTCCATGAATATCATTCGCCATCTTACTATAAGCAATTTTTAAGAAAGTAATAATCAAAAATTGTTTTCTTATAAGCATCATTGATTAGTTTTATAGTATTGCTGCTTCATTCATTTACCGAAAAGGGGAATTTATGATCTACGAAATATATACCAATACTAAAATCTATTTTTTGAGTTAATGGCCTTACTCCACTTCATCATCCCCTTTGGGATTCTAATCATTTTTACGGTAGGGTTGAGAAAACCGTTATGGCTTGCCGCACTCATCAGTTACCTGGCGAGTTTTGGTCTTTTCATGTGGCAGGGTGATCCGGCTTCGGAGCTGTTCAAGGGCATCGCCATGGGATTTTTTGTGGCGCTGGAGATCAGCTTTATTATCATAGGAGCTATCTTTTTTCTCAATTTCCTCAAGGGTAATGGCATCATCGATCAGATTAATTCCGAGCTGAAAAATGTCACGACAAATAAGATTCTTCAGGTCTTTCTGTTGGCCTGGCTTTTTGGGAGTTTTATAGAAGGCAGCGCGGGTTTCGGAACACCGGCATTGATAGTGGCGCCTCTTTTGGCTGCACTCGGATTCCCCCTATTGCTGGCAGTGGCCATACCTCTTCTGGCCAATACCACCGGTGTTGCCTTTGGAGCGGTCGGTACAGCTATCAAGATAGGTTTTGCCGGTATAGATATTCCCCATATCGCCACCACGGCGGCTTTGTTGAATCTTTGTACGGGATTTATAGTGCCTCTGCTACTGGCATGGATCCTTTATAAGTACCACCTAAAAGAAGAAGGAAAAAATGTTACAGGTTATCTAGTTTTTGCAGTTTGGGCGGGTGTAGCGTTAACCTTGCCTTCCTGGCTGATCTCCTATATGGGACCGGAATTCCCTACATTGATAGGGGCAATGATAGGCTTGTTTATCGTGATCATATCCATCAAATACCGATTTCTGCTACCGAAGGGAGAAACAGAAAGCTTAAATATCAACCTTAAAGGTTTACTGAATTCATTCATGCCATACATTGGGTTGAGCATTTTGCTCATTATCGGTCGGCTGGTCTTCCAGATGCGCCATATCAATATTCATCTATGGGATGGATTGAGCAAAAAACTCTATATCTTCCAGCCGGGTATGGCATTTTTCATTATGCCCCTTATTCTACTGTTCTTTTTTAAGAATCAGTTCAAATGGCAGAGCGTATCCCCTTCCCTCCATACAGCGATGAAAGCTGCACCACGGCCAGCCTTTGCCATACTGTTTCTGGCCGCCATAGCCCAAAACCTGGTGCTTAGCAACCAATCCTTTCTCTCCCCTTTTCTGCCACAGATGCCAATAGAGCTCGCGGTATTCCTTACCCCTTTCTTTGGAGCCTTGGGAAGTTTCGCAGCAGGCAGTGCCACGGTATCCAACTTGATCTTTGGCCAGGAAATAAATTTTGTCTCGAGCCTTATCGACGTGGACAATAACCTCATGCTAAGCCTTCAGCTACTCGGCGCTGCTATTGGAAATGCAGTAGCTTTACAAAACATCGCCGTGGTGCAGGCAGCTATCCTTATGCACGGAAAGGAAAAAGATCTGCTGAAGATTCTTGTGATGCCTGTATTGCTATATCTTGTGGTGGTGGGGATTACTGGGGTGTTGTTTTATTATATGGTGGGGTGAGTTAAAGCTTATTGTTTTAGAGGCTTTGATAATTTGTAATTTAATAATTAGTATTACTAAATTCTGAAATAATATGCTCCATTTATTAGAGGTACTAACAAGTTGTGCGCATTGAAAGGAACAGTGCAATTGAAAATTTCGTAACTTTAAAATATGGAAAATCGCCTTTTAAAAAGAATCACCGTTAATCCTGACATTTGCCACGGGAAACCTACTATTAGGAATAAACGGTACAAAGTAGATTTAATTCTAGACCTTTTGTCAGCCGGATCAACTCATGCTGAAATATTGGAAGATTACCCTAATTTGGAAGAAGAAGATATTTTAGCATGTTTAGCCTACGCAACGAAAATAACAAAGTATTCGAGCTACACTAAAATTTCAGTATGAAGCTAATTGTGGATGCTCAACTTCCAGTAAAATTTTGTGAAGTACTGAACCAACTTGGATTTGATTCCATCCATGTTGACGAACTTCCTAAAGGGGATGAAACACCTGACTTGGAAATTTCTGAAATTGCTGATCGTGAAAATCTTATTGTTTTGACCAAGGATTATGACTATATAAAATTGAGGTTTCGTTTTGAACTTTCTAATTTTATGCAAGAAAGTAAAATCACATAAAAAATTTTATGATTATCCGCAATCAGACCAGTAGGGATAAATTGAAGCAATGATGAGTCGGTCAAAAAGCTTTTGACCAAAATACCTTCTGTTGAGCTTATAACAAAACTCGTCAAGGTAGTTCTGCATCATCCTCTCTGTTATCATATGGTATGTTTGCAAGTGTTTCTTTAAGTTACTAATGGCAATATGGACCCATTTAAGGTTGAAATTGCCTTCATTTGTTCCAGAGATTTCTCTGACATGAACATCTATACAATCACTCAGATCTGAGAAGGTGGTACTCTTATCTGTTTGAAGTACAGTGTTTTTATCAATAAACTCTTTGATTAAGACCTGTGCTGTTTTAGCCTCCAAGTTCTTTATCTTCTTCATCTTGAAATATCTACAACTCTTTTGAAGTTTGCCTGAGTCAGGATCCTCCAATACTGTTGATTCAGCCATAACAGCTACTTTAGATTGTTTTTGGCTTCCTCTGCCTCTTTTAAGCTTGCTCTTGGTTTTGTTATTGACTGCCTTTCCAACAAAGGCTTCATCATATTCAACCATATCTTCCAATCTGTAGATATCATCTCGTTTGCCCATTACCACCCTGATTTTATGGTACATCCTAAAAACAGGCTCGTATCGCTTTAAACCCAGTTGTCTTTGTAGCTCTGCTGCACTGAACCCCTTCTTTGTTGCAGATATGAATGTAATGGCAAGCATCCAGACACGAATTGAAAGGTTACTGTTTTCCATTACAGTCCCACTTTTGATACTGGTTCGGAAACCACAAGAGGAGCATTGGAACGCCTTCTTGTTTTCGAGCCAATACTGCTTGGAACACAAACATCTTTTACAGATCACTCCCTGTTGAAGTCTTTGATTCTTAATGAATTCGACACAAGATGATTCGTCTGGAAACCGATTGATGAAGTTTATAATATTCATGGTCAAAATCGTTTATTTTGACCTAATTTAAATATATTGAATGATCACAAATAGCAATTGTCACTAGTTGTCACTTTATATTTGTTTGGCTACTGGTGTCATTGCGGATATACATAATGATTTATTAAAAAATATATTATAATAGAATATATCTGTTAAAACTAGAGAAATAACGTTATTTCAGACCAAGTTCTAACCTCCTAGTAAAATATTTTATATAATTTTTAAGTCTATTAATTATATCTCCTTTTTTCGATAACGTTATTTTACTGTTATTTATAGTGATTAATTAAATCTAAATTATTTAAGCACATAATTTTTTATATTTATATAAATCATTTATAGTTTAAATTTCTTTAATTCATAAGGTATGACCTTTCATTTTATTCACTTTAATAAAAGTTATTTAATCATTTATGGTATAGTTTTAATATTGTCGGTAAGCTGTGCAAGTAGTAAAACTAATGAAACTGGACTGAATGATGTAGGATTGGAATTACAGGCGATTGGGAAGCAATACAATTACCAAGAGAATGAAATAGAAGTGTATCAAACCCTTTATTCTACGGCAGGAAGTACCAGTGTTAGAAATGTAGATAAGTCAAATCTGAAATGGAAAGATCAAGGATATTTTCAGCGAAATAGAGATATTGGACAGGTGTTTACGCCTTCTAAAGATATACTATTAAAAGCAGTGATTCTTAGAACAGGACCCTCTGAAACTGCGGTACTTTCTGAAACTCCGGGCGCAAAAGTATTTATGCAATTTTTTGAGATTGAAGGGGATGCCAGGATCAATGATAACAATACACCTCCTGGATCCAAAGCTACTCATGGTTTTACTGATAACCATCGGGCAGATGATTTTATAGAAGGTATTGTTTATAAACCCTTATTTGTAGCTAAAGGAGGAATATTCCCTGACCTCCCAGTCACTTTTAGGGATAATGAAGCGACAGGAAACGAAGATGGGAAACTATACTATATAAGATGGGCTCTCGGAGAACCTCAATATTTCAAATCCGGAAAATCCTATGCATTCATTGTTGGATTTGAAGAGCCATCAGATGGCTTAGGATTTACTTTAGCCAATTATAACCGAGCCTCTGACCCCGGACCGGCTATCCTTCAAGCCCCAGAAAACCCTTATAAAGAGGGTTGGAGTATAAGACGTGAAGGGAATGGTAACTATCCACCTTTAATGGTGCCAGGAGAAAATCCGCCCACAGATAACATTGTACTACAAGCTCTTTACGATGAATCTCTTTTTGCCACAGATATAAAAAGATATCTACTTCAGCCTACTACTGATGGTTATCCGGATGTGGATACCTACAGAGATCTGGAATTTGCTCTTGAAATAGTTAATAAATAATACCCTGTAGCCGAATAAAAAATAGTATTAAAAACTAAAA
>DATHVH010000123.1:0-53168 GCA_035461405.1 Anditalea sp.
CCGTCATTATATTCGGTAAAATCACCATATCCACCTGTATTAAAATCAGGGTATAGTGTCGGTGTATTGCCATTAAGTATTTCTATAGATCCTAGGATCAGTTCACAAAAGTTGTGAGGAAGAATTTTGGTGGAAAGACCTACCGCTATTCCTTCTACCCCCTGGGCCAAAAGTAATGGGAACTTTACCGGTAAAGTTACAGGCTCTTTTTTCCTGCCATCATAAGAAAGCTGCCAAGTAGTGGTCTGGGGATTAAAAACTACCTCCAAAGCAAACTTAGATAGTCTAGCCTCAATATACCTAGCCGCTGCTGCACCATCACCGGTTCGGTTGTCTCCCCAGTTCCCCTGAGTTTCTATCAGCAGTTCTTTCTGACCAATATTGACTATAGCATCACTGATAGATGCATCACCATGCGGATGGTACTGCATGGTCTGGCCAATGATGTTAGCTACTTTATTAAACCTTCCATCATCCATTTCCTTCATAGCATGAAGGATTCTGCGCTGTACGGGTTTAAAGCCATCTTCAATAGCTGGAACAGCCCTTTCTAGGATAACATAAGAAGCATAATCTAAAAACCAGTCCTCATACATTCCAGTCACAGGAGTGGAATCATGTAGGGCATCGTCATTCTTTATAGGGTCATTATTTTCTAAATCACTCATAATTAATGGAAAACTCTAATAGTAATTTACGCTGTCTCTTGTTCTTTTACATCTACTTCCTTAGTAGGCTCATCATGTACGATATCTTTTTCTATTTTAAGATTATCTATAATGAAATTCTGTCTTATTGGAGTGTTTTTTCCCATATAGAAAGAAAGTAAATCAGAAATTTTGGTTTCCTTCCGAAGGATGATAGGCTCGAGTTTGATGTCTTCACCTATAAATTCACCAAACTCTCCTGGAGAAATTTCACCAAGCCCTTTGAACCTGGTGATCTCAGGCTTACCTCCTAACTTATGGATAGCTCTCTGTCTCTCTTCATCAGAGTAACAGTAAATAGTTTCCTTTTTATTTCGTACCCTAAAGAGAGGGGTGTCTAAGATATAGAGGTGGCCATTTTTAACTAAGTCAGGAAAGAATTGTAAGAAATAGGTCATGATTAGCAGCCTAATGTGCATCCCATCCACATCGGCATCAGTGGCTATTACTATTTTTCTGTACCGCAGATTTTCTATCCCATCTTCTATATTAAGTGCATGTTGCAAAAGATTGAATTCTTCATTTTCATACACTACCTTTTTTGTCATCCCATAGCAGTTTAATGGCTTACCCCTAAGTGAAAATACTGCTTGCGTTTGGACATTCCTAGATTTGGTAATAGATCCTGATGCAGAATCACCTTCTGTAATAAAAAGCATAGTCTCACTTTTTACATCTTCTGCAGCTTTGGGATCATCATAGTGAATACGGCAATCCCTAAGTTTTTTATTATGCAGATTGGCTTTTTTAGCCCTTTCATTGGCTAACTTTTTAATACCGCTAATTTCCTTTCGCTCTCTTTCGGATTGAAGGATTCTCTTTAATAAGGCATTGGCGGCATCTGGATTTTTATGTAGATAATTATCAAGTTCTGTTTTGATAAAATCATTGACAAAGGTGCGGAGTGTAGGTCCATCGGGGCCAATGTTCTGAGATCCTAATTTTGTTTTGGTCTGAGATTCGAAGACAGGTTCCTGTACCCTTACGGCTATAGCCGCTACTATACTCTGACGAATATCAGCAGCATCATAATCTTTCTTATAAAACTCACGGATAGCTTTTACTAATGCTTCTCTAAAGGCAGCTAAGTGAGTACCACCTTGGGTAGTAAACTGACCGTTGACGAAAGAGTAATATTCTTCACCATACTGATTACTGTGAGTAATGGCTACTTCTATATCATTACCTTTCAGATGAATGATCGGATACCTTCTTTCATCATCTACTTTTCTATCAAGTAGATCATATAAGCCTCTTTCAGAAAAGAATTTTTTACCATTATAATTTATCGTCAGTCCGGCATTTAGGAAAGCATAATTCCAGATTTGGTTTTCTAAGTATTCTGGTATAAAATGATAATTTTTAAAAACCGAAGCATCGGGACTAAATACTATTTTGGTGCCGTTTCTTTCTGAGCTTTTTACAATTTCTCTGTCTTCGGTAAGAATCCCTTTTTCGAATAAGGCAACTTTGCACTGGCCTTCTCTATATGATTGGACTTTAAAGAAGTCTGAAAGTGCATTTACAGCTTTGGTACCTACTCCATTTAGACCAACAGATTTTTGAAATGCCCCAGAGTCATATTTACCCCCTGTATTAATTTTGGACACACAATCGATTACTTTACCTAAAGGGATCCCACGTCCATAATCTCTTACTTCTACTTTATGCTCACTGATTTTTATATCGATGGTACGGCCATGACCCATCATGTGCTCATCGATACTATTATCAAGGATTTCTTTTACCAGGACATAAATACCATCATCCTGGGCACTACCGTCCCCTAATTTACCTATATACATCCCTGGACGAAGTCTGATATGCTCTCTCCAGTCCAGTGATTTAATGCTGTCTTCGGTATATTGTACGTTTCCTGCCATTGTAATACTACTATCTAAAGGGTATTTAATAAGACCTTACTTGTTTTAACTTTCTGCCTAAAATAACAAAAAGCGCTATAATCCAAACTATAAAAAATATAGGGATCATGTAATAAAATGGGTTAAAATCTGCTGATGTTAATTCTTGCTGGTTATTGATTCCGTGTATATGCAAAGCAATTATTGCCACCGTGATGTTTAACACCGCACCAAATGAATACAACCAGCCCAACATTTGGTCTGTAAACGGTTCATGTTTTGGAAATAGTTTTTTCAAATTATAAGTAGCCTGTTTATCAATGAGTTTAGCAGGGATAATTAGTAAAATATTTAACAACACAAAGACAATAATCCCGATATAAAAAAATGAATCTCGTGATATACTTTCTATAGGGAAACCTCTGCTATCTACTTGATACGCTACATTTTCAGGCAGTGAAGCGTAGATGTACATAAATATAAATATGAATAATAAAACCGATAATAAATGAAAGGCTTTAGCAAATCTTCGATACATGTTAATTTTTAATTTAGCTGCTAATATAAAGATTTATGGTTAGAGAAACGGGTAATAACTGAGATTGAAATTACTTTTTCCTTCACCATAAGCTTAATCTTTATAATATAATTCCTCATTCAGGTCTCTAGATATCTGGTAATAAAAAAATAACATAATTTGATTTCCAAAAGGGAGATTAATGGAAGAATAATAATTTGTTTGACGATTATTAAAAGTTATCAACGTATTTTTGAGGATTCATAGAATACAATAGAATTATCCATACCCAATAGTATTAATATCCCTATACATGTCCATAAGTAAATCTTCTGTATTTTTCTTCTTCATACTTATATTAAGTAACTGCTCGGGCAAACTGGAAACTGGCAATATAAATACAGATGATTGGAAAAAAGATCGATATGGATGTACAGGATTGAGAATGCAATACATTGATGAAATTAAAGCTATAAAAAACAGCTTTTTGGGAAAAAATAATCAAGAGATTATTTTAACATTCGGCAGACCAGACAGAGTGGAGTTAGTGGATAAAAGTCAAAGCTTTTTCTTCTACTTTTTAGAGCCCTCTTCCAGTTGTGAAGGGGTGGAAATCGAAAAAGAACCCCTGAAGGTCCTTTTTAGATTTAATGCTATCAGCAAAGTCAGCGAAGTTACCGTTACGACCCTTAATCCGTAAAGCAAAGAGCTGCTGCTCCCAATGTTCCTGCATTGTTTTCCAACGTGGCTTTTGCCATTTTTATATCATGAAGATAGTATTTGGTCAGGTACTGTCTTACAGTTTTCTCTATAGCAGGCATCATAAATTCTAATCCAGCTGATACTCCCCCACCAAAATATATTTCGTTTACATCCAATATCCTTACAGTAGACACTATTGCTTCTCCTATAATTCTTCCGGCTTCTTCAAATACCATTAAAGAAACTGCATTTCCCCTTTTTGCAGTATCTACCAGTAAATGAGTTCCTAGTTCCTGGTCTACCAGTTCTCCGGCCTCTTCGGGATAGGCATGAATCATCCGTTCCATTATCCTTAGGATCCCATTTCTTCCAATTAGTTTTTCTAGACCTTCGTTACCGCGAGAAAGCATATGCCCCATTTCCATGGCATTACCTCTTCCTCCCTTAAAGATTTTTCCATCCAATACCATTGCACTACCTATACCTGTACCCATAGTAATGAATAGAAAGTTGGGAGAAGGTTTAGAAGAACCATACTTAAGTTCACCAAGAGCAGCAGCACTTGCGTCATTTTCCAGGCAAAAATTAATGCCTGGATAAAGTTTATCCAGTTCTTCTTTAAGGTTATAATTATTTAAAATAGGAATGGCTGGTATTTCCAAGGGAGTAGTCCTGTCTTTGGTGATCAGTCCAGGTAGACCTATTCCTACGTTTTTTATCTGGGGAAATTTTTCCAGGTATTTTCCAATCACTTTAAGAAAGCAAATGTTAAATCCATCAGGATGCTCTCTATACGGCATCGTATCTTCTTTGAAAAAGTGAAGAACTTCACCCTTTCTGTTTACTACTCCAATTTTGAGGTGTGTACCACCTACATCTACACCCAAAAAATGGTCGCCTTGCTCATTCATAATTTAAAGTTAATAGGTTGAGGGCTCTAAAATACTAAACAGATTCGCTTACTTCCTAAATTTTCATCAAATGTCTTTAAAAATCTTATATTCTATCTAAAAAGATGAAATTTCTCTTCGAATTTTATGTGATAAGCAATTTATGGCCTATATCGCAATAAAATAACTCAACTATTAAAATACAGAAAGTATATCAAAATATAATTCTAAGTAAATAAATACTAAAAAATATTATAGCTAAATATTACTAAACTTAAAAATAAGTGTTGTGCAAGATTCAACAATACATTTATAAAATTTGATAAAATCAATATTTTTCACTATTTTGAATAGAACTCCAACATGTCGCGATATGAAAATGCACCCAAACGAATTATTTTTATATTACAGCCCTTCCCACCAGGGAGATAAGCAGGCACGGGCCTATGCACGATCTGTTTCAAAGTATGTAAATGAAATAAATATAGAAAAGGAAAAGATTACCACCACGGGTTGGCGGACTATTTTGGACAAATTAGATCTCCGAGCAAAGGACTTGCTAAATAGAGCCCACCCGGATTATCAAAGTCATATAGCCGGTAAAACATGGGATGAAGAAAGCTGGCTGAATATATTGGTGAAATTTCCTCACCTGATCAAGGCTCCAATAGCTATCAAAAGGGACAAGGCTATACTATGCACTAATCCCTCTGATATATTAAAATTAAATTAAGCCAGACTTATTCCATCGGGCTGTATCTTTATTTTTCGGTCTTTATATAGTTGACCTATGGATTGCTTAAAATGCTTCTTACTCATGCCTAATACTCCTTTGATTTCTTCAGGAGAAGATTTATCATGAAGCGGAAGAAAAGAATTGGTTTGTAATGCATCTAATATTTTTTGGGCACCTTCTTCATACTTTTCACGACCCGGAGAAGTAAGGATTAAATCCAGTTTCCCGTCATCTCTCACTTTCTTAATATATGCTTTTAATTTATCTCCTATTTGTATTTTTTTAAAAATTTCGTTTTCATAAATCAACCCTTCAAATTTCCCTTCAATCAATGCCTTAAACCCCAAATCTGTCTTATCAAAAATTAAGGCGTCCACTTCATCTCCCTGCTTAAACCCACGGGTATCTGTAATTAAAAAATCCTCATACTTAGATACACCGATTAATCTATTAGTTCTATGATCTATACATACTCTAATTAGATATTTACCGCCTTCTTCCATCGGCTTTCCTATTTCAGATTTTGGCACAAAAAGATCTTTAGGCAGTCCCCAATCCATAAAAGCCCCAAACTTGGTCATCTCTTTCACTTCCATCACAGCAAACTCCCCATCCATGGCTACAGGACGCTGGGTGACCGCTACCGGCCTATCTTCAGAGTCGGTGTAGATAAACACTTCTATCTCCTCACCTTCCTTCTCGTCTCCTTTCAGATATCCCTGTGGCAATAATACTTCTTCTCCGTTTCTTAATGCCAGATAAGCTCCATTGGGTGAAAATCTATTAATTAATAAGCTGCTGATGGTGCCTAATTCTTTCATATCAGTAATAAGTATTATATAAAAACAGAGCTATCATAGAATATCTAAATTATAATAGCCCACTTAAAGTAAAACAAATTTACACATTAAAACCTTATTCTTTAAAGAATGAGATATTACCTCAATTAAAACATCAATACTTGGAATTATAATTGACCAAATAATATTTGGAAATTTTAGCTCAAAATTGGAAGTACAGGATTATCCCCCTAGATTTATGATTAAAATTAAGCTCATCGGATAAGAGCTTAGATTTTGGATCTTTTAAAAATAAACCTAAATATTTTATTGAATGGAAAACATAGCTGTAATAGGATCAGGAACTATGGGCAACGGTATAGCCCATGTCTTTGCTCAAAATGATTACAAAGTTGCTTTGATAGACATTAATCAAAGTGTATTAGACAAAGCTTTATCTACTATAGACAAAAACCTTGACAGACAGGTTAGTAAAGGATTAATTAACGAACAGGATAAAGCAAACACGCTTAAAAATATCACCACCTATACCCAAATGGAGGAAGGTGTAAAAGATGCCGATCTTGTAGTAGAAGCGGCGACAGAAAATGTAGAAATTAAACTCAATATTTTCAGGGAACTAGATAAACTCTGCCCAGAAAAAACCATACTTGCTTCCAATACTTCCAGTATATCCATCACCAAAATAGGTGCAGTTACCGGCAGACCAACCAAAGTTATCGGAATGCATTTTATGAATCCTGTTCCTGTCATGAAATTGATAGAAGTCATTAGAGGGTATGCTACTACTGATGAAGTAACTAATCAGATCATGGAGCTATCATCTAAATTGGGAAAATCTCCTGTAGAAGTAAATGATTATCCTGGATTTGTGGCAAACAGAATATTAATGCCTATGATCAATGAGGCTATATATACTTACTTTGAAGGAGTAGCTGGTGTAGAGGAAATAGATACAGTTATGAAACTAGGTATGGCTCACCCTATGGGGCCGCTACAGCTAGCTGATTTTATAGGTCTGGATGTATGTTTATCTATATTGAAAGTTTTGCACGATGGCTTTGGCAATCCTAAATATGCTCCATGCCCTCTACTTGTAAATATGGTGGAAGCTGGATATAAAGGAGCCAAATCTGGTGAGGGTTTTTATAAATATACCAGAGGAAGCAAGGAAGTCACAGTATCTGATAGGTTTAAAAAATAAATAGACTAATAGTCAACCGGATAGCCCGCAATGATTAATTGCGGGCTATTTTTATGATTTAAACTCTATTTATTTTTTACATTTGGTACCTTATATTATAAATATTCCCCCAATATCATGCATATAGCTGTCTCTGGAAATATCGGCTCAGGAAAAACTACACTAACTGAAAAACTAGCCAAACACTATGGGTGGAAAGCTGAATTTGAAGCAGTGGAGAACAATCCTTATCTAGCGGACTTTTATGAAGATATGGAAAGATGGTCATTCCATCTTCAGGTTTATTTTCTTAACAGTAGATTTAATCAGATTCAGAAAATAAGAGAGAGCAAGATGTCCATCATTCAGGATCGGACCATCTATGAAGATGCTTATATATTTGCCGCCAACCTTAAAAAATCACAACTTATCTCTGAGAGAGACTACCAAAACTACCTGAACCTTTTTGACAGCATGATCGAGTATGTAAAGGCGCCCGATCTACTGATATATCTTAAAGCAGATATTCCCAAACTGGTAGGTCAAATAGGTAAACGGGGAAGAGAATATGAAAATGCTATTAGAATAGATTATTTAAAAAACTTAAATCTACATTATGAAGAGTGGATAGGAAGTTATGATAAAGGAAAGCTATTAATAGTAGATGTCAATAATATGGACTTTGTAGCAAATCAAGAGGATTTTGCAAGTATCGTAAATAAAATAGACAGGGAGATAAACGGTCTGTTTATGTAGTACCTATAATTATATTTTATGATTACCCGCAATGATGCCAGTAAGCTTTATTTCTTTGTTCCGATAGCTATCGGAAGGGAAGGAAGACCGATGACCGAAGATCGAAGCTAGCATTATCTTGTTATTGTCCATTCTTTTACTGGTTGTTGTCTACTACTGGTAACAAGGCGGATATACATATTATATTTTTTCACATTTCCTTTTGATCCATGCAGTGATACCTGCTGCATAATTTTCTTTAGGAGAAAGCAATAATTGATCTATCATCTTTAAACTTCCACCGATCATTATATTTTCATATTTTGGGATCCTGATAAGTTTATAACCAAGTAACCTGCTATATAGGTCTATCTGCCCATCATTATAAGCATTCAGCTTCCACCCTGCAGAACCGTTTCCCGAAAGATCCCCAGGTTCCTCAGATCTGCCAAAATGCTTTTGAGCTATAGGAGGTCCATTCCAAATCCTTTCCTGCATACCCGATTTGAGGCAATCCCTTTCATAAGTTCGGCATAAACGCATGTATGAATCCTTCCATGAAAAATTAAATGTATTATATAGATCTGATTTTAAAGAACTTATTCTGTATCTATTAAAGTGATTTTCATTATCATAGATGAAAAGAAAATTATCTATTTTGAAATCAAATTTTACTTTATTGAGGGTAATGGGCTCTTTGATTCCACCGACTAGCGTATAGATGTCCTGCATGAGATTTGCGGCTGTATCATCTAAAATAGCCGGATTAATTTCTATAGAAAATGAAGGGGTCAGGTCTAATTCCTGATCTGCCAGAAGTTCTATCAGGGTATTAATTTTAGATTGGTGCACAGATTTATTTTTCTCTTCTCAAAATATCCCAAGTATGGTCTGCCAGAAGTTTTACCTCTGCTATAAATTTGGGTTTGTTTTTTCTGCCCCATTCCTCTGGAGCTATCAGACTCATCACATCTTCTCCCGAATCTTTATGATACAGATAATAAGTATGATTTATGAGTGGCTCAAAGGAAATTGTTGCTTCATAAATTCTCTGGGAAATCTCAACCCTGTTTTGAATAGATTTTGCCTGATCTGCCAGTAATTGCATTTGCTGGTAGATCTGAGACATCTGCATTTCAGTCTGGCTTTCCATTGCTGCAAGAGCTCTGCCTGTAATTTTCCCTTTATCCTCTGGCTTAATTAAAGCACCACCCGAATGATGGGCATATGGAAGAAGACCGGGAGTATCCGTAGTCATTT
This sequence comes from Anditalea sp., assembly GCA_035461405.1. GTDB lineage: Bacteria > Bacteroidota > Bacteroidia > Cytophagales > Cyclobacteriaceae > Anditalea. Next base: position 9,393 of record DATHVH010000123.1, read on the forward strand.
CTTTCATTTTGTCCAGGTCAATGCGGCTGATGTCAATTTTATTTTTCTTGTTCATAATTTTTAATCGTATCTGCAGGGGCCATTCTCTCTTTCAGATTTCCTTTAGAACCCGGAAAGGTAGTCCGCGATGATATATCTATCCCTATAATGATAACTATTATTAAAAAAATGCCACCCAGGATAAGAAATATTTTTTTGTTCTTACTCATAGAATCTACCTAACTCAATTATTCTTCAATCAGTTTTCAAATTCCAAAAATAATACGTTTTTATCAATTTATTTTCAATTACTTAATGATTGTAAAGTACTCACCCATTAGCTATAAGAAAATAATTTAAAAATAATCAAGCATTATATATTTATTTCAAATACAAAATACTATCTTTATAATACATTTTTATCCATAAATCTTACCACGTTTAACTATATACATTACTGATTACCTATATGTACACTTTAATTCATAAAGAAACAATTTTTCATTATTTTGAAGACAATGAAATGGCCATTCAAATGGTTGAAATCATCATGGAAACTAACCTGAAGGATTTGATGAACCTTCCATCACTTTTTTCGAAAAAGGATTACAAAAAAATTAAGACTAGATGCCACAAAGGTAAATCCACGATGAGCTATATAGGTGCTTTACAGGTTAGAAAACTCCTGGAAGAAATAGAAAAAGATCCAAAAAATGCATACCCTGAGCATAAAGACCAACTGCATAACTACTTACAGATATTGGAAAGAGAGCTTCAGAATTTTTTGGATGAACAAAAAGGATAGTCAATCCTCCCAGCTTACCTTTTACAAAAAAATAATTGTTAATAGTCCAATTTTAACCCAAATTGGACTATTATTTTGCCCTTATCAATAAGCAAACGTTAGCGCTAACAAATTTAATTTTCTATGAAGAAAGGATTTATCCTGTGTTTGTTCACAGTAATATTGACCAATCTGGTATTTGCTCAAAGTGAATTATCCGTACCTAAAATCATGCAAGATCCCACATGGATGGGGACTTTTCCTTCAAATGTAAGATGGGATGAAAAAGGCCAAACTATTTATTTTAATTATAATCAAGATAAAGATCCAGCAGATTCTTTGTATAAAATTAATTTACAGAATCAAAGTCAAATCAGTAAAGTAAGCACATTAGAAAAACACAGACAGATCCCCTCTTCCAGTGTTTTCAATCATGAACGCACTAAGAAAATTTTTATACAAAATCAGAAACTTATGGTTTTTGATGTCAAAACCCAGAAGACTGCTGAGGTTCTCCAGCTTAACAACCCCATCAGTAATCCTCAATTTTTAGGAGAGGGTAATTTGGTTTCCTTTGAATCTGATAATAATATATATATCTATCATTTGGAAAGAGGCAATCTTAAAAAGCTCACAAATATCAAATCTGGTGATGAATCGAATAAAAAAGAAACTGAACTGTCAGAAAAGGAACTTTGGCTGAAAGAAGATAACCTGGAATTGTTACAAGTAATTAGAGAGCGAGAAGATAAAAAAGAAAAATCTGAAGCCTTTAGTAAGGCTATATCCAGGCAAGAACCATATGCTTTCTATACTGGTAAAAAAGGGGTTACAAACATGAATGTTTCACCCGATACCGCTTATGTTACTTTTGCCTTAGTGACAAGAGATACAGAAACAAAGAGGACCAATGTGCCCGATTTTACAGATGCTTCCAGTTATACAGTAAATCTTCCAGCGAGACCAAAAGTAGGTGAAGAGCCGGTCAAAATAGAACTTGCTATTTATGATTTAAGAAGAGATACTGTCTATATGGCTGATTTAAATACTTTAGAAGGAATAGAAGATTTACCTGATTTTGTAACTGACTATCCAGACAAAGAATGGGAAAAGGAACCCAGAAAAGTTTTACCATCGAAAGTTTACTTCTCAGACAATAGTCAATATGCAGTTTTCAGTGTAAGATCCCAAGATAATAAGGACAAATGGATAGCTTCATTAAATATGGCCACTGGAGAAGTTACCACTTTAGATAGGCAGCGGGACGAAGCTTGGATAGCAGGACCTGGATTAGGGTATTCATTTGGGGGGGGCACTTTTGGATGGTTACCGGATAATAAACATATCTATTTTCAATCCGAGGAGAGTGGGTATTCTCACCTTTATATATTAGATATAACCACTGGTAATAAGAAAGCGCTTACAGAAGGTGACTATGAAGTATTTGATCCATTTATTTCCAAAGATAAAAAATCATGGTATTTCACCAGTTCTGAAGTTCATCCTGGGGAACGTCACTTTTACAGAATGCCCCTCATGGGAGGTAAAAAGGAAAAACTGACATCGATGGAAGGCAACAATGATGTATCTCTTTCCCCCGATGAAAAACATTTAGCCATTTTATACTCAAACAGCAATACACCCTGGGAACTCTATCTGCAGCCCATTAATAAGCCTCAAGCAACAAAACTTACCACTGGACAATCGGATGAATTTAAATCATATGATTGGAGAAAACCTGAGTTAATCAAATTTGAAGCACAGGATGGAGCAATGGTCCCTGCAAGATTATATGTGCCAGATGAAGACAAAAGAAATGGTGCGGCAGTAGTCTTTGTCCATGGAGCAGGCTATTTACAGAATGCGCACAAATGGTGGTCATCTTATTTCAGAGAATATATGTTCCATAATTTACTGACGGATCTTGGCTATACAGTTTTGGATATTGACTATAGAGGAAGCGCAGGATATGGACGAGACTGGAGGACAGGTATCTACAGACATATGGGAGGAAAAGATCTTTCAGATCAAGTAGATGGTGTTAAGCATTTGGTAAAAAATTATAATGTGGATGCAGAAAAGATCGGCATCTATGGGGGAAGCTATGGAGGGTTCATTACCCTAATGGCACTATTTAATGAACCGAAAACCTTCAAGTCTGGTGCAGCTCTGCGATCTGTGACGGATTGGGCACATTATAATCATCCCTATACTTCCAATATCTTAAATGAGCCCTATAACGATCCTATTGCTTACAAACGATCTTCACCTATATACTTTGCAGAAGGCCTTGAGGGAAATCTGCTGATAGCCCATGGAATGGTGGATGTAAATGTTCATTTTCAAGACGTGGTGCGATTGGCACAGAGACTGATCGAACTGGAAAAAGACAACTGGGAAATGGCCGTATATCCTGTAGAGGATCATGGTTTTGTAGAACCAAGCAGCTGGACTGATGAATATAAAAGAATATTAAAACTATTTAATGACACTTTACTTAAATGAAACTTATAAAAATACATAAGCTTGCAATATATATAGTATTGATATCCAGTATTATATCGTGTAATCAACCAGGAACTTTTACCCGTCAGATAGGTCTTCAGTCCGAAAGAGAATTAGGGGTGATGGCAGATTCAGCAATGGTAGTATCTGCCCATCCATTAGCATCAGAAGTAGGTGTGGAGATTATGAAGAAAGGCGGTAATGCTGTGGATGCAGCTATAGCTGTGCAGTTTGCATTAGCTGTAGTATTTCCTGAGGCAGGAAATATAGGTGGCGGAGGCTTTTTTGTGATCCGTGACAAAGATGCCAATTATCATACCTTGGATTTTAGAGAAAAAGCACCAATAGATGCCAGTAGAGATATGTATCTTGATGAGTCCGGGGAGGCTATGGAAATGAAAAGTCAAAGAGGTCCTCTGGCGGCGGGCGTACCGGGTGCTGTAGATGGAATGGTCAGAGCTTTTGAAAAGTTTGGGACGCTGTCTTGGGATGAATTAGTGGAACCTTCTATAAGATTAGCTGCAGATGGATTTGAACTTACAGAAAGAGAAGCCCAGAAATTTAATAATACCGCAAATACCTTTAGAGAATATTCCAGTATTGACCCTGTACAGTTTACGGGCAAAGAATGGAAAGAAGGCGATATTCTTGTGCAAAAAGATCTGGCCAATACGCTAACGCAGATAAAAAATCATAAAAGAGATGGTTTTTATAGAGGACAGATAGCGAAAGCTATTTTAGAAGAAATGAATAGAGGTGAAGGGATCATTACCCAAATGGATCTAGATAGTTATGAAAGCATCTGGAGGGAGCCCTTGGTGGGCAATTACAAAGATTATAAGCTAATCACTATGGGGCCACCTAGCAGTGGGGGGATAATCATCTTGCAGATGATGGCCCTCTTAGAAAAATACGATATTGATCTTAATCCTGAAAAATTTGATCAATACCTACATCTTAAGACCGAATTGGAAAGAAGAATATATGCAGATAGGGCTGCTTATATGGGAGATGCAGATTTTTATGATGTTCCTGTCAAACAATTACTTTCCCATGAATATTTAGAACAGAGATTTCTTGATTTCGATCCTGAAATAGCTACTCCTTCATCGGATATTATGGAAGGGATCATAAATCCTGAATCTGAAGAGACCACTCATTTCTCTATAGTGGATCCAAAAGGAAATGCAGTCTCTGCTACCACTACCATTAATGGTTTTATGGGTTCCTATGTAGTAGTAAATGGAGCAGGTTTTATTTTGAATAATGAGATGGATGATTTTTCTATCAAACCAGGATTTCCAAACATGTATGGGCTTTTGGGCGGCGAAGCCAATAAAATTGAACCAGGTAAAAGAATGTTGAGCGCCATGACACCTGTAATTCTGGAAAAAAACAGTAAACTACATATGGTGGTAGGAACTCCCGGTGGATCTACTATACCCACCTCTGTTTTTCAAACCATCGTCAATGTGCTTGAATTTGATTTAAGCATGCAGGAGGCAGTTGCTGAAAGGCGGTTCCACAGTCAATGGAAACCTGATCATATATTTTATGAAAGAGGTAATTTAGACGATAACCTTAGAAAAAAAATGGAAAATAAAGGTCATAAATTTCAAGAACGTGGACCGATAGGAAGAGTAGATGCAATATTAGTGACTCCAAATGGTAAACTGGAAGGAGGAGCTGACCCCAGGGGAATGGATACAGCTGTTGGATTTTAAAAATATTATTTGCAAACAAGAACCAAGTATACCTTGGTTCTTGTTATAATTTTTTAGCCTCAGATATTTGCATTAAATATCGTACCTTGCATAAGATTTTTGCAACACCCCCTATTAAATTTTCACAATTACTCATTTATGACATTCGAATCATTATCATTAATTCCTTCTTTATTAAAAGCTTTAAAACAAGAAGGTTATACATCACCTACCCCTATTCAAGCTCAAGCTATTCCTGTAGTGTTAAAAGGAACAGACTTATTAGGATGTGCTCAGACAGGTACTGGGAAGACCGCAGCTTTTGCCCTTCCCATCATACAATTGCTCCTTAAAAACAAAACAAATAATACCCCAAAAAAACATATAAGATCACTTATAGTCACTCCTACCAGAGAGCTTGCTATCCAGATAGAAGAAAGCTTTAAGGTTTATGGAGGATTTACTGATTTAAAATACACGGTAATTTTTGGAGGTGTAAACCAGCACTCCCAGGTAAAAACTTTAAATCGCGGAGTAGATGTATTGATAGCTACTCCAGGCAGATTATTGGATTTGATAAACCAAGGTATAATTTCTTTGGGCAAAATAGAAATCTTTGTTTTGGACGAAGCAGATAGAATGTTGGACATGGGATTTATCCATGATGTCAAAAGATTGATAGCATTATTGCCGAATAAAAGGCAATCGTTATTCTTTTCCGCCACTATGCCCCCTGAAATTACTAAATTAGCCAACACCATTCTTTTTAATCCACAAAGAGTCGAAGTAACTCCAGCTTCTTCTACTGCTGAAACCATAGATCAGTATGTCTATCATGTAGATAAGCCAAACAAAAATCATCTATTGATGGATTTGCTTGCAAATGAGGAAATCAAATCTGTATTAGTATTTACCAGGACCAAACACGGGGCGGATAAAGTAGTAAAGGTCTTAGTAAAAAATGGCGTAAAGGCGGAGGCCATTCATGGTAATAAAGCTCAAAATGCCAGACAAAGAGCCCTTACTAATTTTAAAACACTACAGACAAGAGTTCTGGTAGCTACAGATATAGCAGCTAGGGGAATTGATGTAGATAACCTAGGTTATGTAATCAATTATGAAATACCAAACATTCCTGAGACCTATGTCCATAGGATAGGTAGGTCAGGTAGAGCTGGTGGAGAGGGTACGGCTTATTCTTTTTGTGAAGGAGAAGAAGTAGAGTATCTAAGAAAAATAGAAAAGCTTATTGGACAGAAGATCCCAGTAATAGAAGACCACCCATACCCTAGCACTAACCGCTCCGCTGGAAAAAGTGTAGATAAATCCACGCCAAAACCACGTAGAAATAAAGAAGAACACACCAGAGGCTATAGATCAAAGAAGCAGTAGGATGTGTGCTGCCGGATGACCGATGATGGAAAAAAGAGGACAGAAGATGGGAGACCGATGACGGGAGAAGTGCATGCCCGATGAAATAAACATCTATTCCCTAATATTCTTGATTCAGTATTCTACTATCGGTTTCTTTAGTTTGGTATTTGCACATAAATACTAAATTTAAAAAGTCCATTGCGTCCAGTAAAACTAGTGATGCTAGAAATAAAAACTCCTCCGAATATGATTCGAAGGAGTTTTTATTTTTACCCATTTTAAAAGATAAATTTTATATCAATGTTATAAGTTTTTACTTCAAAATCGATAGTCAGATCTTTACTTCTAACTTTCTATTTCTAACTTCTTACCTTTCATTTTATCAGACATATCACTCCTCAATAACCATTTCTACTCTCCTGTTCTGATTTCTGCCTTCTTCAGTCTGGTTGCTTGCGACTGGTCGAGAACCACCCCATCCGGATACTCTTATTCTCTCAAACTCGATTCCTTTCTCTACCAAGAAATTTCTAATCTGTCCAGCCCTGTTCATAGATAGCTCCTTATTTAATTGAGGGTCTCCAATATTGTCGGTATGTCCTTCTAGTCTGATTTTAACATCAGGATTTTCTTTTAGAAAGTCAGCCAATTTTTGGATGTTAGCAGGAGATGTATCATCAGCAAGGTCAGCAGTACCTTTCTTAAAATATATATCATCTAGCCTTATGCTGGTACCTTTCACAATAGGTGTTAGATAAATAGGCTCTGTCATTTGCTGTAATGCCTTAGCTCCGAAAATCTGCGGAAAATATCCTTTTGAACTGATTCTAACTTCCAGATCATCGGAATATATAGAAAGTTCTTCCACTTGATCATCCGTATTAGATTCACCAACAATTGCCGCCGTATATGGTATTTCCTCCAAAGTGTTTATATCCAAAACAGTGATATCGTTTATTAAAGTCCTTTTTGGCTCTGCTACCTTTTTTTCTTCTTTGGCTACCTCCGGCTGAACTTCTACTTCTATTTTGGGAGAAACTTCACTCTTCACTTCTTCAGCTATTTCTGTTACTTTTCTATCTGGCTGTATTTCTTCCTTTATGGTTGGCAGAGTTTCTTCCACTGTCGCTACGGGTTCCTCTATAGGATTTGCTTGAGTTATTTCTACTTTACTGGTTAACAAAAAATCACCAAAACCTTCACTGTTTTGGGTAGTAGTATACATAGCGCGATCTCCAAGTTCCACATAAGCCAACTCTACTCCTGAAGAATTGATTTCCGACAAAGGAACAGGGGTTGACCAGTTTTCCCAAGATTGATCTAGCCTTTGGGCATATAGAATATTTCTACCTCCCACCGTACCATGGCCATTTGAAGAAAAATATAATGTAAGTCCATCCTTAGATAAGGAGGGAGTCATTTCCTGCTTGTATGTATTTATGGATGGACCAAGATTTTGGGGAGTAGACCAAGTCCCGTTAGCTTTTTGGAAACTCACATAAATATCTTCATTTCCATAGGATCCAAATGATTCGAGGGACATAATTATAATGTCTCCCTTTTCATTTAACCTTCCGCTAAAATGGGGAGAATTATTTCGGAAACTACCCAAATCCACTAATTTTTCATATGACCAGGTATTTCCTGTAAATGTATATTGATGAATTCCCTGTTTTCTCCCCGTACCATCATGATATACCAGCATAGTATTATCTGATGGAAAACCAACTACTACATCATTACCACTTGTAGAGATTGATTTCAGATGAACGGGACGTCCCCATTCTGATTCCCCTGTTTTAGGACTTGTCCAGATATCACCCAGGTCTCTCTCCCCTCCTACATTTTGAGGATGTAACCCCAGCGAGTAATATAGATCTCCATTGGGATGCAAGACGGGATGCTGTTCGTCATAGATAGAGTTGACATTAGACAGGGATTGTTGTCCATAGACACTTCCTAAAGAACAAAAAGCAAGCATAGTAACTATGCCTGCTCTTTTAAAACTCGATTTATTTGATTTGATCATTTTTGTTATTGGCCAAGTACAATTGCGAATATTAGTGGGGCCACTATAGTCGCATCTGACTCGATCACAAACTTCGGTGTATCCAGTCCGAGTTTGCCCCAAGTAATTTTTTCATTTGGAACAGCTCCGGAGTAGGAACCATAGGATGTGGTAGAGTCAGATATCTGACAGAAGTATCCCCAAAGAGGTATATTTCCTCTCTGTAAATCTTGATGCAACATTGGTACCACACATATAGGGAAGTCACCTGCAATTCCTCCTCCTATCTGAAAAAATCCTACAGTGCTATCATCTTTTGCATTATTGGTATACCAATCTGCCAAGAAAATCATGTATTGAATCCCTGTTTTTACCGTATGTACATTTTTGATATCACCAGAGATAACATGTCCTGCATACATATTACCCAATGTGCTGTCTTCCCATCCTGGTACTACTAGAGGGATATTCTTCTTTGCAGCTTCCAAAAGCCAACTATCTTTTGGATCAATTTGATAGGATTCTTCTAATTTTCCGGAAAGTAATATTTTATAAAAAAACTCGTGTGGGAAATAAGATTCTCCTGCTTGGTCAGCTTTTTCCCATTCCTCTAAGATAACCTTTTCAATCCTTCTCATGGCCTCCATTTCTGGGATACACGTATCCGTAACCCTATTCATATGTCTATCCAAAAGATCTTGCTCCTGAGAAGGAGATAATTCGCGATAATTTGGAATTCTTTCATAGTAGTCGTGTGCCACTAGATTGAAAACATCTTCTTCTAAATTGGCTCCTGTACAGGTGATAATTTGAACTTTATCCTGTCGGATCATTTCGGCTAATGATATTCCGAGTTCAGCAGTGGACATAGCGCCTGCTAAAGTAATCATCATTTTTCCGTTGTTGTCTAAATGGGTTTTATAACCTTCTGCGGCATCTATAAGAGCTGCTGCGTTAAAATGTCTGAAATTATGCTTGAGAAATGTAGTTACATTCATATTGTTTATATATATAGTGGGTTTAACTGGCAAAATTACCAAAATTAAATGTGACAAAAAAAAGCCCGGCAAAAACCAGGCTTAAATGCTATTAAAGTAAAAGGAAAATTACTTTTTCTCCGCAGTTGCTTTAGTCTCTTTGTACTGAGAGTTGATTCCTTCTATAACTGAGTTCGTAACATCAAGATTTCCTTTAGCATACCAAACTCCACCTCCTCGGGTGTATGATAAAATCATTTCTAAATTATTCTCTTCAGCATATGAATTAAGATATGTCTGAATCCTGTCGTAAACATCATTATATAATTTACTTTCTTCAGCAGACAATTCCTGCATCAAGTTATCTCTGTATGATACAAGATTTCTTTCTTTTTTTACTAGTTCCTCTTCCTTGGCTCTAGCTTGGTTCATTGTCATCGAATTGGCAGACTGTTGAAAATTAGCTACTTCCTGCTCAAAGCCTCTAGCTCTGTTGGATAACTCGCTTTCGTATTTTTTACCCTTGTCAGCGATTTCAGCTGAACGCTCTTTGAAAAATTCAAAATTATTGATAACACTATCAGTATGAATATAGGCCACTTTCATGTCAGCTATAGACACTTCTGAATCCGCCGTGGTAGCAGATGGAGCTGTGGAACTTGTATTCCCTTGATTATCACAGGCAGTAAAGGTTAATGCTGCGACACCTAAAACACCCAATACTTTACTTAAATTTTTCACGTCTGTTTTTTATTTATTCAACTTGGGGCAAATATAATCAAACTATTCTTTTCACAAATTATAATCTTTCTTAATGATGTTAATTATGGTTAATAACCTTATTTCTGAACTAATTAATTGTATTTTAACCCAAAAAAGTCCACACAAATTATTAAAAAAATATATCTTGAGCCAAACGAAATGTGTTAGCGTGGGCGTCAATTATATGGCTTATTTTTTCAGAGTATCCTCCTCCCATGCAGCACATTATGGGGATTCTATTTTTATATGCCAGGTCCAATACTATCTTATCCCTTTCACGGCAGCCTTGAATACTCAAATTGAGTCTGCCAAGTTTATCGGTGGCTAATACATCTACGCCACTTTGATAGATTATAAAATCAGGACAGAACTTTTCAATAAGGGGTTCAAGATTATCCTGAAGTATACGTATATATAAGGAGTCATCTGTACCATCTGATAAAGGAATATCCAGATCGGACACTTCTTTATGAAGAGGGTAATTATTTGCTCCATGAATGCTTAAAGTAAAAACCTCTTCCCTGTCTTTAAAAATTTCAGCTGTTCCATTTCCCTGATGTACATCTAAATCTATTACTAATATTTTATTTGCCAACTTATTTTCAAGCAGATAATTAGCAGATATAGCAATGTCATTTAGCAGGCAAAAGCCTTCTCCCCTATCAGTAAATGCATGATGAGTACCTCCAGCAATATTTAAAGATATGCTGTACTCTAACGCATATATACACGATTGGATGGATCCAGCCATTATATGAATTTCACGATTCACTAAATGCTCACTAAGCGGAAATCCGGTTTTTCTTATTTCAGATTTACTTAATTGCAATGTTTTCAGTTTCGTGAAATAAATGCTATCATGAGTATTGGTAATCCAAATATCCGAAACTTCCTTCGGTTCAAATAGATTATCTTTTTTAATCGTACCCTCATAAATCAACTGCTCAGGCAATAGATTATACTTATCCATTGGGAACCGATGACCAGCTGGGAGAGGGTGAGCATAAATAGGAGACCAGGCAATCTTTAGCATTGAATCAAATCACAAAAAGGATTAACCTGAATAAGGCACGATTGTTATTCGCCTTCGATATCTTCTTCCTCTTCTGATTGAAATGCATAAAGTGTTTCATCTAACTGAATGGTATCATCATTAAATTCTTTTACGAATTTTTTAATCACATTTTCATCTATATATTCAGTATTAATAGCAGCATCCAAGCCAATCCCAAATTCGTGATTAGTATCTATATCTATGAATTCCTGTACTTTAACCGCTTCCTCCTCTTCCAAATCCATTATCATTTCTGTCATAAACCAGCCAATCTCCTCCTCATCACTGCTAAGCGGTTTTAGGTTACCATTCTCATCTTCTTCGTAATTAATTCCTTTAAAATTAGGAAATTTTTGGGCTGCCTTATGTTCTGCAAGTTCATATAGTTCACTGGCATGGTGTAGCCTTAAAGTATACAGAGCAGCATCATATATAACCTCTTTATTTTCATAAAGTCCTAAAAATCTAAAATGGTAAAACTCATCAGAATTATCTTCACTTGGAATAATTTTATATTCTTTGCCAGTTAACTGCAATTCTTGTTTCAAACTTTCGATTGATTCTGGTTTGAAACCATCGTTTTGATAATGCATAGTTGTAATATTGGTTATTTGTTCTTTGGTCGTGGTCATGAGTGTCGTTATTTAACTGGTAAATAATTATCTTATCACAGTTAATCCTTTAAAACTATTTAAAATTTATATCAATTAATTAAATTACAACATTAAATATTAAAATAAAATGATTTCGATAAAAAAAGATAATGATTATGTGAAAGAATTATTAAAATTAGAAGAAGGGATTCATCTTGACTTTAAGCAAAGTATTACAAATCAACTTAAAATATCGAAAACTATGGCAGCCTTTGCCAACACCAAAGGCGGGAAACTGGTAATAGGGGTTTCGGATAATAGGCAGATTATAGGAATAGATGTAGATGAAGAAATATTTATGGTCGAAGAAGCTAATAAAAAATACATCACCCCCCCTGTAGAATATACTTTTGAAATATATGAAATCAACTATATAGATGAAGAAAAACTAAAGGAAGAAATCCATATCCTAATTGTCAATATTGAAGAAAGCCTATCAAAACCTCACTTTATAAATAGCAACGAAATGAGCAAAACCTTTTACATAAGAAAAGCTGATAAATCATTGCCTATAATAGACCCTACTATTATTCAGAAATTATCTTCCTCCTAGAGTTACCCCCAAAAGGGAATTTATCAATGAAAGGATAAAACTAAAAAGCAATGCCCACCAAAATCCTGCAACGGCAAAACCGGGAATTACCTCGGCAGCTATAAGAATGATCAATGCATTGATTACCAATAGGAATAATCCTAACGTCAGCACTGTAATCGGTATAGTAAGAAAGATAAGAATAGGCTTAACGGTTATATTTAATAAGGCTATCATAGCAGCTACAATTAAGGCGGTAATATACCCATCTACAGTTACTCCCGGCAATAAAAATGCAGTAATCAATACAGCGAGTGCTGCTACTCTCAGTTGTAATAATATTCCCATTGTTTCTTTGGTTTTACTCATAAACAACAAATATATCGTATTAATGGAATTAATTTATATGCTCTGACCGTTTAAAACAACATACAATAATTAAACGGATAAGCTGATTTTTATCATGTATAATAAAAATTACTTTGTGGCTGTTTAAATTGTAGGATTTTGAAAGTATCTTTACAGCAGTTTTACAAAAAATAAATCTAAGTGATCTTAATCGTCTTCTTCTTATTACACTGGTATTTCTCCCTATTTTGTCAAAGCTTTTTCCTTCACAGGTATGCAGCTCACCAAATGTTTGTGATGACTAAATTTTGGGAAAAGTTCTTTTATGTATTTACATGGGTATGTCAGGGCAGTTCCTATCTATCCCCTAGAGCCTATGCAGTACTTCATAGAATGCACCATGCGTATAGTGATACGCCTCAGGACCCCCATAGTCCACACCATACTGAAAACCTTTTCACTATGATGTGGAAAACCAAGAATATCTACAACGAATATTTCTCCTTCAGGCTTAAGCCAGAAGAAAGATTTTCTAAGGATGTGCCGGATTGGAATAAATTCGATCTATTGGCTGATTCGATGATGGCAAGAGTCGGTTGGGGATTAGTTTATGTACTGATATATGTACTAAGTATTAGCATATTTGAGTTACCCGGGACTCACTGGGTTATGTATTTCTTACTGCCTATTCACTTTATGATGGGGCCGGTTCACGGGGCCATTGTAAATTGGAGTGGGCATAAATATGGATATGCTAACTTTGACAATAATGACAAATCAAAAAATTCGTTATTGTTAGACTTTCTTATGCTAGGAGAATTATTTCAGAATAACCACCACAAATTGCCAAAGAGAGTGAATTTTGCAGTAAAATGGTATGAGTTTGACCCTACTTATCCAATAGTTAAACTGCTACATGCTACCAAGATAATTAAGCTAAGACCAGCTTAAAAAAACACCGCCTAACCAGCGGTATTTTTTTGAATTGATAAACTATTTATTTAATAATATAACTAATTTATTTGTTTTATATTTATTTTTGCGTATTTTTATTATACCGATAGAAAGATTAAGCCAATTGCTTGTTTTAATGAAACTAACTGATTAAGTTGAGGTACAAACCAAACAAACTCTAAATAGTATGAGAGAATTAACCCGAGCAGAAGAGCAGATAATGCAGATTCTATGGGACATCGACAAAGGATTTGTCAAGGATGTCCTGGCTAAAATGTCAGAGCCAAAGCCAGCTTACAACACCGTTTCCACCATTATCCGCATATTGGAAAGGAAAGGCTTTGTAAAGCATAAAGCTTATGGCAAATCGCACGAGTACTATCCGATAGTTACCAAAGATCAGTACAGAAGTTTTTCCATTAAAAACTTACTTACCGGTTATTTTGGGGGGTCATTTACAAGACTGACTTCGTTTTTCGCTAAAGACGAGAATTTAGATGTAAAAGAACTGGAAAAACTAATGGATGAAGTGAAAGGCGATGTGGTAAACAAATAATCTATGGCTGGGATTATCGACTATATTTGGCAAAGCACATTTTGTTTATTCTTTTTATATGGAATTTACTGGTGCTTTCTAAAAGGTGAGAAAGTGTTTACATTTACAAGGATTTTCATATTAATTGCCCCCATCCTTGCATTACTTTTCCCATTAATCGAAATCCCAGTAGATTTTAACAAACCAAGCATTTCACTTGAGAACACAAATTTCTATCAGGTGCTTTCTGTACAGGAAGCACCTGAAGAAATTGCTGGAGAATATGGCTTGCCGGAAGTAACGGTTAGCAGCACACGTCTCCCACTTTTGTGGGAATTTAAAGACTTTTTTTTATTGGGATATTTTATTATAGTTATATTCCTCTCAGCTAGAATACTTTGGCAATTGATGCAGCTACAGATGCTAACCAGAAAGGGTTGGTATGAAACGGTTTACAAATTAAAAGACAACTACTTTTTAGTACCCACTTTTGGGCTTGCTCCTATTTTTACTTTCTTTGATAAATTATTCTGGGATGATACAGAGGTATTGGAACCAGAAGAAAAAAACCAGATCATTCAGCATGAAATTGAACATATCCGGCAGGGACATTCATACGATGTACTTTTTTACCAGGCCTTGACAGTGTTATTCTGGTTTAATCCAGCAATACACCTTATGCGGACCGCCTTAGTAGATATTCACGAATATCTCGCTGACGAAAAAGTACTTAAGATTACTCACGACAAAGAAAACTACAAGAAATTGATCATCAGAATTGCATTTAAAGGCTTAGATCTTCCTATCGGTAATTATTTCATTCGATCTACAACTTTAAAACGAATTTTAATGATGAAGAAGTCACCAAAAATTAACTGGCTGAAATTATTTATGGTAATACCATTAACAGCAATGTTGCTAGCTTTGGTTTCCATGAAATCTAAAAAACCGATCCTCATAGAAGATAGCAAAACTTCTATATCTGTCATTTCCCTGCATGAAAAGTTATTAAAAGTTCAAGACTCTTTAGAAGTAGGAATTAAAGTAAAAAAGATTGCAAATCCCCAACATTATGAATATATAAGTCCCCTTATAAATGGTATTCTGAAAGCTCAGTTGGGAGAACTGGAATATGAAATCAGTAACATTAATACTGATGAAGAATACATAAAGGTGATGGGATTGATTACATCCTTAAGATTAAATTCAACCATTTCAAAAGATTACTCAGGTATCTATAAACTATACCAGGTAGACGAAAAGCCAAAAGTGAAAGGAGGCAATGCAGCCTGGAATAAATATCTGTTTACCGAAGCTCCTATGCCGGATAAAGAAAAACAACTGGGACTATCTAATCGCATAGAAGTAGAATTTATAGTAGATATAAATGGCACGATAAAAAATCCCGTAATTAAGAGAAGCTTTGGTGGTGGACTGGATGAGGAATTTTTAGCAGCTATTAAAAGTGAAGACGCACCAAAATGGACTCCAGGTATGATTGATGGAGAGCCTGTTCCAGTACTTGTCAAAACAGAACTGATGTATGCATCAAATGCAGTCGGATCTGAAGCTCATCGTTTTTTCCCTAAGCAAATTTCTGCTACTGGAGTTCAAAAGGAAGTGGAAACTCGTAGAGCACCTGATACATATCAAGGAGCTCCCATATACGATGTTGTACCAGAGCCACCCGTTCCAGATGGAGGCTTTGAAGGCTGGAATAGATATTTAAGCAGCAATTTGAAATATCCTAAACGTGCTAGAGAAAATGAAATAGAAGGGGTAGTCTATTTAGTATTCACAGTTACTACTAATGGAGATTTGGTAGACCCTGATATTTTAAGAGGTATAGGTCATGGATTAGATGAAGAAGCACTGAGAATGATACAGGATGCACCTACATGGTCCCCTGGAAAGCTAAATGGTGAGGCAGTAAATGTAAAAATGAGATTACCTATTCGCTTCAAATTAGCTGGAAGTAATAAAAAGCAGGAAGCTATAGTGGGTGAAAATGCCCCTAATACCCTTCCCGTTATTACTGTGGTGGGATATGGTAAACAAGAAAAATCACCTGCACAAAAAGAAACAAGTGAAATAGATCTAAAAATAGAATCAGAAAAAAGAATCTCATTAAGAGGTAATTCATTCGATATAAGTGAACTTGATTACTATTTATCCAATTACCTGATTACGATGCAAGTAAAGGATATCAGTCCGGACCAAATAACTGTTAATATTGTACCATCATCTGTATTAAAAGTAGGTACTTTGAAGGATGTAGAGTCCATTCTTATTAAAAAGAACCTTAGGAAAATAAATTACAAAAAATCATATTCAGTTTCTTCTGTTCTACCATTAAATGATGATACCAAAAAGCAACCCTTGATCATTGTAGAAAACAAGATAATGCCATACGCTGATTTTGCAGATATAGATCCAACTAATATTGAAACCATTCGGGTATTAAAAAGTGCTGAAGCTAAGATAAGATATGGCATGTCGGGTGTAAATGGAGCAATGATTGTACAATTAAAATAATTAATTATTTCACCTGTATCATTCATACCCACCAAATATTTTTTTTTTCGCTTCTTGTTTAATATCAAGGAGTTCTATAAAATAGTAATTAAGGAAAGCTCTCATAGGGAGCTTTTTCTATTTATACAATTACACTGACAATTTAAATTTTTCACATAATTATTAATGTTATTTATATACAATTTTTTGTTTTTAGAAAAGATGCCGTATATTGTGTATTAATTAAAGTATTTCGATAATAAAAACGATATGGGACGTAATAAATTTTTCAAAATTCAAGTAGGAATTGTAGGTACTGGTTACATTGCACGCGGTTTGGCAAAATTGCTAAGTAATAGAGCTGATATGGAGATATCCTATATTTTATCTAGGCGAAAAGGCTTAATAAATGATCTTGGAGTAGACCAGGATTTAGTAACTAACTCCCTGAAGAAACTTTTAGACAATTCAGACATCATAGTGGTAAGTACGGGCGATCCCATTTATTCTACTGAAGTTATAGATTTAGCTTTTCAATATGGAACCAAGGTAGTTACTATGGATGCCGATACCCATGTACTGTCAGGTTCATGGTTATCCCAGAGAGGACAAATTACCGAAGCAGAAGGCGATCAACCTGGCTGTTTGGCAGCGCTGAGGGAAGAAGTAATAGAAATGGGTTTTACCCCTTTAGTATATGGAAATATTAAAGGCTATTTGAATACCAATCCATCTTATAAGGACATGGTTTTTTGGGCTGACAAACAGGGATTTTCTGTAAGCTCAGTAACTTCCTTTACAGATGGGACTAAATTACAGATAGAACAGTGCTTGGTAGCCAATGCATTTGGAGCCAGCATCGCAAAACGAGGACTTATTGGCTTAAGAGAAGATGATCTTAAGACAGGTGCATTTAAACTGGCCGAAGCATCCTTAAGGCACAAGAAAGTATTGAGTGATTATATTATCTCTCCATCAGCACCTCCAGGAGTATTTATAGCTGCATCCCACCAGGAAAATGTAAGTGAGGGATTGAAAACTTATAAAATGGGTGACGGACCAATATATCTACATTATAAACCGGTACACCTCTGTTATTTTGAAATTCCAAAAACAATTAAAAAGTTTTTCCATTCGAATAAGATGACTATAGATAACAGTCATAATCCTACTGTAAGTGTAGCATCAATAGCAAAGACGAATATTAAATCTGGTACATTTATTGAAAAGGGAATAGGCAGTATGGAACTTCGAGGTGAAGCTATGCAAATAGCGGAACAGCCTGATCATGTACCTATAGGTCTTATGAGTAAAGTTATTATCAAACGGAATATCGAGCCTGGACAAATCATTACATTTGATGATGTGGAAATTCAGGATTCGATAGCCTATAAAGCATGGGAAGAGACGGTTTTTAATAAAACTTTAATGAATAATAAAGCTGTAAATTACGGAGGTTCCTAAATTAATAATTTATAAACCTTCAAAAGTATTAAAAGCACATATTTTCTTATATCCTAATATCGATAATATATATACAATTATACTCTATAAAAATACGTGTTGCTGGTAAAAGAATTACAAACATTTCTTTTCATTATAAACCTGCAATTCCCCTTTTTTAATACAATGCTTTAATGAATACAAAAGAACATATTCCTTTAGTTTCAGTAATTATATATGTTTATAATTCTAGGGATCATATAATCGAAACTCTTGATTCAGTCAAATCTCAAACCTATCCAAAGATTGAATTAATTGTAACAGATGATTTATCATCAGATAATACTTTGGACCTAGTGGAAAGCTGGTTTAAAGAAAATCAAGATAAATTTATATCTACCAAGATCATTAGAACTTCATTCAATACAGGGATAGCGGGAAATAATAATAGAGGATTAGCCGCCGCTTCCGGGGAATGGGTGAAATTCCTTCCAGGAGATGATATACTTTTCCCAGATGCCGTACAGTCTTTGGTAAATGGTATAACTAATGATGAAATTGGCTTCGTATATTCAAACGCAAAATTATTTCGCAACCATCTGGACAATGTCATATCCGTAAAAGGTGAATACATTGAAAAACCTGAAAAAATAAGCTTGATAAAAGAAAATAAGATTTTGGCAATGTCAACGCTAATCAATAAAACTATCTTAATAAATCTGGGTGGTTTTGATGAAAAATATCCAATGATTGATGATTGGCCTCTTTGGTTAAAATTAGCTGAAAACGATGTTGGATTTTCTTATGTAAATGCCATAACAGCTGGATATAGAAAGCATGATAAGAACATATCCAAAACAGGATTTAGTAAAAGATATCTTCAATCGTGGTTTTCTTTTTGTGAGGATCATCTTATTCCCAAGGGCATTAAAAATGGATTCTATTCCATTTCTTACAGTAGATATGTAAATAAAAATATCTTCGATATTCAAAAAAATATCGAAAACCCATATTTATTAAAAGCATCTAATATTTTAAATTTTTTGAAATTCAGCTTTATTAAAGATTTTTTTAGATTTAAAATTACAACATTAACAGAAGAAAAGGCCCAGTAATATACTAGGCCTTTTTAATATCCATTTATATATCCTTTAAAAGTTCTTCAATAGCTCTTTCTAGCTGCTGATCCCTTCCTTTATCTATTAAGCCGGGCATATTTTTCACTTCTATATCAGGTTTAGTTTCATTGTTTTCCAGCCACTCCCCTGCTTTATTTTTAGCACTAATAGGTACAGCACCCCATCTCGTGCCATCAGGTAGTGCTTCCCATCCTGCAAAAGAGCATGTGCCTGGTACTGGCATACCCACTGTTTTCCCTATTTTAAGATCAGTATACCCACAAGCAAAGCAATGTCCATCACTATAATTAGCTTCATTAAACATAGCCAACGTTGGCTTGGTCCAACGGAAGGTAGGTTCATAACCAACATCCCGATCGTCAGTAGCATAAGTTAAAAATTTGTCACCGGTAAAAAACATCGCTAGATCAGCGACTAAATCACCTCCTCCATTAAACCTGGTATCTACTATCACACCTTCCCGATCATGGTATTTACCCATCATTTCTTCGTATGTTGTCCTATATGGACCATCACTCATGCCAGGAATATGAACATATCCCAATTTACCGCCACTTAGACTGTCTACCTCAGCTTGATTTCGTTTTACCCATCTTTTATAAAGAAGCCTGTTCTCATCACTTAGACTGATAGGCTTTACTGTTAGCTGTTTTCTTTCCGCCATTACCGGATCAAAAAATTCCAATAACGTGAATTTATCTGCCTTCCTATTTAAATATTGAGCATAATCACGATCTGGCTGAATAAGCTCGCCATCTATTTTTTCGATCACCATCCCTGGAACTATACCAAAACCTGCCTTATCTAAAGGTCCACCTTTCAATACTTCCTGAATTTTAATTCCATCACCTTTATGAGAATAATCCATAAACAGACCAAGGCTCGCTGTGGCATCTCCCTGCTCTATAGATCTACTGTACCGGGCACCGGCATGAGATACATTCAGTTCACCTATCATTTCAGAAAGTAACTCAGCAAATTCATAGCTGTTGCCGATATGAGGTAGATATTTCACATATTCTTTTTGCATTTCAGACCAGTCTACCCCATGCATATCAGGAGTATAAAACATTCCTTTAGTCCGCGCCCATACATGATCAAACATATAGGCTCTTTCTGCATCCCGATCAAAGATCATTTCTCCATTGATCTTCACATTTTCCTTCTTATTGTTTTCTACATTGATTTTGGAAATACCGCCACTGCTCAATAAGAACAAGTGCTTCATTTCTTTATCCCAATATAATCTGCCTGAATTCGCATCCAGTGACAGTTCCATTTTTGTTTCTTTAGTGCGGAGGTTGGTACTCCAAAGATTCATGCCCTTTTCAAATCTGGCCAGGTAATAGAGTTTTTCACCGTCTTTGGATAGCAGTGCATCGCCTAAGGCTGCAGAATGGATCGTCAGCTTTGCCTTTCTTTCTCGTAGATCATCCCAATCAATTTTTATATCTTCTACCTTTTTTTCCTCTTTTTTGGCGTCTTTTATATCATCCGATTTTTCTTCACCTTTGGCGGCTTTTTCTATTTCTTTCATCAGGTCAAAATCCTCTTTGTCCAATTGGAATTTATCCCATGCTTCTTGTGTGAAAAACATCGTAAACACATCATTTTGAGATCCACCACTCGTAGCAAAGCTTTTCATACCATCTCTATTGCTAAACCAGATCATCTGTTTTCCATCATTAACCCATTTTGGATTGGAATCTCCATAACCACTTTCGGTCAGATTTATCATTTCTTTTTTGCCGGAAACATCCAAAAGCACCACTTCTCCATTTGCCATAGTAGGTCTATAGCTAGCCAACAGCCACTTGCTATCTGGGCTCCATGTAAAATACTGATCACCATCCTGCATGTGAAAGAGTTCACCAGGAGTCAATAAGGTCACCGTGTTTTTTGACTCTAAATCCAAGACCTTTAGCGTTCTTCTATTTTCGATATATGCTAATTTTTTCCCATCAGGAGACATCTCTGGCAGATAGTTATCATGTTCGTTTCCTACCAAAACTGTTTCTTCTATTAAGGTAGAGGCAAAGAAAAAGGGCTCCTCTTTTCTGGTTTTCTTTACCTGTAGGATCTGCCATTTACCATCTCGCTCACTGGAATAAATTATTGATTTTCCATCTGGAGCAAAGTGCACAAACCTTTCCTGTTCAGGAGTATTGGTTATTCTCTTAGTCATCGCCCCATCCACAGAAGTGACAAATACTTCACCTCTTGATATAATGGCTATTTCTTTTCCATCTGGAGAAACCGACATTTCACGAACGCCACCATTGATGGAAATAAATTTATCTTTATTGTCTATGCCTTGAGTTTTAATGCTTACTTCCAATTTTTTTGGCTCCTCACCATCTCTAAGAGTATACAACTCTCCGTCATAGCTGAAGCTCATCTTTCCATTATTGGATATGCTAAGAAATCTTACTGGATGCGTTTTAAAATCTGTGAGTGCCTGAGGCTTTGCATTCTCTTCTAAGGTAAGCTTATGGACATTATATGACCCCGTAGCTTCACTTAGATAGTAAATATCTTTTTCTCCATTGGCAAAAACTGGATTTCTATCTTCACCTGAAAAGTCAGTTATCATTTTATGCTCATTGGTATTTACATCATAGATCCATATATCTCTTGCAATTGCTGATGTATGATGCTTGCGCCATTCATTTTCTCCACCTTTTTTATCGTGGTATATGATTTTATCACCGGAAGCACTGACTTGAACGTATTCCGCGGGTATAGTCCATACCTGGTCTACTCTCCCACCCTTTACAGGTACTTTATAGAGTTCCGGTTGGGATGCCGTAGGATATTGTCTATGGGCTGCCAAATCCTGACGTACTCCTCCAAAAATGACCGCTTCATCTTCCGATGTGAAGGAATAAGGATATTCATCATTAGAATGAAAAGTAAGCCTGCTGGCCTCTCCTCCATCACTATCCATTATAAATACATCAAAGTTTCCATATCTGTCAGAGGCGAAGGCTATCCGCTGTCCATCCTTACTCCATACAGGCATAAAATCGTGCGCTTCATGAAAGGTTAGTTGAGTAGCTTTGCCACCATCAGATGGTATTATATACAGGTCACCTTTATAAGTAAAGGCTATCTTACTGCCATCTGGAGATATAGATGGATACCTTAGCCAATTAGGTGTTGATTGGCCATTTGCATTAAACAATACTCCTGACAAAATGCCAAGAAATATCATAATTTTTCCCATTCTCATAGACTTAATTATTTAAGGCCCAAAAATAATAAAAAGCCTAAACAAATTAATTTCTATTTGATGAGTGGAGTTTTTAAAACCTCCATCCCAGACGGAAGTCTATATTTTCTGCTACATGGCCATGAACCTTTAGTCCCATACCTAGTTTGATATTGTCCAAGAAACCATATTCGATGATGTATCTTTGATAGAATGGATGGTCGTTATATCCTGATGGCTTCTGAAGATAATAGCCAAATCTCTGACTAAAACTAAATTTCCCGAATGTAAAGTGATGTGAAGCATATGGAGCCGCTATAAATCCATCAAAGAAACGTTTATCTTTGCTAATCAGGGACTGGTCGTGATAAATTTCAAATCCTCCCCCAAATGCACTTATCGGAAAGAATTGATAATAGGTACCCGCACTGCTTCCAAAAAGATATCCTCTATGATCACCTATTCCCGTTTTCCTATTTGTTCCAAAAAAATCAATATAATAATTCCATTTTTCCATTTCTTGATCGGACTCATACCGTGGCAATTTCTCTCGATCCACTAAATAAGATAAACCTACTCCTAACATTGGATAATTAATCCCTCGGTTAGGCTGTCTTTGACCTCCATTAGAAATATGATTATAGATCACAGATAAATTTAGATCTAGTTTCTCAGTAAGCCGGTAATTCAATTTTGGTTGGGCAAAAACCAAAAAGCTTAATGGGCTGCTAAAGAACAGATTTTCGGGATTGGTTTCTTCATTATACACATTGGTGAGATAGGTAAAACCAATTCCACTTTTTAAAGTGAACTGCCATGAATTTCGAGACCAAAGAATCGGTTCAAAAAATCCCGTTATAGAATTTGCCTGGCCGAGTACATCTGCATTTCCAAAATCGTGGACAGAAATCTGAAGTCCTAAATAATAAAAACAATTACATACTTCCCAATTTTGTTTGGAGGTATTAAGTCTCGAGTAGCTCAACTGTACACCGTAAGGGTTTGATGTAGAGATATTTTGAAGATCCCCGGCATGGGGGATGATAAAGCCGTATTGGCCTTCCAGTCCAAATTGATCTATAGTTTGAGAAAAAGAGTCTATAGAGGTTAGTAGCGCTAATGGCAAAAAGAGCAATATCTTAAGATGGTATTTCATTAAATTTTTAACAAATTTTCTAGTAATCTATTGTATATTCATCAAGCTTATTGTTAATTTGTTTTATCCTATCACTTTTTTAGTGGTAAGGTTTATAAAGAAGAGGTGAGAGACAGGCTCTAAGACCCTCTGGCAACCTGGAAGATCCAAGGTGCCAATTCCTGCCTATAGAGAATATACTCTCTAGGAAATATAAATTCTTAACCGATGCTATATAAAATTTCCCATTTATTTAAGTCTTCCAAGCCAGTTCTTAAAGTATTGCACATTTCGCTGTGTTTTACCCTTCCGCATGTTCGTCAATTAAGATGCTCATCAAGATGATTAATTCTAAAGTATATACTCTTAATTTATTTTCTTTAACCTAATAACCTATATCCCATGTCACAAAATTATCATTTCGACACTTTACAGTTACACGCAGGTCAAGAGCCTGATCCCACTACTAATGCAAGAGCTGTACCTATTTATCAAACCACTTCCTATGTGTTTAATTCCGCCGAGCACGGAGCTAATCTTTTTGGATTAAAAGAGTTTGGAAACATCTATACAAGGATAATGAATCCTACTACAGATGTATTTGAAAAAAGATTAGCAGCGCTGGAAGGAGGCGTGGCTGCTGTAGCTACTGCTTCAGGGCAGGCAGCACAGTTTCTAGCCTTAAATAATATACTTCAGGCTGGAGATAACTTCGTAACCACCTCATTCCTTTACGGAGGTACGCATAATCAATTTAAAGTTTCATTCAAACGATTGGGTATAGAGGCACGGTTTGCCAAGGGCAATGATGTCGAATACTATGAAAAGCTCATTGATGAAAAAACAAAAGCCATCTATCTTGAAACCATAGGAAATCCAGAATTTAACATACCTGATTTTGAAGCAATAGCCAATCTGGCCAAAAAATTTGATATCCCATTAATTGTAGACAATACATTTGGCGCTGGAGGTTTTCTTTTTCAACCTATAGCTCACGGAGCAAACATAGTTACTTCTTCTGCCACTAAATGGATAGGTGGACATGGTACATCTATAGGGGGAATAATCGTAGATGGAGGTAATTATAACTGGGGCAATGGGAAATTCCCGCAGTTTTCAGAACCATCAGAAGGTTACCATGGCTTGAATTTTTGGGAAGCTTTTGGAGAAGGCAATGCGTTGGGATTACCAAATGTAGCCTTTGCTATAAGAGCCCGAGTAGAAGGCTTACGTGATTTTGGGCCTGCTATAAGTCCATTTAATTCATTTCTACTGTTACAGGGCATTGAAACACTTTCACTACGGGTACAGCGAACAGTAGACAATGCGCTAGAAATAGCAAAATGGCTAGAGCAACATCCTCAAGTAAAAAAAGTAAATTATCCTGGTCTTCCATCCTCTCCGTATCACGCTCTAGCCAAGAAATATTTGAAAAATGGCTATGGTGGAGTGCTCAGTTTTGAACTCAAGGGAGAAAAAGAAGATGCTTCTACTTTTATCAATGAATTAAAGCTTATCTCTCACTTAGCCAATGTCGGGGATTCAAAAACATTAATCATACAGCCATCAGCCACCACCCATCAGCAGCTAAGTGATCAAGAGCAGGCCGATGCAGGAGTTACCCCTACCCTCTTGAGAATTTCTCTGGGAATAGAATATATCGAAGACATTAAGTCTGATCTTACTGAGGCTTTTACAAAACTTTCAACAAACAATGAATCTAACCTCTCCTTATCAGAGAATTGAAATGACCAGTGAGATTTTCCATTTTAAAAATACTTTCCCATTAGAATCCGGAGAAGAACTCTCCGGATTCGAAATTGCCTTTACCGTATATGGTGATATTAATGATTCACACCGCCCTATATTATGGGTAAATCATGCCCTTACCGGAAATGACAAAGTAATGGAATGGTGGAGCGGTATAATAGGTGAAGATAAATTTTATGATCCAAATGAATATATAATCATAAGCTCAAATCTACTGGGCTCTTGCTATGGGTCATCTAATCCCTTAAGCATCAATCCGGAAACCGAGGAACCCTATTATTATGATTTCCCTACACTTACTACCCGTGATCAAGCCCAAGCGCTGGAGCATCTGCGGGAGTATCTAGGCGTACAGCAAATACACACTTTAATAGGAGGTTCACTTGGTGGACAGGTGGCATTAGAGTGGTCATATACTCTCGGTAGCAAATTGAAAAATAGTATAATTGTAGCCGCTAATGCCAAGGCCACCCCCTGGATTATTGGATTTAACGAGGCACAGCGAATGGCCATCAGCGCTGACTGCACTTGGGGAGAACATCATCCCGAGGCTGGAAAAGCAGGAATCAAAACAGCCAGAGCCATAGGAATGCTTACTTATCGGCACCCGCTTGCATTTATAGAAACACAAAAAGAAAGTGAAGAAAAGTTGGATAATTTTAAAGTCAGCAGCTATCTCCGTTATCAAGGTGAAAAATTGTCCCAACGATTTAATGCACTTTCCTATTGGGTACTTACCAAAGCAATGGACAGCCATGATCTAGGGCGAGGGCGTGGAGGATTGGAAAAGGCGCTGGGAGATATTAGTGCCAAAGTACTCGCTATTGGTATAGACACAGATGAGCTTTTTCGTAAAGAAGAGTCCCAACTCATTAGCAATTATTGCAAGAAAGGGGTGTATTCGGAAATTAAATCCCCTTATGGACATGATGCTTTTCTCATAGAGTATGAGCAATTAAAATATATATTGAAATCCTTTTACCTGGCAAATAATGAATTATAGAAAGTGGGTCTAGGGTACCCACTATAGTTAATGTGTATTAGAAAAGTATATATCTGAGCCCACAAACAAATTAGTCAAAGTTTAATAATTAGATATTGAAATATTTTGTTTGAATCCGTCAAGACCTTACCCCCTTTAATTGTTAAAATTTTATTTCATATTTTTTAGAATAGCATCTTTATTGATGTATTTCTATATTAAAAATACTGAAATTATTTTTAATGGCTAAAGTTTTATCTCTTATCAAATTATTGTTTGGCTTAACTATTTCTGTAAGGGAATTCAAAGACTTAATAGTACCGATAGCAGCACGTAAGTACCAATTACTTTTTGAAATTATATTAAAAAAATATGATCCTTCATTAAATTTAAATTACACCAAATTATTTAAAATAAAGAAGTTTATTAATGAAGGAAGGGGCGCTGGAATATTAAAACCGAACAGGAAATTGTCAAGCCCTACTTCTGATATATTTGAGAAAATTTTTTATAACGATTCGCCAGGCCTAAATCCAAACATAAGATTTAACAAAAATATTTCTCCTCATTTGATTAATTTAAACATTAGAACTCCAAAAATTATTGAGATTGTATGTGGGGAGAAGCTAACTGTGTTCCTTTTTGAATTTTTAAAATTAAACCGAATTCCAGCGGGAGAGGAATACAGGACATTGAAAGAAACTACTATTAATATGTTCTATCCCCCTGATTCAGCGCTTAAGAGTGATAAAATACAATACGATAGATTTATCATAGGAAACGAAAGACTGATAAAAGCTGAATACTTTTCGGAATTAGAACTTTTTAAATTGAATGCTGTAGTTAAATCTACCCCTGTTTATTTTCAACACTTTGATTTGAAAGAGGATAATGTATTTATGGGTAATATTATAATTGATTGGGATAATTCAGGAAATTATCATCTTGGGGCAGATTTTGGTGTTCTATTGCTTTCTTATTTTGTATTCAATGAGCGAGATTTTTTTAACTGCTATAAAGATGAAATACGAGATTATTTTAATAGGGTAGATTTAAATATACCATTTGACATTTTTTATTTATCTGTATTATTTCATTTCCTCAATTTATATCATGGCTATTCTTCTGAGGAAGAACACTTGCAAAAAATCCACCCGGTCATTAGAGATTGTAAATTAAAATTAAAAGAAGTAACGCTATAGATACATTATAAAAAATAAGTGAAAAACTTGACACTTAATATTAGTAGCATTTAATTGACTGGGTTCATTTTAATATGTTATTTATATAAATGCTTTCGTAGTACAAGCTCATTAGAATTTGTTTAAAACATGAATTATGCTTTTTATGGACTGTCGACGATTACCCGCAATTATTTAAGGCTATATTAGAATTATTGGCAAAATTGCTGATAATTCTGTTACATCAATTAAAAATTTATTATATACCGAAAGCTTATAGGAGATGTCAATCAAATACTATTAATTTTCCTTTCAATCAAGTTCTAAATAAACTAAATCCAAAAAATGAATTTCACACAGATAAAAGAAACCTGCATTTATATAAATGACTTGGACTTAGCTGAAAAATTCTATCATGGAATTCTGGAGCTTCCTATTATATCCAAGGTGGAAAAAAGACATATATTTTTTAGATGTGGTACTTCGGTACTCCTCTGCTTCAACCCCGAAGAAACTAAATATGAACAAAATTTACCCCCTCATTATGCTGT
Organism: Anditalea sp.; assembly: GCA_035461405.1. Lineage (GTDB taxonomy): Bacteria > Bacteroidota > Bacteroidia > Cytophagales > Cyclobacteriaceae > Anditalea. The sequence continues at coordinate 37,487 of DATHVH010000123.1, forward strand.
GGGAAAGCAACACATTGCTTTCGAAGTAAAGCAAGAAGATTATGGAAATACTCTAAAAAAATTTAAAGATCATGGGATAGTCATTACACATGTCCAAAAGTGGAAAGATGATAAGGAAAGTTTTTATTTTGAAGATCCATTTGGTCATGTTCTCGAGATCATTCAAGATGGAATATGGGAATGAATAATATATTTTATTGTTAAAGCAGCCCTCAATAGTAAGGTTTTGAAGGTCAATAGTCGAAGCTTGCGCTAAGGCAGGTAGACTTATTATATCATCTTTAGGAAGGGTAATTGTAGCCGGTATGTCGGTAAAATCTCAGGCCACTGGTCAGTGAATTTAATGGAACAAAAAAAATCCCCTTTTAATTAAAGAGGATTTTTTTTGTTCTGAGAGTTATCTATTCAGAAAGATCGTATTTAAGAGTTTTCCCTTTTTCTACTGCCGGTAAGCCTTCAGTCATCCATAAAGGTGCTGGAGCATCTTTTAGATAATGGTCGAAGAATTGAGACAACCTCACCGAGAGATCTTTTCTATTTTTTCTTTGCACCAGATTATGGTCTTCGTCATTATAAACCAAGAGCCAAGCTGGAGAATTCAATCTTTTTAAAGACATAAACATTTCTATCCCTTGATACCATGGTACAGAACCGTCTGCATCATTGTGCATGATCAATACTGGAGTTGTGACACGATCAGCGTAAAACAGAGGAGAATTTTCTATATAGTGACTAGGTTTATCCCATAGAGTCCCCCCAATTCTTGATTGAGTCTGCTCATATTGAAACATCCTGCTCATCCCTGTCCCCCATCTGATACCTCCATAGGCAGAGGTCATATTTACTACTGGTGCACCTGCTCCCGCCGCTTTGAACATATTAGTTTGGGTAATCAGATATGCCACCTGATAGCCTCCCCAGCTTTGTCCTTGAATCGCTACATTTTCTTTATCTACAAATCCTTTAGCTAATACTGCATGTACTCCTGGCATTATACTATTATAGGCACTTGGTCCTGGTAATCCTAAATCATATTTAATATCAGGTACAAATACGACATACTCGTTACTTACAAAATATGGAATGTTAATGGTAGATGCACTCGGTGCAGGAGCACGGTAATTATGTAAACCGTCAGAGTTTCTTTCATAAAAATAAACCATCATCGGATATTTTTTCTGAGAGTCAAAATTTTCCGGTTTATATAAAAGTCCTTGCATTGGTGTACCATCATTAGTATTGTAATCAACCAGTTCTACACTGCCCCAATTGATATTAGCCTGCTGAGGATTGGTTGTAGACAATTGATTTAGATCTTCAAACTGCAGATTGGTAGCAAATATTTCCGGATTCTGCTGAAATGTAGATCTTCTTACCGTTAGATTATTTGATTTTTCTGCTTTCTTCAATGAATAGTACCTATGATCTGTATAGATAAGTTCTCGTGGAGTGGATTTACCTGTGATATCTCCTAAGAAATAACCATTTTTCTTGCTAAATTCATGAAATGCAGATAAAATGAGTTCAGATTTAGGGTCGATAAATTCTTCATCTTCTATCACACTTTCTCTTCTAAAAGTAATCTGTGATTCTCTTCCCATCCCTTTGGTAATATTTAGCGGTTTGTTTTTACCAGTAGGATCTATTTTCCAGATATCATATTTATCATAAACTAAAAAAGCTTCATCACCTTTCATCCAACCCGCATTACCGTAACTTGATGGCATTGATGGACTGTCGTGAATTTCATCATAAAAGATTACATCCATGCCGGCACCTAAATTTTTCTTTTCCTTTGATTTTACATTATATGCCATCCACGTACTGTCACTATTACTATACCAGTACACATATTTCCCTTCGGGAGATAGGGAAGGATATCCTTTCAAATCTTTTTGAATCAGCTCCTTATTTCCGTTTTCTAAATCCACCAAATAAACATCCCTTCCTATTTGAATATTCCAGCTGTAGTTTCTTCTGTAAGGTTTGTCATCTAGGGCTAATGCTATTTTATGTTTACCTTTTGAATCAATGACAACATTCTCTATTTCACGGTCAGCTAGCTGGGTAACTTTTCCATTAGATATATTATAGGAGGCCATTAAAGATTTCTTCTGCTCACGCTCTTTCTGCTTGATTTGCATAGGCTGAATTTCAGCATCCTGCCATCCCCATATATCGAGAGATACTCTTTCCTCTTTAAGTATGGTAGTATCATCCTCATATGCATAGGTTACATAATCAGGCGCTGTCCCGAAATAAAGTCGCTCTCCATCTTTTGAAAATTTTGGATTGGCATTTTTACTAACCATCCCGTTATCTAAAATACCCGCAGTGTTTTTATCAGCAATTTTCTGAGTGGCATTTTTTGCAATGTTGTATAGATATAAATCGTAATATGGTTTTTTCGCTTTAACACTATCTTCGGTTGCCATATACGTTAACCATTTTTTATCTTCAGAAAATGTAAGGCGTGTATAGTCGTTTTTTCCTTCATCTACCATTTTTGACTCCCCAGTTTTCATGTCTACTACATATATACTTTCATTCTTCAAAGTATCTTCTGGAGCATTTACATAATATAGAAAATCTCCATTTTCCGAAAAGCCATAATCTTTGACTCTTTTAAATTCCCAGCTCTTGGATCCGTCAAAACTTCTAACTAGCAGCCTAGTGCCGGTAGTCTTCTTCGGTTTTTCTGATTTTTCTACACTGTCCTTTTCTGCAGCAGGTTTTACTGTAGCCTTTTCGAAGTGCAAAGCCAGCATCTCACCCTCTTTATTGGGGGTTTTAAAAGATTTCACTTTAGGAAACTTTTCTATTCCTCCATCCGACAGGTTAATTATAAACACGGAATCTTTGGGAAGGTCATCTTTTTTAGTGTCCTTTAGTTTAAGTCTTCTGACTTTTTCATTTTCGGGCTTGATCATACCTATGGCATAATTGCCTTCATTAGAAAATATAAAATTTTTTCCTCTACTGATCTGATATCTTGAAGCTGTATTAGTAGGAGATGCAAAATCTATTCGCCCATCCCCTTCCTGTGGGTTTGTTTCATACCCGACCCAAGAACCATTCTTAGATATTTTTTCTGAAGAAACAGACTCCCAACTATCATAATCATCATGATTCAAAGGTCTTTTTTCCTGGCCTGATACACTATAAGATATCAGCAGCACCCAAACAATTAATATAAACTTGACTTTATGCATTTGTAATATTTAGTTTTTTCTTATTTGAAAATTACTATTAAGATTAGAAAGTTCACACCATATTTTGATCAATGGTATATATAAAAAATATATGGAAATGGAAATATAGATACGTATAAAGAAAAAGGGTCCGCTTCATTGAGCAGACCCCTATTAAAAAGTGTGAGAAATTATTTTTAATTATCTGATAGTCAATTCATATTCCATAGGTACGAACATGCCTTCTTCCATAGCAGGATTCCAGTCGGACATCTGTCTCAAAACATAGGCTACTCTCTGCTGGGTACCATTATCTACTTCTGTTAAAAAATCATACCCTACTAATTTACCGAGGTGACTAATATTTAATATCACTTTAAGTTCTTCTATTTCCATACTTTTTTTAGTTCTAAAAATAAATGAACTGTGCTGATCTACAAATTCTGCTGCATCAAGGTCACCTCTAAGTGAGGCATATTGCATAAATGGCTCATAAGCTGATATTTTACCATCCATATCAAAGCATATTCCACCAAGTGACTCACCATTCTCAAAAAATTCTCTACGACGCAATGATCCGTCCCTATAAAATGACATTAATTCACCTTCAAATTTGCCATCTACAATAGGCTTGATAGCTTTAAGTTCACCAGTTTCATAATAGGAATAACTGGTGAATTCATCTTTTTCACCGATAGATATGTTTACGTCAGAATTAAAAAGTGTTTCATTGGTTAAACCTAAGGCAGTTATAAGCTGCGTTTGTGCCATGGTGATTTGGCAAACTAAAATAAATGCGGCTGTTAAAAATATTCCTTTCATATGTTGTAGATTTATTTACTCTACAAATATACAGAAAAAAGTATTTTAAACGCAAATTTATGTGTGTGAAATTCAAATTAAAGTATGAATAAATTTAAAAGTTGGGCAAATTTTTACTTAATTACTTATAAATCAATTGGTTAATCTGACAATTTCATATTTGATAAAATAAAAAAAAGTCCTACCATAAGCAGGACTTTTTCAGAATATAAACCCAAATATAACTTTAGAGATTAAAAGTTTTTACTCTCCATTTAATTACAAATTATGGAATATTTTTTCAAAAATTCAATTTTAAATTAGTATTTTTTATTTTACTGCAAAATAAAACATCTACCATGGAAACAAATTCAAAATTAAAAGCGTTGAATCTCAATGTTGATTATAAAATTAATGTGGTATTTTTTTTGACATTTTAACAATTTTAACCCTTCTTTATTGAATTAAATCCAATAACCTACTTTTATAATGGAAAAAAATTTAGATATCGACAATGTCGACCTTAAAATCATCTCGTTGCTAAATGAAGATGCCAAAACCCCATATACTGAAATCGCTAAAAAAGTTTTTGTCTCTTCAGGTACAGTTCATGTCAGGATGAGAAAACTTGAGGATATGGGAATAGTAAAAAGTGCCACCTTAAATATAGACTTTTCTAAACTGGGTTATGACATTTCCGCTTTTTTGGGTATTTATTTAGAAAAGAGTTCCTTATATGATACAGTCATAGAGAGGCTAAAACAAGTACCCGAAGTTATAAATGCTTATTACACTACAGGTAATTATAGTATTTTTGCTAAAATAATCTGTAAAGATACTAATCATCTAAGGGATGTTTTGAATACTATTCAGAGAGTCGATGGCATTGATAGAACTGAAACGTTAATCGTATTAGAGGAAAGTATAAATAGGCCAATACAGCTTTTTGAGAAGTAATTATACTATTTAGATTAAATCTAAATAAAATTTTAATTAAGTTTATTCATGATTATATATGAATTAAACAATTTTAAGATCTAAATAGAATACCATAGATATAAATATTAAATACTTGTATTTCAATTACTTAAAGGTAATAAATTAAGAGAATTCCTCTAAATTTGATACTTAGCGAACATAATAATTTAGATTAATGTTGTATCTTTGCGCTACAAAATGTAATTAGTCTAAATAACTCGATTTTATGAGCAAAGACAATCAAATTTTAGAGGAATTTACCTCCAAAGAATACGAACATGGCTGGTCAGTAAACTACGAAGCTGATGAAGCTCCTATAGGACTGAACGAAGAAATAATCAGATGGATTTCAACTAAAAAAGAAGAGCCCCAGTGGTTACTCGATTGGAGGTTGAAAGCTTTTAGAAATTGGGAAAAAATGATAGAGCCCGAATGGGCCAATGTTCACTATCCCCATATAGATCTTCAGTCATTAAGATATTATTCTGCTCCAAAACAACAGAAAAAACCCCAAAATTTAGATGAGGTAGATCCTGAACTGTTACAGATCTATGAAAGATTGGGTATATCTTTAAACGAACAGAAAAAATTGCAGGGTATAGCTGTGGATGCTGTACTTGATTCTGTCTCAGTTGGTACCACTTTTAAAGATACGCTAGGCAAGCTGGGAATAGTTTTCTGCTCTTTCAGTGAAGCCGTGCATAATCACCCTGAGCTGGTAAAAAAGTATTTAGGTTCAGTAGTTCCTATGACTGATAATTACTATGCTGCATTAAATTCAGCTGTTTTTTCAGACGGATCTTTCTGTTATATACCTAAAGGTGTTAGGTGTCCGATGGAGTTATCTACCTACTTCCGAATCAATGCGGCCAATACAGGACAATTTGAAAGAACGCTAATTATAGCAGATGAAGGTTCATATTGCTCATATTTAGAAGGATGTACTGCTCCCCAAAGAGATGAAAACCAACTTCATGCAGCTGTAGTAGAGATATATGCTGCCAAAGATGCTGAAGTGAAATATTCTACTGTTCAAAACTGGTATCCAGGTGATAAGAACGGTAAGGGTGGTATCTATAACTTTGTGACTAAAAGAGGAATCTGTGCTGGAGATAATTCCAAAATTTCCTGGACGCAAGTAGAGACTGGCTCCGCCGTGACTTGGAAGTATCCAAGCTGTATACTTAAGGGGGATAATTCTATAGGTGAATTCTATTCTGTAGCGGTGACTAATAATTACCAGCAGGCAGATACCGGTACTAAAATGATCCATATAGGAAAGAATACTAAATCTAGAATAGTATCTAAAGGTATATCCGCTGGACATTCACAGAACTCTTACAGAGGCCAGGTACAGGTGATGAAGCGTGCCACCAACGCGCGGAACTTCTCCCAGTGTGACTCTTTATTAATGGGTTCCCTTTGTGGTGCACATACTTTCCCCTACATAGACATCCACAATTCTACCGCGAAAGTAGAACATGAGGCTACCACTTCTAAGATAGGTGAAGATCAACTATTCTATTGTAACCAGAGAGGTATAGCTACTGAAGATGCTGTTGCTCTTATCGTAAATGGGTATGCTAAAGAAGTGTTGAACCAGTTACCAATGGAGTTTGCCGTGGAAGCCCAGAAGCTTCTAGCACTTACCCTTGAAGGAAGTGTTGGATAAATTTTAAATATTTGAAACCGAGCATTAAGAAAAATTTTCTTTTAAACTGGAATGATTCTCAATGCGAGGTCCCAACTGCCTGCCGGTAGGAAGGTATGGCAGCTGAAAACAATAGCAATCAATTGAAATTACAGACATGTTATCTATAAAAAATTTACACGCCTCAATAGAAGGAACTCCTATTCTTAATGGGATTAACTTAGAAATCAAAGCCGGTGAAGTTCACGCCATCATGGGACCAAATGGTTCCGGTAAATCTACATTGGCTTCAGTACTGGCCGGTAGAGAGGAATATGAGGTGACGCAGGGTGAAGTTTTATTCCAAGGGAAAGATCTTTTGGACTTGAGCCCAGAAGACAGAGCTAGAGAAGGAGTGTTTTTAGCATTTCAGTATCCAGTAGAAATACCCGGAGTTAGCTCAACTAATTTTCTTCGTACTGCTATCAATCAGGTGAGAGCTTATAGAGGTCAAGATCCTTTAGATGCTGTTAAATTCCTTTCTCTGATGAAAGAAAAAATGAAGTTGGTAGAGATTGATCAAAAATTATTGAGCAGATCTCTAAATGAGGGATTCTCAGGAGGAGAGAAAAAGAGAAATGAAATTTTTCAGATGGCAATGTTAGAGCCTACGCTATCTATCCTCGACGAAACTGATTCCGGTTTGGATATAGATGCTTTAAGAGTTGTTTCTAATGGTGTCAATCATTTAAAATCTCCCAACAATGCGACAATCGTAGTAACTCACTATCAGCGGTTACTTGATTATATAGTACCTGATTTCGTACATGTTCTTTATAATGGTAGAATCGTCAAATCCGGAACCAAAGACTTAGCGCTTGAGCTGGAAGAAAAAGGATATGATTGGATTAAAGAAGAAGCTGGCGGAACCACCGTTTAGGCTTAATTTTTATCACCCTTTAGAATATTTAAGATGACTACTATAACTAAGGATAAATTATCCGAAAACTTTCTGGCTACGCTTTCAACCAGCAGAGATGAAGGCGCCATGAATCTGCTTCGGGACAATGGACTTCCAAGTACCAAAAACGAAGAGTACAAGTTTACTGCGATAACAAAAAGAATAGAGGCTGAAATTACGAATTTTAACCAAGCCTCCCCTGCCCTTATATCTAATGAAGATATAAATGCAGCGGCCATTCCAGGATTAGACGCTTATACTTTAGTAATAAATAACGGAAGATTTGAATCAAAGCATTCTCATCTTCCGGAGACAGGGCTTTCTCTGTCTGAAATTAGCGAAACCAGTAATCCGCCATATAAAATTCATGATATTAATAATGATAGCTTTATGGCCCTTAACCAGGTAAGCTATCAACATGGAATATACATACAGATTTCAAAAAATACTGTATTAGATAAACCCATTTTGGTTTTGAACTATGTGCAGGCCAGTTCTGGGCAAGTAATTTCTCCTAAGATCTGGATAGAAGGTGCAGAAAATTCAGAAGCTATTTTCTTAGAGAAAACTATTAGTCTGGATGAAAATCCATATTTCTTAAATGGATCTATAGAAGTTAAAAATTCATCCAACTCCCATCTTCATTATTATAGAATTCAGAATCATAGCAAACAGGCTATAGAAGTAAACAGCTTTCATGCTGATGTACACAGAGACGGTACCTTTACCTCTTTTGTACTTTCGCTCCAGGCCAATATGATCCGAAACAACACCAGTCTAAATCTCCTTGGTTCTGGCTGTGTAGGAAATATGTACGGACTGTATATTTTGAACGGAAAAGCCCACGTGGATAATCATACCAATGTAGACCACACCCAGCCACACTGTGATTCCAATGAACTTTATAAAGGAATTTTAGCAGATAGTTCTCGAGGTGTTTTCAACGGTAAAATATTTGTCCGTCAGGACGCTCAGAAAACAAATGCATTCCAGCAAAACAATAACATCCTTCTTTCTGAAGATGCTATCATCAATACTAAGCCGCAGCTTGAAATATGGGCAGATGATGTCAAATGTTCACACGGCTGTACTACTGGCCAGCTAGACGAGGAAGCCCTATTTTATCTTAGAGCCAGAGGTATTGGCAAAGAGCAAGCCAGAGCTCTCCTGCTTTATGCATTTGCAGGAGATGTTATCGAGCACATTAAAGTAGATGCATTTAAAGAATATTGTGTAGACCTAATCCACGAAACTTTAGGTACCAATTTCTAAACCTCCATTCATGAAGTTAGATATCCAGAAAATCCGGTCATTGTTTCCCATTCTCCATCAGGAAGTAAATGGCAAACCACTGGTCTATTTGGACAATGCAGCCACCACCCAAAAACCCAGGCAAGTAATAGATGCTTTGGTAAATTATTATGAGCTGGATAACTCAAATATTCACCGGGGCGCACATACCTTGGCTGATAGAGCCACCCGGTATTATGAAAATACTAGGGAAACTGTAAAATCCTTTATCAATGCGTCTGAATCTGAAGAAATAATCTTCACCAAAGGTACTACAGAAAGTATCAATCTGGTGGCGGCAACCTTTGGTAGAAAATTCATCGGAAAGGGTGACGAAATAATAATTTCTACGCTGGAGCATCATTCTAATATTGTGCCTTGGCAACTTTTATGTGAGGAAAAGGGTGCAATTCTCAAAATCATTCCTATCAATGATGCGGGCGAAATTTTGTTCGAAGAATTTGAAAAGCTGCTTACTGAAAGGACTAAACTGGTATCAGTAGTTCATGTTTCCAATGCGCTTGGCACTATAAATCCAGTCAAGTCTATCATAGAAAGTGCTCATCAAGTTGGTGCTAGAGTACTCTTAGACGGAGCTCAATCCACCTCCCATTTTAAAGTAGATGTGCAAGCTTTGGATTGTGATTTTCTGGCATTTTCTGCCCATAAACTATATGGCCCCACGGGAATGGGCGTATTATATGGGAAACGTGAAATTCTGGAGTCCATGCCCCCTTTTCAAGGAGGTGGTGAAATGATCAAAGAAGTTACTTTTGAAAAAACCACCTTTAATGATATTCCTTTCAAATTTGAAGCTGGTACGCCTAATATTGCCGATGTTATAGCATTTGATAAAGCCATAACATTTATCAATACTTTGGGTAAAGAAAATATTTTACAGCACGAGGATGAGCTCTTAGCTTATGCTACAGAAAAGTTAACATCTATAAAAGGATTTATTCCAATAGGTACTGCTAAAGATAAAGTAAGTGTACTATCATTCCTGATAAACGGAATGCACCCCTTTGATGTGGGGATGATGCTGGATGCCGCTGGCATTGCAGTAAGGACAGGCCATCACTGCACCCAGCCACTAATGAATAGATTTAAAATCGAGGGAACTGTTAGAGCTTCCTTCTCTGTTTACAACACGAAAGAGGAAATCGACAGGCTATATGATAGTGTAAGTAAAATAGCCAAACTCAAAAATAAATGACAGAAATTGATAAAGTCCAAAATGAGATAATTGAAGAATTTGAAATCCTAGGTGATGACAAAGAATCTACAATCTATTTTATAATGGAGTTAGGTGATAAATTGGATGATTTTCCAGAAAGTGAAAGAACGGAGGAAAACATTATAAAAGGATGTCAATCTAAAGTTTGGCTTACCACAGCATATGAAGATGACAAAATCATTTTCTTGGCAGATAGTAATACAGACATTACCAAGGGGCTTATCAGTTTACTGATAAGGGTCTATTCAAGACGAAGACCGGAGGAAATCATTAATTCCGATCTATATTTTATAAATAAAATCGGAATGGGAAGTATCATCGGTTCTCAACGGTCCAATGGACTCGCGGCCATGATCAAACAAATGAAGCTTTATGCTTTAGCTTACCAAACCAAGTCAAAAGCTTTATGACAGAAACAACCAACCAAATCGATATACCGGAATTAAAGGAGAAAGTTATAGAAGCCATCAAAACGGTTTATGATCCAGAGATTCCCGTGGATGTTTATGAACTGGGGTTGATCTATGAGATCAGCGTATATCCAGTCAACAATGTTTATGTATTAATGACATTGACATCTCCAAACTGCCCCTCTGCAGAGTTTATCCCTTCAGAGGTGAAGGGCAGAATCCAAAAGATCCAAGGTATCAATAATGTGGAAGTGGAGATGACTTTCGATCCTCCCTACTCACAGGATATGATGTCGGAAGTGGCAAAATTAGAATTAGGTTTTTTATAAAAAATAATAAAAGAATATGTATCCAGAGGAATTAGTAGCACCCATGCGTTCTGAGTTGACCGATGCAGGTTTTCAGGAATTCAGAACTGCCGAAGATGTAGATAATCATTTAAAAAATCACAAAGGCACCACGCTTATCGTAGTTAATTCTGTATGCGGATGTGCTGCAGGAGCAGCTAGACCAGGTGTGAGAACTGCCTTAGAAAAATCCAGCAAAAAGCCACAAACTCTGGCGACTGTTTTTGCGGGCAATGATAAGGATGCCGTAAATAAAGTTAGGGAATACACTTTGCCCTATCCCCCATCCTCTCCTGCCATGGCTTTATTCAAAGATGGAGAACTAGTTCATTTTCTAGAAAGACATCATATTGAAGGAAGAAATGCCCAAATTATAGGTGATCATCTGGTAGAAGTATTTGAACATTTCTGTGATTAATAAATAGCCCTATATGGGCTATTTTTTTTTGAATTGGAGATTTAATGAAAATATTTTTTTTCCAAATTTTATTTTGTCATAACATATCCAGTATAAATATGTTAATCAGAAAGAAATGAGATTTTAAATTATTATCGATCTCCCCAGGGTTTAGCATTATAAAATGATTTATGATTTTACTCACAAAATAGGTGCGTTGAAATAAATTATTGTGTATATAATGCTTGATTTTATTATCTTAAAGCCTGAATTTAAAAACAAACTAGTAGTAATTTTATTTAATTAGATAAATACAAATTTTATGTCTGAAAATGCTAAGTTGTCCTTCGATGGAAATGAATATACATTACCTGTCATAGAAGGTACTGAAAATGAAAAAGCGGTAGATATATCTAAACTCAGAGGTGAATCTGGTCTTATAACCATAGATCCAGGTTTTAAAAACACCGGTTCTACTAAGAGTGCCATCACTTTTTTAGATGGTGAAGAAGGAATACTTAGATATAGAGGTTATCGTATTGAAGACCTTGCCGAAAAATCCACATTTTTAGAGGTATCCTATCTTTTGATCTACGGAGAGTTGCCTACTCAAGCCGAATATGAAAAATTCAGTAGAGATGTCACTACTCATACCCTTGTTCACGAAGACATAAAAAAAATACTTGATGGCTTCCCATCAAATGCGCATCCGATGGGCGTATTATCTTCTATGATATGTTCGCTCACAGCTTTTTACCCTGATTCGCTAGATCCTAATAGGTCTGCAGATAAGGTAAATCTAAGCATCGTAAGGCTATTAGCCAAAATGCCAACATTTGCTGCCTGGGCTTACAAAAATGAAATGGGTCATCCGGCCAATTATCCGGACAACAGTCTTGACTACTGCTCTAACTTTTTGAAAATGATGTTTGCCTTGCCAGCAGAAAATTATGAAGTGGATCCAGTAGTGGCCAAAGCTTTGGATCAACTACTAATACTTCATGCAGATCATGAGCAGAATTGTTCTACCTCTACTGTAAGGATAGTGGGTTCATCTCAGGCTAGTTTATTTGCTTCGATATCAGCAGGTATAAATGCCCTCTGGGGACCTCTTCACGGAGGAGCTAACCAGTCTGTGATTGAGATGCTAGAAAACATCAAAGCAGATGGTGGTGATTCCAAAAAATATTTAGCTAAAGCCAAAGACAAAAATGATCCTTTCAGATTGATGGGATTTGGACATAGAGTATATAAAAATTTCGATCCCCGAGCTAAAATCATCAAAAAAGCTGCAGATGATGTTTTGGAAAAACTTGGCATTGAAAATGATCCTATCCTCAACATAGCTAAAGAACTAGAAGAAGCTGCCCTTAATGACAGCTACTTTGTAGAAAGAAAGCTTTATCCTAATGTAGATTTCTATTCAGGCATTATCTACAGAGCTTTGGGTATACCTACTGACATGTTTACAGTTATGTTCGCATTGGGAAGGCTTCCAGGCTGGATCGCCCAATGGAAAGAAATGAGAGAAAACAATGAACCTATCGGAAGACCACGCCAGATTTATACTGGAGCTAACGAAAGAGACTATGTTTCTATGAATAAAAGATAGCAGAAGATTATATTATAAAGGCCACCTTGCATAGCAGGGTGGTTTTTTTTTTATTTCTATGGAACCAAATCTATAGATATTAGCTTTATAATATACTATTTGGAAACCCAAAACATAAAAATAAGTTTACTGTATGAGTATCAATAATTTAGACGAAGCTGTAGCTACTACCAAGAAATTTACCTCCAAACCAACCAACGAAGAATTACTCTCCTTGTATGCTTATTATAAGCAAGCTACTGAAGGTGATAACAACGAGGAGCGACCTGGTGGTTTTGATTTTAAAGCAGCAGCGAAATATAATGCCTGGGCAAAACTTAAAGGTACGTCAAAGGCAGATGCGGAGCAGGAATATATTGACTTAGTCAGTAATCTATCTTCCCAATATATGTAAAAATAGTAGCCTTGGACACAGAATTTAATTACCCAAACCAAGGCTTTTTAACAGAAATATTCTTATAATTATTACCAAACCCTTTGGATTCAAAATAATTTATCTTACCTTTGCATCCGAAATAAAATTAATACATTTTTCTAAGCCGTGGATTTCCTTACTGTCGCTGTGTATGGGATACTTCATGGAAGTCGTGGCATAGAGAAGTAAGGAAAACATCATGGAAAAAGAATTATTATTCTCAGACCTTGGAATTTCTGACGAAATTCTTAAGGCAGTGGAAGAAATGGGCTATACCCAACCTTCTACAATTCAACAACAATCTATACCATTCTTATTGGAAGGCAAAGATGTAATCGGACAAGCTCAGACTGGTACCGGTAAAACAGCCTCTTTCGGTATTCCGATAATAGATCAGGTAGACCCATCTTTAAACAAGCCTCAAGCATTGATCCTATGCCCTACCCGTGAACTAGCGGTACAGGTAGAAGGAGAAATTGTAAAATTGTCTAAATACAAAAGAGGCATTAGCAGTACCTGCATTTATGGCGGTGAAGCTATTGATAGACAAATCAGATCTCTGAAAAAAGGCGTTCAAATAGTAGTAGGAACTCCTGGCCGTATCATGGACCACATGCAGCGTCGTACTTTAAACCTGGATAATGTTAGCATTATCGTATTGGATGAAGCAGACGAAATGTTAGACATGGGCTTTAGAGATGATATTGAGACTATATTGAGCTCAATGCCTGCAGAAAGACAGACTGTGTTTTTCTCAGCTACTATGCCTAAGCCTATCATGGATCTTACTAAGAAATTCCAGAATAATCCGGAAATAGTAAGAGTCCTTAGAAAAGAACTTACAGTAGAGAATATATCTCAAGAATATTATGAGGTTAAGCCTTCAATGAAAATTGAACTGATGCACAGGTTGATAAACCTTCACCAGATTAATCTCGCCGTAGTATTCTGTAATACTAAAAGATCTACAGATGAAGTTACTGAAAGCTTAATTGCTAGAGGTATTCAGGCTGAAGCACTTCATGGTGATCTTTCACAGGCACAGAGAACCAAAGTAATGAACAAGTTCCGTAAAGGACATTGTAAAGTACTCGTAGCTACAGATGTGGCTGCCAGAGGTATCGATGTGGATAATGTGGAAGTAGTATTTAACTATGATCTACCATTAGATGAAGAGAACTACGTTCACAGAATCGGTAGAACAGGTAGAGCAGGTAAGTCAGGTAAAGCGATAAGCTTTATCACCGGTAGAAAAGATATGTTCAGGGTAAAAGACCTTGAGAAATTTATCAAAACTTCTATCACTAAAATGGCTCCTCCATCTGCATCTGATCTGGTTGAGCTTAAGAAAGAGCAATTCGTTAAGGATATCTACAGACAGCTTTCAGCTGAAGGAGATACTCAGGTCTATGAAGAGACTATCGGTCAGTTATTGACAGAAGGACTTTCTCTAGAGCAGATCACCTTAGCGCTGATGAAAATGCAACTTGGCAACTCTCTTGAGAGTGTGTCTGAGCAAAACTTTGAACTTGAACTTGGCCGTGGCGGAGATAGAGGTGACAGAGGAAGCAGAAGAGGCGAAAGAAGTGATCGCGGAGACAGAGGCGGCCGATTCGAAAGAGGCGGTCGTGAAGGTGGTAGAGAAAGAGGCAAATTTGCTGGATCTCCAAGAGAGAAAGGAAAAAGAGAGCCAAACATGGCCCGTCTATTCCTAAACCTTGGAAAGAAAGACAGAATCAGACCTAATGATATCGTAGGAGCTATAGCTGGCGAAACTGGAGTACCAGGTAGAAGCATTGGTGGTATTGATATCTTTGATAACTTCTCTTTCGTAGACGTACCTTCTAAAGATGCAGCTCATGTGATTGATGTGATGAACACAAACACAATTAAAGGAAAGGCTGTTAACATTGAACTTTCAAAAGGTTAATAAGTAATAAAGGTTGATTTTAAAGCGCTGTCAAATGACAGCGCATTTTTTTTGTCCTAAATCCCAACTTCTACCGAAAAGCGGTATGTTAACATACCCGGGTTATTAACCCGCTAATTTCCTCTAAGGAAAATATTGGATTTTTATATTGTATGTTTAATTTTCAAACCTAAATTTAATAATTGGGGGATTTTTAAATTTTCTGTATAGGTGGATCCCCAAAAATTATCCTTAAATATTATAAATTCAGCCAATACCCAAGGATATCAATAAACTATACTTCTTTGGTTTATAGACCATAGATGGATAAAAGTTGAAACCGATAATAACAGCATTTATTTGACTAATCAATATCTCCTACTGGTGTCAAAGCTGAAATATGGATTATAAGAATATGGCACATAATTCTAAATTAATTGAAATTGATAAATATGGAAAGATTAAAAAATTTTCGCTTTAAACAAGAAAAGCACTACCCACGGA
>DATHVH010000124.1:0-9240 GCA_035461405.1 Anditalea sp.
ATCTTCAACTTTTTTACTTCTAATTTTTTACTTCCTACTAATTTTCTCCCACTTCTCATTTCATACTTCCCACTTCAGTCTTCAGTCTTTTACACATCCGACATCCGACATCCGTCATCCGACATCGGTCATCCGACATCCGTCATCCGTCATCCCACCTCCGACATTTTCATACTTCTCACTTCTTACTTCTTACTAATTTTCACCCACTTCAGTCTTCGGTCTTCGTTCTCCCGTCTTTTAAACATCCGACATCCCACATCCCACATCCCACATCATTTCTCCAGCACCGCCATAGTCAGCCTGCTGATACAGGTCAGTTGATCATCTGGGTTTGTGATCCGTATTTCCCAGACCTGAGTCTTTTTGCCAATGTGGATGGGTCGGGCGGTACCTTTTACAAAACCCTCTCTGACCGATTTAAGGTGATTGGCATTGATTTCAAGTCCTACACAATACTGGCGATCCGTGTCAACTGTAAAGTTCGCAGCTATACTTCCCAAAGTTTCTGCCAGTACTACATTGGCACCTCCATGCAACATTCCATAAGACTGTTTGGTTCTATCATCTACAGGCATAGTAGCGGAAATAAAGTCTTCGCCTACTTCAGTAAATTCTATCCCGATATGGGAAGTCATGGTGTCTTTAGCTAGTTTATTTAAAAAATCTAGACTGAGGTTTTTGGTAAAGATCATGTTTTGTGATTAAAAAAGCCCTTAATTTGAACATTGGAACAAAAATAAAGAATCTTGGCCACTAAAAAAATTTACATCGTCCGTCACGGACAAACTGATTACAACCTAAAAGGAGTAGTACAAGGCTCAGGAATAGATGCTCCTATAAATGAGAATGGAAGAACCCAAGCGCAGGCATTTTTTAAAGCCCATCGTCACCTGAAAATTGATAAGGTCTACTACACGGGTCTTCAGCGGACAAAGCAATCGATAGAACAGTTTTTAGAAATGGGATTGCCCTCCGAAGCCATACCGGACCTGAACGAGATCAGCTGGGGCAAGTATGAGGGTGTACCCATGACTCATGATGAAAACAAGTATTATATACACATGCTCAGCAGGTGGGCAGATGGAGAGCTGGATTATGCTATAGCAGGAGGTGAGTCTCCCAATATGGTATATAGGAGGCTGAAGAAAGGGTTAGAATACATTCTGGAACAACAACATGAAGATATTTTAATATGCATGCACGGTAGGGCAATGAGGGTAATGGTCTCCCTAATTCTTAATTATCCACTTCAATATATGGACATCTTTGAACATCAAAATCTGGGATGCTACGAATTTACGGTTCTGGGCAAGGAAAATTTCAGAATGGACAGGTATAATGATACCTCGTATCTTTGAAGGAGAGTCAGTATCAAGTATCAAGTATCAAGACACAAGAATTAAGAAATAAGTATCAAGGAAAAAGTATCTAGTATCAAGAAATAAATACATGTACTCCAGAAGGGGGAAAGTGGTAGAATGACCACCATTTACTTCTTACCTCTTACTTCTAACTTTTTACTAATTAGATGTATGTCCAGGCATATAATTAATCCCCCAAGAAACTTGGGTGTAGAGTAAGTGAAATATAAACTTTAATTGGCTTGAAGTGAAATTCCTCCTTTATTTTTCTTTTTAACAGGCTTTGTCTCCATGCTGGCCAAAATAGATTTATAGTTTGCTTTACTTTCGTTCATGTCTACTATCCTCAAAGCGATTTCCTGAAGCTTCATAGATGTCTGTCTGTTTACCTGTACTAGCATCTGGCCGATATCACAGGGGTCCATTTCACAGTTGGCTATAGTAATTAGCATGGCAGCTTCAGAATTACCGGAGTAGGTTTTCGTATTGAATATTTTATTGAAAGTAAGTTCTATATATTCAGGGCTCGACTTTAAGCTCTGTAGTTCCTCCTTATCAAAGAGGATCAAGAAAGTCTTATCTTCTGGCGGATTGGCATAAACCGTAGAAAATATGGTAAGTATCAATATAGTGGTTATCAGGGTTTTCATACTGTCGAATATATAAAAAGAAACGTTGTATATCACAATATGTTCAAAAAAATATGAGCAAAAATAAAGCCCGATTTTCATCGGGCTTTGCATTTAGCTTTTACGCTTTTGTTCTTTTTTTCTTAGTAGCAGTTTCGTCTTCGACTTCATCCTCTACACCTGCTAAAATTCTTCCGCAGTGTTCGCAAACGATGAGTTTCTTTTTCTCTCGAATATCCGCCTGGCGCTGTGGAGGGACGATGTTAAAACATCCGCCACATGCTCCTCTTTTGACCAGTACGACGGCCAGACCATTCTTTGCATTGGTTCTAATTTTGTCATATGACTTAAGGATCCTTTCGTCAATTTTCTTGGCAGCTTTTTCCTTTTCGGTAATCAGCTTGTTTTCTTCAGACTCACTTTCAGAAACGATGGTCTTCAATTCATCCTGCTTAGTATCAAGGTCTTTTTTACGGTCCTTAAGTACTTCTTTCAGCTCATCAAGTTCATTGTTTTTTGATTCGATTCTGGCCTGGGCTTCACCGATCTTTTTCTTGCTTACCTGGATTTCTAGGTCCTGTAGTTCAAGTTCCTTGGTAATGGCGTCATACTCTCTGTTATTTCTGACGTTCATCTGCTGTTCCTGATATTTTTTTATCAGTTTCTCAGATTCCTTGATGGCTTCTTTATGCTTTTTGATTTCATCTTCCAATGATGAGATATCATTCTGAAATTTCTCCAACCTGGTTTCATATCCTATGATCTCGTCTTCAAGATCCTGAACTTCTTCTGGGAGAGCTCCTCTGATTTTAAAAATTGAATCTAGGCGGGAATCGATTTTCTGAAGGTTGTGAATGGCTTCAAGTTTCTGTGCAACGGTACTTTCCATGTACTATATATAAGTTATGGGATTCGAAACTACTTTTGTCAAATAGAGTGCAATATTACGGAATTTTTCTGACAATATCTCTTTTATTAATTCTTTTGTGTAGATTTCACTCTCATAGTGGCCAATATCTGCAATAATCAACTGATTTTCAGCATCAAAGAACTCGTGGTATTTGACATCTGAGGTAATAAAAATATCAGCCCCATTTCTTTTGGCAGCGCCCAATATAAATATTCCTGCTCCCCCGCATACTGCGACTTTTCGTATAGGCTTATTTCTGAAATGGGTATGTTTGACCACTTTTAAATTCATCCGCTCTTTTAAGGTTATCAAAAAATCCTTTTCGTTCATTTCCTGGTCCAATTCACCTATCATACCGGAGCCAACCTCCTGGTTTTCATTGCTTATATCCTGTAGGTAATAGGCCACTTCTTCATAGGGATGTGCCTTCTTCATAGCTTGGATGATGTTTTTACTCAGATAGGAGGGGAACATTACCTCTATCCGTGCTTCTTCCACTTGTTCCGGCTTACCCTTTTGGCCCAGCGTCGGATTGGCTTTATCAGAAGGGGTAAAGGTGCCGGTACCGAGGGACTGAAAGCTGCAGCCAGAGTATTCCCCGATCTGGCCTGCTCCGGCATCAAACATCGCCTGGCTTACCTTATCTTTATTTTCTATTGGGACAAAAGTGACCAGTTTACTTAATATGTTCCCTTTAGGTTGGAGTATCTTAGTGTTGGTAAGGCCTATAAGGTCGCAGATTTTTTTGTTTACACCTGTGCTTACACTGTCCAGATTGGTGTGTATGGCATATATGGCAATGTCATTTTTTATGGCTTTGATGACAGTGCGCTCTACATAGTTTTTTCCCGTAAAGCTTTTCAAGCCCTTGAATACTATAGGGTGATGCGCTACGATTAGATTGCAGCCCAGGTCTATGGCCTCCTGCACCACTTCTTCAGTGGCATCCAGCGTACATAGGATACCGGATAACTGCTGTCCAGGGTCACCTGTAATAAGTTGTGCATTGTCATAAGATTCCTGATATGCCGGTGGAGCAATGGTTTCCAGGTAAGAAACTATATCCCTAATAGAATAAACCATATATTTGTCTGCTGTATTAATATTAAAAATAACGTTTATCAAAATTAAGAAATTTTAGACAATGCGCCTTTACGATCCGGTTTTATATCCATTTGCCCTTCTGTACGATGGGATTACCAGGTTGAGGAACAGGCTATTTGATATTGGCAGTAAAAAAAGTGTGGAATTTACCATTCCAACCATAGTCGTGGGTAACCTATCTATTGGTGGTACTGGTAAGACTCCCATGATAGAATTTTTGATAGAAAAGCTTATTGGGCAGCATAGGCTTGCCACACTCAGCAGAGGTTATGGGAGAAAAACCAGCGGTGTGATTCTGGCAGGGGAAGATGAGAGTGCCAGTACCATCGGGGATGAATCATTTCAGATATATACTAAGTATGGAGATAGACTCCTAGTGGCTGTGGGGGAAGAAAGGATCCAGGCCATTCCAGAAATTATATTGGAAAGACCTGAAACGGAGGTGGTCTTACTGGATGATGCCTATCAGCATAGATACCTGAAGAGTGATTTTAACATCCTTCTCACTACTTATCAAAAACCTTTTTACAAAGATAAAATTATACCACTGGGTACACTTAGAGAACACCGTAGAGGAGCCTCCAGGGCTGATGTAGTGATTATGACCAAATGTCCGCGAGGAATGTCAGCTGCGATGAAAAATGTAGCTAAAGCTGAAATCAGTAAATATACCCAAGAGAACTGCCCGGTATTTTTTGCTAGTGTAAAATATGGAGCTCCATATGGCGTTTCACCTTCAGCTATTGAGGATTTAGGTAATGTTATTCTACTTTCAGGAATAGCTAATAATGAAGTCTTGCTTCAATATGTAAAAGAAAAATATAATGTATTAGAAATATTGGAATATCCAGACCACTACCGCTATGGCGAAAAGGATATCCAAAAAATCTTACAGACTTACGATGCACAACTGTCAAATTCTCCAGTGATATTAACTACCGAAAAGGATATGGTTAAACTTAAAGATGGGAAGTTTGATAATTATTTGAAGGAAATTCCGATTTTTGCCCTGCCAGTGATGGTGGATTTAAATCATGAAGATGAAGATAGGCTTATGGGGATGATCTCTGTGACTATCAGAGAAAAAGGTTATAAAAGTGAATTATAAAAGTATACTCCTCTTATTTTTAATCCAGTGCTGTGTGATCAGTTGGGCCAGTGCGCAAGTGCCACCGACTCGGCAGCAGCAACGCCCTACGACCACTCCACCTGACGAAGATGATATAGATCCGCAGCAACAGCAAAGAAGAGGATTGCTGGACGATAGTACCAAACAAGTATACGGGCCACGTACCACACTTTATTTTTATGAGCATCTATTAAGGCACAATAGGTTTGAAAAATATGAAATTGATACTTCGCTTACCGGTTTCCACAATTATGAACCTGTGGCTAAAACATGGTATAAATATCAGGACTTAGGCAACATAGGTAGTGCTGCCCAACCCGTTTTTTACGATATGCCTGAGCAGATAGGCAGGACCTCAGGATTTCATGCGTATGATCTATACTACCGAGGTCCGGAAAATATGGTGTATTATGATACCAAATCACCATATACCAACCTGGCAGCTTTTTTTGGAGGCGGTAACCGGAACATGCTGGATATTACATTTGCCAGAAACATCAATCCACGATGGAATGTGGGATTTAATTTCCATACTATCCGCTCCAGGAAAGTTTTAAATCCCTCGCGTAGGGATGATAATATGGTAGATCAAAATACATATAGTCTGCAGACTAGCTACCGGTCGGAAAATGAAAAATATTTCTTGTTGGCAAATTTCTCGAGGATGCGTCATTTGGTCAATGAACAGGGGGGGATAATACCTCCATCCATAGACTCTACATCGCTATACTTTACCTATGAAGATTCGAAGGTCTGGCTTAGAGAATCCAGGGCAGTGGATCTTAGGCAAGATTATCATTTGTACCACCAATATGAAATATTAAAAGGTTGGCAGGTGTATCATGTGTTTGATAAAAAGAAACAGGAAGTTTCATTTTTTTCAAATCTAAATTCCCCTGATAGTCTTTTCTTTAATTTATATGCAGAACCCGGTATTGCTGATACTACCAGGAATGTCAACCATTTTTCTGAATGGAGAAATGAAATGGGTTTTAAGGGTGATTTAGGGCCTATATACTATAATGCTTATATCAAATTCAGGACGGGCAGGATGGCCAATCCACTTTTTGAAAGCAATAATAACTTCAATGAGCTTTACCTGGGGGGCTCATTAAGGGGGCAGCTCAGCGAACGCTGGTATTTTGAAGCAGATGGAGAATATTTAATACCACAAGGCTTTAGAATAAGGGGGATATTCAGGTCCCCATACCTTGATCTTACCTATACCAAAGCACTCTACCGTCCTACACTAGCACAGGAAATGTATATGGGAAACCACTATTCTTGGACTAATAATTTCTCCAATATAGGAGTGGATCAGGTTAAAGGAGAACTTAAAGCTGACTTTGCGAAATTCTCCATCCGTCCTTCTTTAACTATTAACAGGGTAAATAATTACGTGGTGTATAATAGGGGTCAGGTTCCACAGCAGATAGATGCTGGAGCATTTATGGTTATTCCGGGTGTGAAAGCTAATTTTGCACTTGGCAAGATGTCTATGCAGAATGAGGTGATCTATACAGCAGTGACAGGGGGAGCTTCAGACGCATTTAGGATACCAGAATGGTTTGTAAACTCCAGGATCTTCTATGACAGTCCCCTCTTCAATGAGAACCTGTTTGTACAGATTGGGGTGGAAGCAAGATATAGAAGTGATTACTTTGCTCATGCATATATGCCAGCCAGTCAGCAATTTTATTTGCAGGACAGATTTAGTGTACAAGGTTATCCAGTATTGGATGCTTTTTTAAATTTCAGAATCAATCGGACACGGGTACTGCTAAGATATAACCACCTAAACCAAAATATGATGGCACAGCCAGGCTATTTTGTTACGCCTGATTTTACAGGACTTAAAGGTATGCTGGATGTAGGAATTAACTGGTCCTTTTTTGATTGATTGAAATTCCTCAAGGCAGTCAGGTATGATGGAAGAGTCGTATTCTGGGATACCCCAAAGCATTAATGGGAGACTCCATTCCGACCTTAGGTAGGGGATGAGTTATGGCCTTCGAAAAAGAAATAATAGACAGATGAAACACTGGGAAGAAAGTACCAAGAATAAGATGCTGAACCTTCAGTTGCCCACAGATCCCAGATGGGTAGACATAGCGGGTATGAACATCGGTGATATACTGGTAGATCATGCCTACTGTGAGCAGAAAGCTGCCAGTTCCTGCATCAGCCTGATTTTGCGCTACCCGGATTTACAGCGGTTGGTAGATGAACTGACCCCGATAGTGGCTGAAGAGTGGGCGCATTTTGAACGGGTGATGGATCAGATCCGCAAAAGAGGTGTGAACTTTGGCTGGCCAAGGAAAGATGAATATGTGGTTCAGCTACTCACATTTGTAAAAAAAGGTGGGGACAGGATACAGCAGCTTACTGAACATCTCCTTATGAACGCCCTAATAGAAGCGCGGAGTTGCGAAAGGTTTAAACTACTTTGGCAGAAATTAGATGATGAAGAACTGAGAAAATTCTACTATGAACTTATGGTCTCCGAAGCAGGCCACTATGTAAATTTTTTGGACCTGGCAAGGCACTATCAAAAGGCAGAATTAGTGGATAGGAGATGGAAAGAATGGCTTGCCTTCGAGGCGGAGGTCATCCAAAATCTGGCAGTAAGAGATGATCGGGTTCATTAACCAAAGTTACTTTAATACCATAATATATTTTTGTCCTAAATAATTGGGTAATCAG
Source organism: Anditalea sp. (assembly GCA_035461405.1). Classification (GTDB taxonomy): domain Bacteria; phylum Bacteroidota; class Bacteroidia; order Cytophagales; family Cyclobacteriaceae; genus Anditalea. The sequence goes on from DATHVH010000124.1 coordinate 7,840, forward strand.
TGAATATTTACCTAATATTAATTTTAAATCTGATGGGAAAAGGGTTATTTGTCCCTTAATGAACATAAAATGAATTTGATCGAAAATATAAAGGAGGCACTTAGATCTGTAAAATCGAATCTTTTACGAACAATTTTAACAGGTCTCATCATAGCCATAGGAATCACTTCGCTGGTAGGTATGCTAACTGCCATAGATGGGATGAAAGCTCAGATTGAGGAGAGCTTTTCGGGTTTTGGTGCCAATAATTTTGATGTGAAGTCTAGGAACCTGCAAGGCAGAAGGATCACCACTGAAGGTGTTACCCAGAAAACGTATCCACCTATATCCCATAGAGAGGCGATGGCCTTTAGTGAGGAATATCGAAGCCGGGGTATGCTTACAGTTTTTACCAGTTTTACTGGATCAGCGGAAATAAAAAAAGGGTCTAAGAAAACTAATCCGAATTCCAGAATAGTAGGGGGAGACGAAAATTATTTTTATATCAAAGGGGTAAAAATTGACAAAGGCAGAAATTTCAGCAATGCCGAGGTGCAGTTTGGGAATAATGTATGTATAATAGGTACTGAAATCGTAAAAGTCCTATTTGATAAAAATGAAGATCCCATAAATCAATATATATCATTTTACGGGAACAGGTATACTGTAATAGGCGTACTTGAGGAGCAGGGTAGTAGCATGGGCGGGTCAGGTGCTGACCGTATGGTGGTGATTCCGCTCGAGAATGCAAAGCGTCTGGATAGAAGCGGTACTTTTAGGTATACTATTACCGCCTCTGGGTCAGATCCCACTAAGATGGATTATGAGATGGGTCATGCCACAGGTTTGATGCGTAAAGTGCGGCAGGACAGGATAGGAGAAGAAGACAGTTTCGAGATCACTAAAAGTCAGACCTTAGGGGAAAGTTTAGAAGAAGTGGCCGGATTTCTTAGGATAGGTGGATTTGGTATTGGGTTTATTACCTTATTAGGTGCGGCTATAGGTTTAATGAATATCATGATGGTGTCTGTGACGGAGAGAACGAGGGAAATCGGTATCAGAAAGGCACTTGGAGCCACCCCGCTCCGAATAAGGCAGCAGTTTCTCATTGAAGCTATAGTAATCTGTCTTATAGGTGGTATTCTTGGGGTGATACTGGGTATTGGGATAGGAAATTTAGTAGCGAATTTGGTTGGGCCAGGAGGGTTTTTGATTCCATGGTTATGGATGATAGTTTCCTTTGTGATATGTATTATAGTAGGGCTATTAAGTGGGTTTTTTCCTGCGTATAAAGCCAGTAAACTGGATCCGATCGAGTCACTTAGATATGAGTAGATGGCGCAGCAGGTGCTGCAAAAAGTATAAGATCAGAATTTAGGGATAGTTGAGTTTCAAAAGTAAAATAAGACGGTAAAAGAAAAA
>DATHVH010000125.1:0-4064 GCA_035461405.1 Anditalea sp.
TTTAGGGGTTCCGGTGTATTCTACTTTACCTACACCGTTGACGGATGCATCAAGAGATTCCTCTACGTTGACTGAAATTTTACCTACACCGTTAAGGTTGACCTGGGCCTTATAAGCATCGAGGTTTAGTCCGTGAAAAACGCCTGCACCTTGCATATCTTTGACCAGCAGACCCGTGGTGCCTGAAAGTTCTATCATAGCGGCACCTTTACTATAGCTGTGGATTTCGTCTGCGATGACATTCATGGTGACTTTGGAGGCTCCGTCTGCATGGATTTCCATACTGCTGGTGATAAAAGGATTCGTTGTCTGCATCCTGCATGCACCCCTAATATCTACCCTGGACAGCTCGGGCATAGCTATATTTACTTTGATAGGTATGTTTGGAAAAATCTTTTCTGTGAATTTCAAATAGAGTACATTACCGCTGACATGGAGATCGATCAAGTCCATGAGATTTTCTTCAGCTTCTATTTCTACATAATAATCCTCCGATTGGTAAAGCTGTACATGGAAAGCATCCTCTATATGTAGTTCGTCAAATTGATCGAATACATATGCTGAAGTGATAAGTTCGCCATTTCCTTCCTTTCCTGATTGAAAGCAGCCACTGAGTAAAATTAGACAAATGAGTGAGAAATTATTGATCCAGTTCTTCATTACAATCGTATGTAATTGGGCAATATAATGAAAATGTAAAAAAATTGTCTTAGAAAAGCAATAAAATATTAAAAGAGCTATTTACCCTTATTGAAAAATAGTTATGGAAATGTGGCTTTACCAATTTCTTATTCGATTGGAATATACAAGGTTTAGCCCTATTTTTGAGGTCAGGCTGCGGCTGTTAAAATATTTTATATCAAATAAGATTTATATAAATGCAAAGAGACCAGGTAATATTTGACCTTATAGACCAGGAAGAAAACCGCCAGAAAACCGGAATAGAACTAATAGCTTCAGAAAATTTTACTTCAAAGCAGGTAATGGAAGCTGCAGGAAGTGTTTTGACAAATAAATATGCTGAAGGCCTGCCTAATAAAAGGTATTATGGGGGCTGTGAAGTGGTGGATAAAATAGAGCAGTTAGCTATAGATCGCGCAAAAGAACTATTCGGTGCTACCTGGGCCAATGTGCAGCCTCACTCCGGAGCTCAGGCCAATGCTGCTGTATTTTTGGCTTGTCTTAATGCAGGAGATGCTATTCTTGGATTTGACCTTTCACATGGTGGACATTTGACTCATGGTTCGCCTGTAAATTTCTCGGGTAAATTATATCAGCCACATTTCTACGGAGTAGAAAAGGAAACTGGACTTATAGATTATGATAAAGTAGAAGAGAAAGCCAGGGAAGTGAAGCCTAAGCTGATCATTTGCGGAGCTTCTGCATACAGCCGTGACTGGGACTATGAAAGTCTCAGAGCCATAGCAGATGAAGTTGGTGCACTTCTTTTAGCTGACGTATCACACCCATCTGGACTTATAGCCAAAGGATTACTTAATGATCCGCTGGATCACTGTCATATAGTGACCACGACTACTCATAAGACACTTAGAGGTCCCCGTGGAGGTTTGATCCTAATGAGAGAAGACTTTGATAATCCTTTTGGAATTAAAACACCTAAAGGTGAGTTGAGAAAAATGTCTGCTCTATTGGATTCCGGGGTATTTCCGGGTACACAGGGAGGACCGCTTGAGCATATCATTGCCGCTAAGGCAGTAGCTTTTGGTGAAGCACTTTCTGATGAGTATATGGAATACGTGGTGAATGTGCAGCAAAATGCCTCTACTATGGCGGATGCCTTTGTAGAGAAAGGATATGAGATTATCTCTGGCGGTACGGACAACCATATGATGCTGATCGATCTGAGGAATAAAAATCTTACTGGTAAGCAGGCAGAAGAAACTCTCGGAAAAGTAGATATTACGATTAATAAAAATATGGTGCCATTTGATGACAAATCACCTTTTGTCACTTCTGGGATGAGAATAGGTACTGCAGCAGTCACTACCCGCGGCCTTGGGAAATCAGATATGCTCAAAATAGTAGATCTGATAGACCGTACACTTGCCAATCATGAAAATGAAGACCAACTCACTCAGATCAAAAAGGAAGTCAATGACTGGATGGTTCAATTCCCTTTATATTAAATAAACACATTCATTAGTGGCACTGGATCAAATTCACGAAGAAGAAGAAGCCAATATGTCCTTTTTGGATCACTTGGAGCAATTGCGATGGCATTTGCTCCGATCCATTGCAGCGGTATTGGTATTTACCATCATAGCATTCCTATCTAAAAGCATAGTATTTGGTGTAATTATTTTGGGCCCATCCAAAGTGGACTTTATTACATACAGAATGCTTTGTAACGTGGCCGGTTTGCTTAATTTACCCGCTCTGTGTATACAAGAGCTCCCCTTTATTATCCAGAGCAGGCAAATGACCGGGCAGTTTTCCATGCACGTGACTTCCTCTTTTGTAGTTGGGATTATAGCGGCTTTCCCTTATTTATTTTGGGAGATTTGGCGATTTATTAGTCCAGGTTTACATGCTACAGAGAGAAATGCGGCTAGAGGAGCTACTTTCTTCGTAAGTGTGCTTTTCTTCGGAGGAGCTGCTTTTGGATATTTTATTCTTTCACCCTTATCTATTAATTTCCTAGCAAATTATCAGCTGGATCCTTCCATCTTGAATGAATTTGATATTACCTCTTATGTTTCTACCTTGATGATGCTGGTGCTGGCTTCTGCCATTATGTTCCAGCTGCCAGTGGTGATATACTTTCTGTCCAGATCGGGCTTAGTGACAGCTGCGGCATTGAGGGCATATAGAAGACATGCTATAGTGGGTATCTTGGTGATAGCGGCTGTCATCACTCCACCGGATGTCATCAGTCAAATTCTGATAGCAATGCCGATACTACTGCTTTATGAAGCAGGGATAATAATAGCCAAACGTCTGGAAAAGAAGCGTAGAGAAGATGCTTTATAATAAAAATAAATAAAGAAAAAAATGGCAGTTAAAATAGCAATAGGCGGTGACCATGCCGGTTATGAATATAAAGAAAAGCTTGTCAATTCTCTGGTAGAGGCAGGTTATGAAGTCAAAGATTTCGGTCCAGACTCCAATGCTTCCGTAGATTATGCGGATTATGTCCACCCTTTGTCCTCTGCCATCGAATCCGGAGAATATTCTCTTGGTATCGTAATATGCGGAAGTGGTAACGGTGTGGCCATTACTGCCAATAAGCACCAGGGTATCCGTGCTGCACTCTGCTGGAATGAAGAGTTGGCTGCGCTGGGCAGGTCACATAACAATGCAAATGTATTGGCCATTCCGGCAAGGTTTGTCACTTTCGAATTGGCAGAAAAAATGGCTACTATCTTTCTTACTACAGACTTCGAAGGAGGCCGCCATCAGACCCGGGTGGATAAGATTGCCTGTAAGTAAGAGGGCTGTTTTGAAATAGTAAGAAGTAAGAAGTAAAAAGTGAGAAGTGAGAAGTGAGAAGTGAGAGGTAGAGAAGGGATTTCGGGGCGCAGGGAAGGTGATTTCTATGGCATTACCTTATATATAAAGCCTTTACCTCAGATCACATATACATACATAAAGTAAAATTTAATGAAGAAAATATTTACCACCTTATTCGTTCTGGTGGCTTTTATGGCCCAATCTTTTGGCTGGGGGCAGAATGGACACCGGGTAGTAGGGCAGCTGGCCGAATGGCATCTCAACAGTAAAACGAAAAAGCAGATCGAAAGAATACTTGGTCATGAATCCCTTCCGATGGTAGCCAACTGGATGGATGAAATCAGGTCAGATAAGAGTTATGATTATACTGCCACCTGGCACTGGGTGACAATCCCAGATGGCCATAATTATGAAAAAAGCATACAAGAAGAAACTGGGGATGCCTATGAAATGCTTTTGGTGATCATCAATGAACTCAAAGAGGGTAAGCTGTCCGAAAAACAGGAAAGGGAATATCTCAAAATGCTAGTACATATAGTAGGTGACCTGCACCAACCGCTACATGTAGGCAGAGGTGATGATAGAGGAGGCAA
>DATHVH010000126.1:0-25418 GCA_035461405.1 Anditalea sp.
GGAGTAAAAAAGCCGCTTCTGAAAAAATGGTTCACAAAGTAGACCTGGAAGAGATCAAGCCGCGCCTTACCCTTTTGGCTAGGGCTGTGAGTGGCCATGCAGTGGAAATATTTCCTGCCGAAAGAGAAGGGGGATATAAAAACCACAATTACTTCCTGCCCATTTCTTTTGCAGAGCTTCCCACTTATGAAGAGAACCTTTCTTTTTACTTTTTCAGGATTCTGTATTTATCTGCCCAATCCCAACTTGGATTTAATTGGGAGGAGGAGTCGGACAATATTATACTGTCCAGACAGAAGGCTGTTGAATTCGCCCCGACAGTATTGGAAAAGCTATATGAAGATTTTCCTATTGCCAGGCATCTACATGATAAGATTAAGGAGCATTTTGATCTTTTGACTACACCTAAATGCCCTGCGGATTACTCCTGGATTTATGGCAAGTGGATGTACTCTGAACCCCCAAAAGCGGAAGATAATCTACTTAACCAGTTTACCGAAAAAGTAAAAAGCAATAATGATCCCCAGCCGACCACCACACTTCAGGCCCGTGCTGTGGAGGAGGTCAAGTCGCTGGAAATAGATAAAAAGCAACAGGAAGATTATGTTCTGTTACATAACTTTGAGAAAGTAGAGACCGCAGAAGAATCCAATGGTGTGTGGAGGGATTTTGATGGGAAAGATGATCTGGAAGATCATCAGGATGCGCTGGAGGAGTTGAGCATGAAATTCACCGTGAGAGTAGATGATACGGCGCATTCAGTATATCAGGCAGAATTCGTGGAAAATACCACTATCTCAGAAAGTGCCGAAACCGATGAAAAAGGTTTTCACTTAAAGTATGATGAATGGGATCATAAGAAAGCCAATTACAAAAAGGAATTCTGCAAAGTATATCCTCTAACCCAATTAAAACCTGACGCGCTTTACTACCGAAATACCATCTACAAGCATGCATCTACGCTTCTGGGGCTTAGGAAAATGCTGACATCAGTAAACAATAAGTTGCAGCAGCAAAGGAGACTTAATCAAGGGGAAGAATTTGACATAGATGCTATCACAGATCTCTTCACTGATGTTTATTCAAAGAAAACTCCTTCTGATAAAATATATATTTCCAACCGGAAAAAAGAAAAGGATCTATCTATTCTTATTCTATTGGATATCAGCTTATCAAGTGACGGATACGCCGCAGGAAACCGGGTGATCGATGTGGAGAAGGAAGTTTCGATTCTCTTTGGGGAGATTTTGAATGAATTTGGGATTGACTTCTCCATCGACAGCTTTTACTCCAAAACCAGAAATTACTCGACTTATCTGACGGTAAAAGATTTTGATACTTCCTGGGATATCGCAAAGCACAGGGTAGGTTCTATAGAGCCGAGTGGATATACCCGCATAGGAGCAGCACTCCGCCATGCCGGTGCCCGTCTGGACCAGCGCCAGACTAAAAACAAATGGGTGATACTCCTGTCCGACGGTAAGCCAAATGACTATGATAAATATGAAGGAAAGTACGGGATAAATGATGTAAAACAGGCGTTAAGGGAGTTGAACGAAAGGCAGATAAATTCCTATGCTCTGGCCATAGAAGCCCAGGCCAAATATTACCTGCCACAGATGTTTGGCCAAAACCATTACCAGATACTCACCACACCGGTGGAGCTGTTAAAATCTCTGGTCAAACTATACGAAAAAATTAAACACCAATAAATATGGATACCCTAAAGGAACATATTGAAGTATCAGAAGGCCATCCGGTTCACACTTACCTATTGGAGAGTGAACTGATCTATAAACTCATCAATGAACTGGAGCAAACTGATCCTGAAAAGGATTTTCAACCTTTTTATAATCTTTTCAACCACCTTCAAACTATCGATAAGAGGTTTGAAAGAAAAGAAAATCAACTCTTTCCCTATCTGGAAAAGCATCACTGGAATGGTCCGTCTCAGAACATGTGGTCTTTTCATGATTTACTTCGGGCGCAATTTAAGCTGATCAGAGAAAAACTGGAAAAGAAGGAATGGGAAAAGGTACGGATAGATCTGCCTATGCTCGTCAATGGTATAAAACGGCTATTGATGACCGAGGAGATGGTATTATTTCCTAATGCCCAGGAGCTGCTGGATTTGGATGACTGGATAGAAATGAGAAAAGGGGAGGAGGAAATAGGATGGATGCTGTCTTCTCCACCTGCAGCATACCCCAAAGCTAAATATGTACATCCAAGCCAAGATTTCAGTGAACGCGATCTGTCTTTTACTGATAAAAATGCCCACCACTTTGATGAAGGGTACATGACTGTGGATCAGGTTAACCTACTGCTCAGGACCATGCCGCTGGATTTGACCTATGTAGATGAAAATGACAAGGTGATATTCTATAATAGAGGAGAGGAAAGGGTATTTCCAAGAAGTGCAGGTATCATAGGAAGGGAGGTTAGATTCTGCCATCCACCCAAGAGTGTGGGGACGGTTTTGAAAATTTTGGAAGAGTTCAGGAAAGGAACCAAAAATGAAGCGTCCTTTTGGATCAACTTTAAAGGCAGGCTGATTTACATTCGGTATTTTGCTGTGCGGGATGCAAATAAAATCTATAGAGGTGTCATAGAAATGTCACAGGATATTACAGAGATAAAAGAAATAGAGGGTGAAAAAAGACTATTGGAATGGAATTAAAGGCAAACACAGTACCTATTGGTGTCGATTACAAAAATATCTCTTCCCCTCCGGGAGGCATCTTGATGTGGATTGTAATATTTCTGGAAGTAATTACTTTTGGCTTGGGATTGATGGGGCTGGCCTACTATGGTAGGCTAGAGCCTCAACTTTTTCATGAGTCAAGGCTGCAGCTGAATGTAACGCTTGGTTCGGTAAACACAGTTATTTTGCTGACCAGTGGCTTTTTTATGGCTAGGGCAGTCCAGCGCTTTAAGGTCGGAGATATTAAAACTACCTTATTGAATTTTAATTTGACCTTAATTGGCGGTGGACTTTTTATCGTGATCAAAGCCTTTGAGTATTATACCAAACTGGAAGCTGGTTTAGGGATGGATACCAATATGTTTTTCACTTCCTACTGGCTGCTTACAGGATTCCATTTAGTACATGTACTGGTGGGTATGGTTATCCTCGGCTGGATCATGTTTCTGATGAAAAGACCCAATTCAGATTTAAACAGGGAAGATGTGGAGGCAGGGGCGGCCTTTTGGCACATGTGTGATCTCATTTGGCTTTTACTGTTCCCTGCACTTTACTTAATATTTTGATATGATGGACAAAGGAATAAAATTCACTTATATAGTACTGATTGTATTTACTATCTTAACTGCTGTCGTATCGGCAGTTGGAGTACCAGGAAACAAATTTATTGCCTTTGTAATTATGGCGCTTGCAGGCACGAAGTTTCTTTTGGTAGCTTTTCATTTTATGGAATTAAAAAAAGCACACTCATTTTGGAAGTTTTCGACACTTTTAGTCTGTATGCTTATTGTGATGGTATTCGGGATTTTCAGTATAGCGTAAAGTTTAAAGAGTATCGCGGGTGAAGGGAACAAACCTAACAGGCAAGACATTTTTTGTCCTTACTTTATCCTTCGATTTCTCCACCATTACCAGTTCCTGAGTCTCTGATATTTTCCCAACAGGGATTATCATCGTTCCTCCGATTTTTAGTTGGTCTATGAGAGGTTTAGGGATATCGGGAGCTGCTGCAGTAACCAATATAGCATCATAAGGGGCGTGCTCTTCCCAACCTTTATATCCATCTCCTATTTTTACATGGATATTTTCATAGCCCATTTCCTGCAAATCCTTTTCAGCCCTTCGTCCAATTTTTTCAATGATTTCTACAGTGTAGACCTCAGTTACAATTTCAGCTAAAACGGCTGCTTGATAGCCTGATCCGGTACCTATTTCCAGTACTTTCATCCCCTTCTTCGGATTAAGAAGATTCGTCATATAGGCTACGATATAGGGTTGGCTTATAGTTTGGCCATCTCCTATAGGCAGTGGTCGATCCAGATAAGCATTTTTCCGTTGATTATGGGGTACTAGTTGATGCCGGGGTACATTTTTCATTGATTCAAGAATTAGCGGATTTTTAATACCGCGTGCTTCTATTTGTGTTTTGACCATATTTTCCCTTGCCGATTTATATTGGTCTTTTTGAAAAAACGATATTAGCAATACGATCACCATCCACTTCATACCCCCATAAGTTTGACTTAGTTTAAATTAATGAATTTACGGCATAACTCAAAGCCAAAAGGATATCGTGGTAGGAAATAGAATTTCCCTATGGCATTTAATATTGTGTGTAATTAATATTTGAACAAAAGAATTTATTCCCCGCAGTCGCATTTAAGAATAAAATTACAATCAATTGAATAGGTATTAATCACCAAATGAGCTGATTAAAAACCAAAAAGGATAAATATGTCCTTTAATATTTGATTATTTTTTCACAAATACATGACATCAATCATGTTTTACCATAACCGGCGTCATAACAGGAGGGAGGTTCCTGATATAGCTTTGTATCATCATAAGGAAAGAAATAAATCAGAACACCTTAAATGACGCAAATATGAAAACGCTACATCAAACCTTCCGGATCCTATTCTTCGCATTATTGGTACTGTCAGGCAGTGCTCTTCATGCCCAGCAAAATTTTACGCTGAATGGAAACAGTGAACTAAAGGTAACCGGAACTTCAACTATCCACGATTGGGATATGGTATCTACATCAGGTCAGTCTGGTAAGGCAACCATGAAACTGGATAATGGAAAAATTACTGAGCTTAAATCCCTTCAGTTAACTATGCCTGTCTCCACTCTAAAAAGTGGAAAGTCAGGAATGGATAAGAATGCCTATGAAGCTTTAAAATCTAAAGATAATCCCAATATCCAGTTCCAAATGACAGAAGTATTGTCTATTACTGATAATACCATCAAAGCCAAGGGTAACCTTACAGTGGCAGGAACTACTAAAAATGTACCTATGGAAGTAAATTATAAGGTAAATGGAGGAGCAGTGCAATTCACAGGAAAACAGGATATAAAATTTACACAATTCAATATTTCGCCACCTACGGCAGTATTTAATACAATTAAAACCGGAGATGACCTAACCCTTTCTTTTAACGCAACATTTAAATAACACCTTCACAAATCAATCTCTAAGATTATGAAAACGCTAAATAAATTATTCGCAGCAGGCCTTTTTTCAGCGCTAGCTTTCATGGGGGTAAATCCCATAGCTTATGGTCAGACAGTAGTAGTACAGCAGACTGAAGTAGAAGTACAAACTGTTGATCCATTGGATTTGCAATACCACAGACCAAATAATAAGGATGGGGTCAATGTATTTGAAACATCAAAAGAAACTGATGTTCCGTTTACAGGATTAAGAGTTCGTGTTGGAGGTGACTTTGCACTTCAATTCCAGGGATTAAGACATAGTAATTCATTAGGAAATCTATCTTTATTGGAAAGCAATCTTAATTTACCTGCAGCCAACTTAAACTTAGATGTGCAGTTACATCGAGGTGTTAAAATGCACTTAAGAACTTATCTTTCTTCTAAGCACCATAATGAGGCATGGGTAAAAGGTGGTCACTTACAGATTGACAGATTAGACTTTATCGCCCCTGGTTTCTTAGAAGGCATCATGCAGTATACTACCATTACAGTGGGTTTGGATGAATTTGCTTACGGTGATGCGGTGTACAGAAGAACTGATAATGCCAGAGCAATTTATAACCCTTTCATTGGTAACTACATCATGGATGCATTTACCACAGAAGGTTTTGGTCAGGCTACAGTACAAAAGGATGGATTCCTGGTAGTATTAGGTGTTACAAATGGAAAACTGAATCAGAACGTTGTTGTTAATCCAGATGTTGATAATAGATTGTCATTCTTCGGTAAAATTGGATATGATAATTATATAACTGATGATTTGAGAGTAAGGTTGACAGGTTCCATGTACAGAAATCAGGGCTTAAACACAGGATCATCTTTATATGGTGGTGACAGAGCAGGTTCAAGATACTATGGTATCATGAGAACTGTGGAAGGAGATGCTACTAACTTTGAAGGTAGATTTAATCCTAGATTCAGACAATTGACTGCTGTGCAGGTAAACCCTTTCATCAAGTTCAAAGGTTTGGAGTTCTTCGGTATCTACGAAGTGGCTGATAATAGTGCAGAGGAAGGTAACGGTTCTTTCACTCAGTTAGCAGGTGAGCTTCTTTATAGATTCGGAAATACTGAGCAGTTCTATATAGGTGGTAGATACAATGAGGTATCCGGCAAAATGAATGAAACTGCGGGTGAATTAAACATAAGCAGATTGAATATAGGCGGTGGCTGGTTTATGACCAAAAACATCCTTACCAAACTTGAATATGTTGACCAAAGGTACGATGGATTTGCTGCTCAAAATAAATATAACGGAGCCAGATTCCACGGATTTAATATCGAAGCAGCTATAAGCTTCTAATTTGAAATAATGAAAAGTAAAATGGTGCCGGGAGTATCCCGGCACCTTAATTAATTTAAACTCCATCAGCCATGACCACTTTATTCATCATATGGAGCATCCTCTTCATCGATCCAACTAACTCTGTGGAAAGAGTAAGATGGATAGTCTCTGAAGACAGCCGACTAGAAATCGAAGGCGCTACCAATATAAACAAGTATAATTGTTCACTGGTGGATTATTCCGGAGCTGATGTATTGATACAAGATGATGAAGCCGGAGTAGGGAATATGTCTTGGGCAGGTGATATTGTGATGAAAGCTAATAACTTTGATTGCTTTAATCCAATGATGACAAAAGATTTCTTGAAAACTGTCCAGGCAGATGAATATCCAGAAATAAAAATCAGATTTTTAGAATTGACCGGTTCCAGAGATCCTTTGCAAAAGGAAGCTTTTTATGGAAAAGTAGACATCACTATTGCTGGAGTTACGAAGAGATTTCCTGTAAGTTGTCAGTTGGTATCATTAAAAGAAAATTACAAAAAACTAGTGGGAAGCCAATCCTTTACATTCACTGATTTTGGAATCGATCCTCCTGTTAAATTTCTTGGTACAGTAAAAGTAAAAGATGAGATAAAAGTAAATTTCGAATTATTTTTAGTGGGTAATAAATAATTTTTTTATGTAAAATTTAACCAGGTGAGCTGCCTTACATTAGTAGGGCATTAAAAGTAAATTTAGGTAATCTGGTATAATGGCTTTTATGACTTAATTTACAAGAAGAGGAGTCTCTATAATTTTTTTAAAACACAGATAAAACCTTCAAACCTGACATAGGTCATATTTTTTAAGCTTAAATATATTTTTATTTGTAATTATAAAATCTACCTGAATATGCAAGAGCGAAACACACCGTGTGAACAATGTCTGTCAAGAAAATTTTCTATGTTTTCAGAACTTTCAGAAGAAAATCTTTGCAGCCTTACCAAAACCAAAAATCTGATATCCCATAAAAAAGGTCAGATTCTATTTTATGAGGGTACCAAGCCTATGGGAGTATTCTGTGTCAGTTCTGGAGTGGTAAAAACGTTTAAAATAGCATCCAATGGCAAAGAGCAAATTATCCGGCTTGCCAAAAAGGGAGACTTTTTAGGTTATACAGCATTGCTCGGTGAAGAAACTTACTCCTGTACCACTACTATAGTCGAAGATGCCAATGTATGCTTTATTCCAAAAGACACCTTCCTCGACCTCATAGCCAAAGATCGCAATTTTCACCAAAGATTGACGAAAGCCATATGTCATGAACTGGGGATCATGGAGGAGCAGCTAACGGATGCTACCCAAAAGACAATCAGGGAAAGGCTTGCTTTTACCTTATTAAAGCTAAGCGATGTTTACGGAGTAGAGGGAGGGCAATCCCATAAAATCGATATTGTCCTTACACGCGAAGAAATAGCAGCGCTGGTAGGTACTGCCACGGAAACGGTGATCCGTCTACTCTCAGAATTTAAGAAAGATAAGCTTATCACCTTTGAAGGGAAAAAAATAGTGGTTCAGAATAAGGCTGGATTAGCGAAATTGGCTGATTTTTATAGCTAGTTGGATGCTGAAGTCATCACAGGTTCATAGACATTTATTTATAGACAAGTCATTGACACCTGGAGGTGTCGAATATATGTGGTGGGTGAAGTTTTATGCAGCAATTCACCATCACATACGATCCTTTCAGGATCGGTCCAAAATTCATAATGCTTTCTAGAAACATGCGATCTTTTCAGGATCAGCCTACTACCCCTTCATATTGCTTCTATAAACAAAAAGAAAGCTATTATCCTGCAATTAAAACAAAATTTTGATGCTGAAGGTATCATATGTTTATAGCAATAATTTTCCAATAGTCTTCGACACTGAAGGTTTCAAACATTGGCGTCAGGGGGGAGGACCGGATTTGCATCAAACATCACATCCTAAATTCATAATGGATTTATATAGTTTTCTGGCAAACCTCTTTTTACCATCCATATAAGCTGATAGCTTGCTCCTATAGCGGTATTTGATGCTGAAGGCATCAAATGTTTATAGCAAAGTTAATGTCCAGTTTGAATTCGACACAAAAGGTGTCGTACATCGGCGTCGGGGGAAATATCACTTGTGATTGATCCTCTCCGACGAATTTATAATTCATGCCCTTTCCATGGGTAAATCACAAATGGCCGGTACCAATGAACTTAACTGGTTTATCGCCACTCAAAAACCTGACGATAATCAGGTTTTCATGCTTTAAATGTCATTATTTCAGCAGCTAATTGATTGTAAGTTTGTACAAATGATAGACCTATGCAACTGAAATCTAAAACATTAGCGAATTTTGAGATACCAGAAGCACTGCTTCAGCTGCACTGTTTTTCTAAAGCTCCTTTGGAGTTGATTACAAATAATCCTCCGCCACAACCTATTGTAACAGATCCTTTGGCAGAGCCTACACTAGTGACTGCCCACTTGCCTCAAATATTGGAGTGGCTCCATCAGATGGACAAGCCCAGGATGCTGGAAAGAAATGCGTGCGATATACCCCTACTGCTTTTTGACCATGTCATATCTATGGATAGGATACTCTTTCATTACGATGGTACGGGTAATTCTGCAAAGATCATCAAAAATTTCATCCATTTATTTTCTGATGTAATAAAAGAAAGTCAGGTAACGATAATCTCACCAAGCTTTATACCTAAATCAAAGTTGGTGGAAGAGCGTCAGCTTATAGAACTCATCACTTCCCACACGGCTGAAACGTCGTTTATAAAATTCAATTTCAGTAAGATTGGTGATTTTTGGTCTTATGCGACCAAGCATGAATGTAACCTTTTGGTCACTTCAAAATCATATCAGGCTGATCTGGCCAAAGTGCTTTTCCATTTTTATAAGGGAGAAAGGTGGTACGATAAATTGTCAATTTATTTGGCGCAGTAATAGGGCTCGACGGTCTACCATAGAAAATTAAGAAGGAAACATGTATGGTGAAAAAAGTTATTTTTTTTAAAAACTGAGATACAGAAATCATTTAATAAGGCGCTGGCAAAAAGTCAGGGCCTTTTCTTTATTTTGAAATTTTTTAAATTAGAGATTTGCTTAAGAATTAAACCAAACCTCAGCATCACATACGATCCTTTTAGGATCGGTATATTGTATGAACATTTTATCTATAAATATATGATCCTTTCAGGATCAGCTTCACTACAATTCGGATTTAGCAAATCGGCACTTAGGTTGTCGATTTTAACCGGATGGTCCAATATTAACTAATTCCTAGCCCAGTAATCCACCACTAAAACTTTGTCCAGATGTGGGCCCACGATTTCACCGAAGGTTTTGTGATCAGGGTGGGGAAGGTATTCGTCTCTTGATCTTTCATCCCTGAAAGTCACGAAAAAGCAGTGGGTAAAACCATCTGCCAGTCCCTCGGGACTTACGT
Organism: Anditalea sp.; assembly: GCA_035461405.1. Taxonomy (GTDB): domain Bacteria; phylum Bacteroidota; class Bacteroidia; order Cytophagales; family Cyclobacteriaceae; genus Anditalea. The sequence goes on from DATHVH010000126.1 coordinate 9,963, forward strand.
TAGTACCCCATTCAAAACCTGTGATGCCATCTATCTGGTCAGGAAGGGATCTAAATGCATCTACTATTTTCCTTACATCTTCTTCGGATGCGCTGTCTTTGAATTTAAAGAGCACTACGTGCCTTAAAAGACTATCCGGTTCATTGGTGGTTTGGACAGTTGTCTCTCTATCGGCTGATTCCTGTTGTTCATTAGCCGGAGCATTACAGGAAAAAAATATGATAGATACTATAAAGAGGTATAATGATTTTCTCATGATGTTTAGTAGGTTAATATGGACCCTCAAAATAAGCAAAATGTCTAATAGTGGAGCTATTAATGAAGTCAAATTAAAAAATATACCAATAAAATGTTATCAATGTTGTTTTTAACCTCCGGAATAAATCATCTCCCTTCTCTTCTGTCTCCTACTACCCATGCATACCGGCAGATATCAATATTTTCGGTCTGCCGTCTTCCGTTTTCGGTCTTTTTAATCTGTCATTCATCATCTCAAACCCCTCTTTCTACTATTTCTATATCCTTTGTCGAATACTGAACGATATCCCTGATAGGTCCGGAAGCATTCATGTTTCCGATGGTAGGTTTGTCGTTCATAAATTGCTGGACATAATATTTTCCTTTATAGCCTCTAGATTCCAGGTATTTTACCATTTGCTTCAGATCCTCCAAACTGATCAGGTCAGAATGAATAGTGGTCCGTACTTCATAGTCTATATATGAATTGATCAGAATATCGAGGGTTTTTTCAAAGGCATCAAATAAATGGGATCCTGTAATGGCTTCGAAATTTTTAGGTAGACTTTTAAAGTCAAGCGCCACATAATCCACGAGGTCTTTATCGATCATTTCTTCGATGCGTTCTGGGAGTGCCCCATTGGTATCTATCTTTACATCTAAACCTTTATCCTTGATGATTTTGGTAAGGGGGATAATGTCCCTGTGAAGGGTACACTCACCACCGCTCAGTACCACCCCGTCAATAAGGTGCTTTCTGGATTCTATAAAATCCATCGCCTGGTCCAGAAATAACTTTCCCTTGCCGCGTACGATTTCAGGATTGTAACAATATACACAACGCATATTGCACCCTGCAAACCACAGAATGCAGGCGATCTTGCCCGGATAATCCAAAAGTGTAAAAGGGGTGATATTGAATATCGGCCGGGCTATTCGATCTTTATGGAGAATGTTTTCGGGGTTTGAATTCACGACTTTTGGGTTTAAGTTAATATCTATGAAAAGGACTTTGTTTGTCCCTTTTAATAAAAATCTTAAAACAAAAATAAGTTATAACCCCAATTTAAAATAAAGGATAGGTCAGATGGAAATATGATAAATGTCATGTAAGGGCATTGGTAATATTACTTGTAGTCGTATTGCTATAGTTGTGGACAGAAGACCGAAGACGGGAGCCTGTCTGCCGACAAAGGCAGGACCGAAGGAAAAAAAGCCTGTGCATTTACATGACAGGCTTTTTATAAGGTAATAGTAAACGCAATTTAATTCAGCTCTTAGACTCCTCTTCAAAATGTAATCTTTGTCTATGTTCTCCTTTCTTTCCTATATTAAAACTTTCCACAGGTCGGTGATATCCCATGACCCGGGTATAGACCAGGCATTTTGTTCTTCTCTCTTTTATTGCTTCTAAACTTTCTTGGTTTTTCATATCAGTTCTTTTTGGTTTTGGTTTTGGTTTATTTCTGTAATCAATAGGTCATCACATTTGGGACAGTACTCATGTTCACCGTTCAGATAGCCATGAACTGGGCATATACTGAAGACCGGAGTCACAGTAATGTAGGGAAGTCTGAAATTGGACAATACTTTCCTGATAAAATTTCGGCAGGCATCCGGGCTGCTGATCTTTTCACTCATGTACAGGTGCAGGACTGTGCCTCCTGTATATTTGCACTGCAGATCATCCTGCAGTAGTAAGGCTTCAAATGGATCTTCGGTATGGTCTACCGGGATCTGGGAGCTGTTCGTATAATAGATGTTTTCACCCTGACCGGCCTGGATGATGTCGGGAAATCTCTTAAGATCCTCTTTGGCAAATCTATAGGTAGTCCCTTCTGCCGGTGTAGCCTCTAAGTTGTATAAATTTCCCGTTTCCTCCTGGTATATTTTCATGGTAGCCCTTATATGCTCGAGGATTATGGTAGCAAGATTAATCCCATAGGAAGTGGTGATATCTTCTTTGCCCAAGGTGAAGTTTTTGATCATCTCGTTCATTCCGTTCACCCCTATGGTAGAGAAGTGATTTCTGAAATGGGTGAGGTATCTCTTGGTATAGGGATATAATCCCCTGTCAAACATTTCCTGTATAAATTTCCTTTTTTTCTCCAAAGTTGATTTGGCAAATTCCATCAGCTGGTTAAGCCTCTCAAAAAACCCATCTCTATTACCCGGATATAGGTAACCGAGCCGGGCCATGTTTATAGTGACTACCCCTATGCTTCCCGTCATTTCCGCACTGCCAAAGAGACCATTGCCTCTTTTTAAGAGTTCTCTTAGATCAAGCTGCAGCCTGCAGCACATACTTCTTACCGCATTTGGTTTATATGCTTCAGGGTTTTCTATGCGGTTCCCGTCCGCATCTGTCTGATATTGGCTGCCGATGAAGTTTTGGAAATAGGATGAACCTATTTTGGCCGTATTTTCAAATAAGATATCTGTATTCTCACCATACCAGTCAAAATCTTCTGTGATGTTGACCGTAGGAATGGGGAAGGTAAAAGGTTGGCCATTTGCATCTCCTTCAGTCATTACAGTATAATAGGCTTTGTTGATGAGGTCCATCTCTGGCTTAAAATGCTTATAAGAAAGCTCTTCCAATTGGTTGACTCCCCGTGACTTTGCCAATCCCAACAAATCCGGGCGATTCAAATCTTTAAATAAGTGCAGGTCCAATTTGGTAGGGATCTGTTCCTTCAGATCTTCCGGAACCGTCCAGTCTATGGTGATATTGGTAAAGGGCGACTGTCCCCACCGGGCCGGCACATTAAGGTTGTAGACAAAGCTCCTGATGGCTTTTAGAATATCTTCGTAGGAGAGGTTATCTTTAAAAACATAGGGAGCCAAGTAAGTGTCAAATGAGCTGAATGCCTGGGCACCGGCCCATTCGCTCTGGAGAATGCCGAGAAAGTTTGCCATCTGGCCCAAGGCTTCCCTGAAATGGGAGGGAGGCCGGCTTTCCACTCGGCCCCGTACTCCGTTAAAACCTTCATTCAAAAGAGCCCTAAGACTCCATCCCGCACAGTAACCTGTTAAACAATCAAGATCGTGGATGTGTATGTCACCGTTGCGATGGGCATTTCCTTCTTCTTTGCTGTATATTTTATCCAGCCAATAATTGGCGATAACTTTTCCCGCTACATTGTTTACCAATCCTGCATTGGAGTAGGAGGTGTTGGCATTGGCGTTTATACGCCAGTCAGTCTGTCCGATGTATTCTTCGATAGTCTGCGTGCTATTGATATAAGTGGTATCCTCGGTAAGTCCAGCTATATGTTCCCTCTGCAGTTTGCGGGTATGCCTGTAGAGCATAAATGATCTCATCACATCAAAGTACTGGTGGGCGTAAAGCGTCTTTTCTATAAAGTCTTGGATCTCTTCGACAGACCATATGGTGCGGTTGCCAAGACTGCCGATCAAATCCTGATAAAGATTCGTATCAAACATTTGATTTACACTTTCAAACCCCCTCTCCAGAGCATCTTTGATTTTATAGGCATGAAAAGTTTCATAGGTGCCATTCCTTTTGATTACATATTGGTCCATAATGATCGGTTAGGTTTTTAAATAGATTGTTCCAAGGTAGAAAAATCAGGGAAATGGAGAACTGGGCATTTGTCATGTATGCAAATGATAAATATCATACCTTTTTGTCTTAAATAAAAACTTCTCAATGTTGGTAGATTCTTAAATAAAAGATAATTTTGTCCGAAAATTTAATTCTATCAAACTCTGATGAATTTGACGAGGATTTATAATTGCCATCAAGTTTCACAACATACATAAATACTATACTGCTATGCTTTCTATCACTAAGATATTCCATTTCGAATCAGCTCACCGTATCTCTGATTATGACGGTGCTTGTCAGCAACTCCACGGGCATAGCTATAAACTGGAGGTGTCTATCAGTGGAAATGAGATAGGAAGGGGAGACATGTTACTGGACTTTAAGTTTTTAAAATCATTGGTGAATTCGTTAGTAATAGAAACATGGGATCATGCTTTATTATTAAAGGATAATGGGGCTAACCGGAAAGATTTTTCGGGGTTGACGGATAAAATCTGTTGGATGAAAACAGAACCTACCGCCGAGAGGATGGTTTTGTGGATAGCTGATAAGCTATCCTCAAATCTTCCTAACGAACTCATCTTGAGTAGACTGAAGCTGTATGAAACTGAGTCTAGCTATGCAGAATGGGAAGATTTAATTTGATAAAAAAAGTTGAAAAATATTTCAAATAATAAAAGACTTTATTGTCCGAAATAAAATATTATTCGTATATTTGAATATCAGATAAAGGGAGAGACTAAGATGTTTTCAAAAAGATGTGAATACGGGATAAGGGCTACCATTTTGATAGCTGGCGAGTCATTAAAAGGGAATAGGGTCAGCCTTAAGTTTATCTCTGAAAAAATCGGATCTCCTGTGGCATTTACCGCCAAAATTCTCCAATCACTGACCAATGAAGGGATATTACTATCTCGCAAAGGTCCAAACGGAGGATTTGAAATTCCGGTGGAAGCCCTAGAGGCTATTAACTTACATGAAATAGTAGTGGCACTGGATGGTGATCAGATATATAGTGGATGTGGCCTTGGATTGGCAGAATGTTCGGAAGACCACCCTTGCCCAATACATGAACATTTCAAACTGGTCAGAGCTGATCTGAATGCAATGGCAAAAAAAGCCAATCTATTACAGTTAGCAAACGGCTTGATCAGTGGAAATACATTTCTAAAAGCAAGTAAAAAAAATTACGTATATAAAGGATAAAAAGGTATTAAAATCTAAATAATGTTATGGAAAATTTGAATCAGACTATCGGGGAATATGTAGCGCAGGATTACAGAGCAGCTACGGTGTTCGGATCTTTTAAAATCGATTTTTGCTGCAAAGGCAATAGAACAATCGAGGAAGCATGTGAGGGGAAAAATATTAACCCTGCAGAGGTTAGAGAAGCACTTTCAGTGGTTCTAAATCAGAAATCAGATGGGGACATAGACTTCAAATCCTGGCCAATGGATCTTTTGGCAGACTATATAGAGAAAAAGCACCATAGATATGTGGAGGAGAGGATTCCAGTACTTTTACAATACTTGAACAAACTATGTAAAGTACATGGAGATGCTCATCCAGAACTGTTTGATATATATAGATTATTCAGCGAATCAGCCGGAGATCTCACAGCACATATGAAAAAAGAAGAACTAATTCTATTCCCATATGTCCGGAAAATGGTGAAGTACCGTCAGGAAGGTAAAAGTATGGATGTACCTCATTTTAGTACTGTCAAAAACCCAATACAAATGATGATGACAGAGCACGAAGCTGAAGGGGACAGGTTTGAAAAAATTGCTGCTTTAACAAATGGTTACAATCCTCCGGCAGATGCATGTAATACTTATAAGGTGACATTTGCTTTATTGGATGAATTTGAAAAAGACCTGCATAAGCATATCCATCTGGAAAACAATATACTTTTCCCTAATGCGGTAAAAGCTGAAAGTTCAGATGTAGTTATAGGTGTATAGTTGTTTAATGATGATTGGGTCCAGTCACCACCGATAAGTTTTTGGTGGTGCTGGATTTAAATAATAAAAATGTAAATCAATGCGTAGTTCTTGGGTGCTTATATCGCTTCTGAATTTTGTAATAGCTTCCATTATGGGGGTATTATTACGCTATGTATTTGTGGCGGAAGTCCCTTGGATGGATTATAGAAACATGCTTCATGGACATTCCCATGTGGCCATGCTAGGATGGGTATATTTGATTCTATTTGCACTATTGATAGACGCCTTTGTACCCCCCACTAAAAGGTCGAATCCTTTTTATAACCGCTTATTTTGGTTTACCCAGTTTACTGTGATAGGAATGATGGCCAGTTTCCCCATTCAGGGATATGGAGCTGTATCCATCACCTTTTCCACACTCCATATATTGGCCAGTTATCTATTTGTTTGGCGGATATGGAAAGATCTTAATATTAAAAATAGACAGGTGCTCTATATAGTCCGAGCCAGTCTCCTGTTTTTAATTATTTCTACCATTGGTATATGGGCTATGGGACCAGTGATGGCGCTACAGTTGCGCAATGACCCTCTATATATGGTAGTGGTTCAATTTTATCTTCATTTTCAGTTTAATGGTTGGTTTGCGTTAGCTGTATTGGCTTTACTTGTATACCAGCTTAACCAATGGGGGCTTTCCATCAATCAGCGTTATTTCAACATTTTCTTTACCGTTTATATTTTCAGTTTAACCCTCACTTTTTTCCAGGTATTGCACTGGGCATATTTAGATCATTATATGTATGTCATAAATGCAGTAGGGGTGATGCTACAGGTGCTGGCATTTGGGTTTTTACTATTTCCGCTAAAGGAAAAAATCCTAAAAAAATTGGCTCATAAATCTGGTACCATCAAATGGCTGGTAGGATTTGGATTAGTTTCACTGATTATAAAAGTAGTCATACAAGCAGCCTTGGTGGTGCCAGAGGTAACTGAAATATCCACCACTATCAGACAGTTTATGGTTGGATATATCCATCTGACGATGCTAGGATTTATTACTGGTTTTATCTTACTCTTCCTATATGTGAAGGAGGTAGCTGTAATCAATATTTCCGGTATTTATATATTCAGCACAGGCTACATTATGACCGAGGCCATTCTCTTTACCCAGGGCCTTTTTTTCTGGGCGAGGTGGGGGACTTTGCCATTCTATCATGAAATATTGCTGGGCTTCTCTGTGCTGTTACCTCTAGGCTTAATAATAATGGCAATTAAACCATATATATCTGAATATTCACAAGTTAACAATCATATAAAAGCATGACGAATGTCATCTTTTTCAAAGAGAATTTAAATCAATTTTACATAATCAAAAGTACAAATCTATGAATACTTTAAGATCCTCTGCAATGCTGGTAGCCATACTTTTCCTCATATCATGTGGAGGGGGCGAAACCGGTAACAACACAAATACTTCTTCCACAACACAGTCTACAACTGGCGATGATGTACCCCAATCTATAAAAGAAGGTAAAGGGGTAGGTGAAATTACGCACGTCGAATTGACTGCTGAAATCGACGAAAATATGGTAGAAGTAGGCAAGTCAATTTATGATATGAAATGTTCTTCGTGCCATAAGCTGACAGACCAAAGAGTAGTAGGCCCTGGTTTTGAAAATGTCACCAACAGAAGGAAGCCAGAATGGATCATGAATATGATCACCAATGTGGATGTCATGCTGGATAAAGACCCTGAAGCACAGGCCATGCTGGAAGAATGTCTCATGAGAATGCCAAACCAAAATGTGTCAGTAGGTGATGCAAGACAGCTATTGGAATTTATGCGAAAAAATGATCAAGAACGCACCGGTAATATGGATGCGGCTGTCAACTAAGAAAATATAACTCAATTCAATAAGAGTACTATGAAAATAAAGAAAGTATTTCGTATAACGGCAATGTCGGCAGCTATAGTTGCCATGGGCATAGCCACAGGTTGCCGGCCACAGACCACTGGATCCCAGAGTGTAGGAGATGCAGCTTCAAGAGTCTATGTAGCACCGGGAGAGCATGACGAATTTTACAATATAGTCTCCGGTGGTTTCAATGGTCAGATAAGTGTAGTAGGCCTTCCTTCCGGTCGTGTTTTGAGGATAGTCCCTGTTTTCTCCGCCCATCCAGAAAATGGCTATGGGTATAGCGAAGAATCCAAGGCTATGCTGAACACTTCTCATGGCTATGTTCCATGGGATGACTTGCACCATATAGCCATATCTACTACCAATGGCGAGCATGATGCCAGGTGGGCTTTTGCGAATGGCAATAACACACCAAGGATCGCAAGATTGAATCTCACTACTTTCGAAACAGAAGAAATCATAGAGATACCCAACAGTGCAGGAAACCATTCGTCTCCATTCATCACAGAAAATACAGAATATGTGATAGCAGCTACCCGTTTTTCTGTACCTATAGGGACAGATCAGGAAAATGATGTACCTATTGATACCTATAAGAAAAACTTCAAAGGTACGGTGAGTTTTATTAAAGTTGGAGACGAGGGAGACATGAGCATTGCATTCCAACTGGTTACACCAGGTGTGAATTTTGACCTATCCAGAGCAGGTAAGGGCAAATCACATGGATGGTTTTTCTTCTCTACTTACAATACAGAACAGGCCCATACCTTACTGGAGGTAAATGCTTCGCAGAGAGATAAAGATTTTATCATGGCAGTGAACTGGAAGAAGGCAGAGGAATACATTAATGCGGGTGAAGGTACTATGGTAAAAGCCAAATATGCACACAATAAACTTGACCACAGCACCCATATGGCTTCCTCCACTATTATGGAAGAAGTATTACAGTTAGATCCTAAAATCCTTAAAGATATTATCTACTTCATCCCTTGTCCAAAATCACCTCACGGTACAGATGTGGACCCTACAGGTGAATACATAGTGGGTAGCGGTAAATTGGCAGCTTTAATACCGGTATTTTCCTTTACCAAAATCATGGAAGCTATCGAAAATAAAGACTATGAAGGTGAGTATGATGGACATCCTATTATCAGATATGAATCTGCACTTCACGGTATTGTAAATAAGCCAGGCTTAGGCCCCTTACATACTGAGTTTGATGGAAGAGGAAATGCCTATACTTCCATGTTCGTATCTTCTGAAATAGTAAAATGGAGCATTGAAACATTAGAAGTTCTAGATAGACAGTCTACATTTTATTCAGTGGGACACTTGTCTATCCCTGGAGGACCCACTTCCAAGCCACATGGTAAATATCTGGTAGCCTATAACAAAATCACCAAAGACAGATACCTGCCCACGGGCCCAGAATTAGCCCACTCGGCTCAGTTGTTTGACATATCTGGAGATAAGATGCAGTTGCTGTTGGATTTTCCTACCATAGGAGAGCCACACTATGCTGAAGCTTTCCCTGCTTCCCTTATTAAGGATAAACAGGTCAAAATATATAGAATAGAAGATAACAATCACCCATATGTAACCAAAGGGGCAGGAAATGCCAGAGTAGAGAGAGAGGGAAATGAGGTTCACGTATATATGACCTCTATCAGATCTCACTTTGCACCGGATAATATTGAGGGAGTGAAAGTGGGCGATGACGTGTATTTCCATGTCACCAACCTAGAACAGGACTGGGATGTTCCCCATGGATTTGCCATCAAAGGTGCCAATACAGCAGAGCTTTTGATCATGCCTGGGGCCACTCAGACACTGAAATGGACTCCGGATAGACCGGGCATCTTTCCCTTCTACTGTACCGACTTCTGCTCTGCGCTGCACCAGGAAATGTCAGGATACTTACGTGTATCGCCGGCCAATAGTACTGTTGCTTTGAAATCCTCCTTAGGAGAATAAACCCAAATGGCTACGGGCGGTCAGCCGCCTGTAGCCTCTAAAAAATAAATCTCATGAACTCCATGCAGCCTATTTCCAGGATCTTAATCATACTATCTTCACTGATCATGGTAGCACTGTTTTTTGTCCCTATCTGGCAGATACAAATGTGGGCTCCGCAGTATCCAGAATGGCTGAGTATGCAGATATGGATAAATAATATTACTGGAGATATTGCTATCATTAATGGTCTTAACCACTATATCGGGATGAAAGAAATCCATGTGGAGATGTTTCCGGAGTTTGAAATCATGCCCTACATACTAGGTGGTATAATAGCCCTTGGGATCATTCTAGCCCTTATAGGTAAGCAGTTTGGAGTATGGACTTATCTTACGGTATTGGTACTGGCGGGAATAGCAGGGATGCTTGATTTTTACCTCTGGAGCTATGATTATGGTCATAATCTCGACCCCACTGCGGCCATTAAGGTGCCGGGTATGAGTTATCAGCCCCCCTTGATCGGGTCTAAGGAGCTACTGAATTTTCTGGCATTTTCTGCCCCCGATATAGGAGGATGGCTTGCGGTAGGAGCTGGAGCACTGGCTATAGCTGCCGCGGTAATTGAAGTAAGGAAAAGGATCCATAATAAAAAAGCCAAAAGAAATACGCTAGTTATAAAATAAACAAAACAGTTATGAAAACTCCCTTCCTTTACTTTATCCCCTTTTTGTTGCTTTTAGCCTGTCAGGTAGAGCCAGAGCCGATAGACTTTGGCAAAGATGCCTGCGACCACTGTAAGATGGTGATCATGGATCCCAAGTTTGGGGGAGAGATCATAACTGAAAAAGGCAGAATATATAAGTTCGATGATGTGAATTGTAAGATTAATTATATCGATGAAAATGATATTGCGGAAGAAAATTTAAAATATAACCTCGTAATCGATTTTAGCGAACCTCAGACACTCATCAATGCTGACCGGGCATATTATGTCAAGTCGGATGAAATTAAAAGCCCAATGGGAAGCCAGATAGCTGCTTTTAATTCTGAAGATGCAGCAGAGAAAATGATTAAAAGATGGAATGGAGGTGAAGCTTTAAATTACTTTCAGATGAAAGCATCCATGGATTAATCAGTCAGGAAATTCAATGAGGTGTAGATATAATAGACTAGATGGAGATGAAGATAAACCTATATATAATATTTCTAATTTGCTTTGGCATGGCTTCCGGTCATGCCCAGCAAATATCTGTTGGGCCAAATGGACAATATAAATCCATAAAGCTGGCAGTGGAGAAAGCCAATGCAGGTGATACCATCATCATCAACCCAGGCATCTACTATGAAAACAATATTATCATCCAAAAGTCTTTGATTATCATAGGTAAAGAATACCCTGTTATTGATGCCGGTGGTGAAGGAGAGATATTTACATTAGCAGCTAAAAACATTACATTAAAGGGACTGCACCTTAAAAATTCGGGAATGTCGAGCGTGGAAGACCTAGCAGGCATCAAATGTCTGGACGCTCATCAGGTAAAGATAGTGGATAATAAATTTGATGATACTTTTTTTGCCATACACCTGTCCAACACCAATGGGGCATTGATCCAAGGCAATAGGTTAAAAGCATCTGCTGCCCACGAATATCAGTTGGGCAATGGTATCCACCTATGGAAGTGCAAGAACGCCAGGATAATTGATAATGAAATAACTGGTCACCGTGATGGGATTTACTTTGAGTTTGTCACTAACTCTACCATCAGGCAAAACTTAAGTGATGGTAACATGCGATATGGCCTTCATTTCATGTTTTCCCATGAAAACGAGTATATAGAAAATACCTTTAGAAATAACGGGGCAGGGGTGGCAGTGATGTACTCCCACTCCATGAAGATGCACCGCAATAACTTCGAAGACAACTGGGGTACATCTTCATATGGTCTATTGCTGAAGGATATGCGGGACTGTGAGATATCCGGAAATAAGTTCAAGAAAAACACCATTGGAATCTATATGGAAGGGACCAGCCGCACGCAGTTTCAAAATAATATCTTCAGAGAAAACGGCTGGGCCATCAAGCTTATGGCCAGCTGCGATGACAATGTGTTTCAGAAAAATAATTTTATCGCCAATACATTTGATATGTCGACCAATGGAAAGTTGGTTCTCAATACCATAGATGGAAACTACTGGGATAAATATCAGGGATATGACCTTAATAAGGACGGGATAGGGGATATCCCTTTTCACCCGGTCAATATGTTTTCTGTCATCGTGGAGCGGGTACCTGCCACCATGCTGATATGGAGGAGCTTTCTGGTCCAGATGCTGGACAAAGCCGAAAAGGTAATCCCTGCCATCACACCTGAAAATCTCAAAGACAATTACCCAACCATGAAGCCTTATGATCTCGATAGAAAAAATAAATAAGAAATTCGGAAAATTCCAAGCCTTAAAAGACTTGAATCTTAGGTTGGAACTAGGCAAATCCTATGCGCTCATAGGTCCAAACGGATCGGGAAAAACCACGCTGATCAAGGTCATCCTTGGTCTGGTGATCCCAACATCAGGTGATGTGCTAGTGGGAGGGGAGAGTATCCTACAGGAATGGAAGTACCGTGAAAAAATAGGCTATATGCCCCAGATTGGCCGATATCCCGAGAATATGACCGTAGGACAGGTGATGGGTATGATTAAAAATATTCGTAACCATAAAGGTGTAATGGACGAAGAACTGATTATAAGTTTTGGACTGGAAAAGTTCTACGATAAACGGATGCATACACTTTCTGGAGGTATGCGCCAAAAGGTAAGCGCGGCCTTAGCTTTTCTTTTCAATCCCCCTGTGCTGATATTGGATGAACCTACAGCTGGACTGGATCCAGTGTCTGTGGAAATCCTTAAAGACAAAATCAAACAGGAAAAAGAATCCGGCAAACTGATCATCATCACCTCTCATATCATGAGTGACCTTGATGATCTGGCCACCGATCTGGTATATCTTTTTGAGGGGGACCTGCTCTATCATGATACCATCAAGCAGCTCAAAAAAGAAACGGGAGAAATAAGGCTGGGCAAAGCCATCAGCTGCCTGATCACACAAAATAATTTTGTCAATCAACTTATACAGTCATGACACGCATTATAAAATATATCCTTTATGATATGCTGCGCACCCGCTTCATATTATTGTATCTGGGTTTCCTTCTATTGGCTACATTCTCAATGTACATGCTGGATTCGGATAATACGAAAGTAGTACTGAGTCTACTGAATATCATGCTTCTCATTGTTCCCTTAGTAGGGGTCATATTTACTACCATTCATTTTTACAATTCATATGAATTTATAGAAATGATGCTGGCCCAACCGGTGAATAGAAAGAAAATCTTTATCAGTCAATATCTGGCAGTTATAATGGCATTAAGCCTAGCTTTAATTATAGGAGTCGGTTTACCCATATTCATTTATGGGGTTAATAGTGCTGCACTTATGCTGCTGTATTCCGGACTGATGTTGACCTTCGTATTTGTATCCATTGCCTTTTTGGCAGCGGTATTTACCAGGGACAAAGCCAAAGCCATCGGGGTGGGACTATTGTTCTGGTTTTACTTTGCTTTGATATATGATGCTTTCCTGCTTTGGGCCATTTATCAATTCAGCGATTACCCTATCGAAAAGGCTACACTTGCTATGATTTCTTTTAATCCTGTAGACATGGCGAGGATACTTATGTTGCTCCAATTGGATAGTTCTGCCCTCATGGGTTATACCGGAGCATTTTACAAAGACTTCTTTGGATCAAATATAGGTTTCATTTATTCCACTGTAGTCTTGATGCTTTGGGCGCTGATCCCAGTGTCATGGTCCATGTATATATTCAAAAGAAAAGACCTTTAATAATACAAAAAAATGTCTCGTCAGAAGATTATTGATTCGATAAAACCGCAATATCTTATGCCGCTAATCCTGTTGGGTTTACTGATAGGGACAGTGGGGGGATGGATACGATTGGGTTATGTAGCTATGCCTATAGCTTCGGCAGCTATGAGCCATGGTTTGCTGATGGTAGGTGGTTTTATGGGCACCCTGATCTGTCTGGAGCGCTGCATGGTGATGAAGAATAAAGGTTGGCTCATTGCTCCTTTTCTGGGATTGGTGGCTACAGTATTCTTTATAGCTGGTCGAGAAGAGGTGGGCATGTATTTTCTCACTTTAGAAAGTGTAGGGTTGTTTTTAGTGATGTATATCCAGACTATGAAACATAAGCTTCCTGAACTAATAGTGATGTGCATAGGATCTATCTGCTGGCTTATAGGAAATATCCTAGTAATTAAAACAGGTTTCGTTCCGGTAGCCACGACTTGGTGGATAGGTTTTGTGCTTTTGACCATAGTGGGAGAGCGCCTCGAATTTGGAAAATTTTTACCCAACCCACGGTGGAGCAAAGCCCTCCTGCATACGTTAATGACTGTTTTCTTTGTGGGATTGGTAGTTCCTTTTCATGAGGGAGGAAACTGGATTTTGGGTATGAGTGCTATCACGATGGGATTATGGTTATTACGGTTTGATATGGCACGGATAGCTGTGCGTAAGGGGGGATATCACCGCTACATCGGGCTGGGGCTGATTATTGGTTATGTATGGTTGGTGATGTTTGGTATGGTCCTGTGCCTTTTGGACAGTCATCCCTATTTTTACGATCTATTCCTTCATACTTTTTTCTTAGGGTTTGCCTTTTCCATGATCTGGGCCCATGCTCCGATTATTTTACCGACAGTATTTAAAAGATCACAGACGGTCTTCCATCCTGTTTTATGGCCCCTCTGGAGTTTATTTCAGCTTACGCTGATAGGCAGGATGTTGTCTGGGTTATTAATGATTACCGAAGGAAGAAGCTGGTTTGGGATTATAAATGGCTGGGTCCTTTTATCGATGTTTGCAGTGATGATAGGCATTTTGGTCTATCAGGTAGTATCTGATCGAAAGCAGGAAATAGTTTTACAAAAAGTGAAGTGATAGGTATGGAAAAAGGACGGAAGATAGGATACAAAATACTCTGTTATGTGAGGTCTCCCGTTTCGTTCTTCACGCGTCAGATTGTGGCCTTGCATCATGTCTATGGCTCGAAAATAAATTAATTTAAAAAGGTACATCTGGAGATTCACTACTCTGATGCAGCAGCACGGAAGCGTATAAAATAGATAATTTCTTTATAAGGGTTAACAAATCAAAGAACCGGCTCCTCTTGGGGGTCGGTTCTTTATTTGAAAAAGAAGAGTACTTATTTGATGACCCTAGTGGCTAACTTAAGTAGTTTCAGGCAATTTGAACTTTATAGGTACTCTCATTTTCACATTTACTTTTTGACCTTTTTGGGTGCCTGGCTCCCAGTCCGGTGCATTTCTGATGACTCTAAGTGCTTCTTCATCACAGCCTCCGCCGATTCCTCTCAGAATTTCTACCCCCTGTATAGATCCATCCACTTCCACGACAAATGCTACATATACAGTACCTTCTATTCCATCTTTTTTAGCCTGTGCAGGGTAGGTTAAGTTCTCTTTAAGGTAATTGTTCCATCCCTCAAATCCTCCCGCTGGCACAGGTGGGTTTTCGACTACATCAAAGACTTCCCCTGAAGAGGATCTCAATACGGTTTCGCCGCTTTCATCTGCATCTATAATCAGCTCATGGTCCTCATTCCCCTCACAGGAGAATACGATCACCAGCAATGCTAGCAAGGGTATAGCCATTAAAAATCTGCATTTTTCTCTCAAATTGGATTCTGTTTTGCCCATCATAATGATTCGTTTTTTGGTTTGAA
>DATHVH010000127.1:0-4728 GCA_035461405.1 Anditalea sp.
AATCAAAGAATTAGTTAAGGATATAATAATTCCAAATGTTACTTTTCCATTTAAACTTAACTGACAAGATTATCGGAAAAGTAAGGGTGCCAACTGATATAGGCTTCTACGCCATGTTAAAAATTCGTGAGCTGTGTTATCGGATATATATGAAACAGCATTTAGATTAGCTTGTTGAAGCTCCTGGACTGCTTTGCTAACTCGTTCCGGATTTTCAGAACTACCACAGCTAATAAAAATTAAATTGAGGTTGTCATGATCTTGAACATCTGCTGGCTCATAAATTCCTCCACTAAAAAGTGCATAGTAGGAAAATATATCGGGGTTGTTTACTGTAATCAGTTTAGTTTCCATACCTCCCATAGATAGTCCAGCCATAGCTCTGTTTTCTTGATTTGCCTTCGTACGAAAATTATTGTCTATATAAGGTATGAGTTCGTTAATTAAAACTGTTTGAAAAGGTGTAATGTCGAAATCTTTTAGACCTCCAAACTTGGTATCATTGGTCATTCCATAAGTCATTACTATAATAAATGGATTAATTTTTCCATCGGCTATCAGATTATCCATAATGAGATTAGCACGACCCTGATTAGGCCAAGCGGTCTCATCTTCACCCCAACCATGCTGTAAATACAAAACGGGATAGTGCGTTTCCACATCCTGGCTGTATCCGGGTGGGGTATAGACAAATGCTCTGCGTGACGAGTCGGTCACTTTAGATGGAAACAAGACCTGATGTACGTGTCCGTGAGGAACATCTTTTAAAGCATAAAAATCCTTATCATGTGCTGGAATTTCAATCCCGCTTTCCCAACGATTAGACCCATAAAAATTTTGAGCTCCGGGGTCATTAAATGTCCCTCCGTCCACAGTAAGATGATAGTAGTGAAAACCTTCATCTAAAGGTCCATCTGTGGTTCCCATCCACGTTCCATCTTCCCTTTTAGAAAGTGTGGTACCTCCTTTTCCTCCCAAACCAAGACTAACTTTTACATTTTTGGCTTCAGGTGCTTCTACACGAAATCGAGCATAACCTTGAGAGTTCACTTTTGGATATTCTTTTCCCGGCTGGTTGAGACTGGAAGGTTTAAAATCTTCTTTAATTCCATTAGTTTGTCCAAATGCTGTATAGCTAATCGTGCAAAAAATAAATATAAAAAGTAGGCTAGTTTTCATGATAAATTTAGGTTTAAAGGTTTTTAGGGATCCGGAATTTAGGTTATTCTAAGGTTTCGACTAAACCATTTAGAATTTAATAAATGCTAATAAAGAATATTACGTGTAATTTATACAATTTATTATTAAACCTAAACTTTATTGGGTTGAATGTCAAATTTGAAATATAAAAAAATCCATTATAATACATTCACAATGTATTATCGGAAGCTATTAACCTAAAGAAAATATGAAATTTCTTAAAATAGCAATATATAATTATTAAAATTGATGAAAAAAATCATTTGTGTAACTGGTTGTTTTAAGATATAAGTAGACCAACCTTCCTAGATTTAACAATTGTATACTCTACACTTTCTTGGGGTAAGAAAGCGTATACTAAAAAACAACTATTTAATTATAAATAGAAATTGATGGGGGAAAACCATTCCTTTTAATTACTATTTTTTAAATTCACCATCCACCATTCTCCATATTTCCAAAGGGTTTGACTCCATCAAAGCATCTGGAAGCAAGCTTTCTGGCATATCCTGAAAGGCTATAGGCCTCGTGAAACGTTTGATAGCATAGACACCAACGGAAGTACTTCTGCTATCTGTGGTAGACGGGTAGGGTCCGCCATGATGCATTGCATACCCTACTTCCACACCGGTGGGAACACCCTTGTATAGTATCCTCCCGCACTTTTCTTCCAAAAGATTTATCAGATAAAGTTTGTTTTGCAATTCATCCTCCTCTGCCCATATGGTAATCGTTAATTGCCCATGTAGCTTCTTCGCAATATCAGATAACTCCTCTTCATTTTTATATACTACCATCAGGGCAAACGAACCAAAAACCTCCTGCTGGAATTTGTTGTCATCCAACCAATCTTTAGATTTTATCTTAGCCAGAGCGGGATGACCTTTTATCAGATCTTTTGCCGCCGCTACCTTTACCCATTCGAGTTCATTTCTCCCCTGAAAATATTGTAAGGCAGAATAATAGCTTTCAGCAATACCCTCATGCAGCATAGGTGCCGCTGCAATATCATCCAATTCGGATTTTACAGCTTCTGCGAATCTAATTTCTAAGTCTTTGGGAATAAATATTAGCCCAGGGTTGGTGCAGAACTGTCCTACTCCCAATGTCAGAGACGCAACAAATGCTTTAGCGTAACCTTCCACATCTTTTTCGAGTTTTTTAGGAAATGTGAATATAGGATTCACTGATCCCATCTCGGCAAAAACAGGAATAGGTTCTTCCCGTTGAGTGGCAAAATCAAATAGGGCCTTCCCACCTACATGTGAACCAGTAAATGCAACTGCTTTTGTTTGGGGATGTTTAACCAATTCTTGCCCTTCCGAAATTCCACCTTCTACATGCGTAAATATTCCAGATGGTAAAGCTGCATCTATGATCGCTTTATGAATAGCTTGGGCGACCATTTTAGAAGTGTCTGGATGGGCGGGATGAGCTTTATAAATGACTGGGCATCCAGCAGCCAATGCAGATACAGTATCTCCGCCAATGGTAGAAAAAGCCAGTGGAAAATTACTCGCTCCAAATACTACCACTGGACCCAAAGGAGTTAAAAACCTTCTGAGATCAGGTTTAGGAGCGGGAGCTCTTTCAGGATCGGCATGATCAATTGTCGCTTCTACCCAACTTCCTTCTTCTACGAGTTTAGCAAACAACTGGATCTGCCCCACAGTACGTGCAAATTCTCCAGAAATTCTACCTTCAGGGAGATTTGATTCGCTTGACGCCACTTGTATAAGTTCCATTTTAACGTCTTCCAGCTTTACAGCTATGTTTCTTAAAAATGCAGCTTTTTCATTGCCTGAAACTTTTTTGTAAAATAAAAATGCCTCCTGTGCTTTTTCGAAAACATTGTCAAAATGGTCTTTCATAGCAGTTTCTTTATAAATAAGCTGGAGATATGACTCAGGAGCAAAATAAATCAAATAAATTTACAGAATATTTTACCCCTATGAAAGTGGATGAAAACAAAGATTTAATTATCCATATCAAAAACGACAATATATTGCCATCAAGTTAAAAGTGAATTTGTTTTCGACAAATTCAATAGTGAAATTACTGCTTAAACAAATAAGGGTTTCAAAGATTTAAATTTACTGCCTAATAAGGAGGAGGTATTTATTAAAAATCTTTTCTTCTAAACGCTTAATGATTACTTTGTTCAAAGTGAAAAATATTTAAAGAATCTAATTAGAAATCTTATGTCATATCGCCACTGCCTTTATTCAATTGTATTATATATTTCTTTAATTAGTTTTGCAGCGGGCCAAACCCAAGATCAATATATAGACCAAATATATCCTAGCTTGGAAAGCCTATATAAGCACCTTCACCAGAATCCTGAACTTTCCCTTCAAGAAAAAGAGACCTCTGCCCGCTTAGCCAAAGAGCTGCGAGATCTTGGGTTTGAGGTAACTGAAAACATAGGGGGATATGGCATTGTTGGCATGCTGAAAAACGGGGATGGGCCGGTGCTTATGATCAGAACAGATATGGATGCTCTTCCACTGGAGGAAAAAACCGGATTGGACTATGCCAGTACCAAAAAAGGTGTAACGAATGACGGTAAAGAAACCTACATCATGCAGGCCTGTGGCCATGATGTGCATATGAGTATTTTTATCGGGACTGCCAAAATGCTTTCCCAGTTCAAAGACCAGTGGCAGGGCACACTAATGATGATAGGACAGCCAGCAGAAGAAAATGGCTTGGGTGCTTATAATATGCTACAGGATGGTCTATTTACCAGATTCCCTGCACCTGATTACGCCATAGCCCTACATGATACACCACATCTGCCTGCAGGATCTATTGGCTACAAGGCAGGACCGCTGATGGCAGGAGTGGATATGATGAATGTCACTGTCTACGGAGAAGGTGGTCATGGAGCAGCACCGCATATGACCATAGATCCAGTGGTCATGAGTGCCCAGATGGTAATGGCATATCAGACAATCGTAAGCAGAAGAATAGCGCCTACAGAGCCTGCGGTAGTATCAGTGGGATCTATACATGGCGGATCTGTGCATAATATAATCCCGGATGAAGTTACCATGCAGCTTACATTAAGATATTACGCCCCAGAGATTAGGGAAACACTGATATCAAATATTAAAAAAATAAGTGAAAACATTGCCAGATCTGCCGGTATGTCTGAAGACAAAATGCCTTCCTACTGGATCAGAGAGCCCTATACACCACCTTTGATCAATGATGCTGATCTCACGGATCTAATGTTGGAAGTATTTAGACGAGAATTTTCCGAAGACCGACTGGTGGGGATAGAAGCCGAAATGATAGGAGAGGACTTTAGCAGATATGGCATTCAGGATGAGCCGGTACCGTATTCTATGTTTTTCTTGGGTGCTACTGATCCAAAAGTTTTTGAGAAGGCGAAAGAAACAGGGACAGAAATCCCCGGATTACATTCACCCTTCTTTGCTCCCCAGCGTGAGCCTACCATTAAAACCGGCGTTAAGGCTATGAGTGCTTATGCTATTGAAATATTTAAGGTAAAACGTTAAGTTG
>DATHVH010000128.1:0-1964 GCA_035461405.1 Anditalea sp.
TACTATGTTGGGTAATATTTTAACTTTGATGAAAAAGAAATAATGAAATTTTTAATTACTGGAACAGCAGGCTTTATCGGATATCATTTAGCTAAAAAACTTCTAGAAAGAGGAGATGAAGTGGTGGGAATAGATAATATTAATGACTATTATGATGTCAATCTGAAATATTCCCGTCTCGAAGATACTGGTATAGAAAGGGACAAAATTGAATGGCATAATAAAGTAATATCTTCCACATTTCCTTCCTATTCATTTGTAAGAATGAATTTAGAAGATAAGGAGGAGATGATGGAGCTTTTTAAATCAGAAGGATTTGATGTGGTAGTTAATCTTGCTGCACAGGCAGGCGTGAGGTATTCTTTGACCAATCCTGATGCGTATATGCAAGCTAATATCATCGGCTTTTTGAATATTCTGGAAGCCTGTAGACATTATCCTGTCAAACATCTGGTCTATGCCTCCTCCAGTTCGGTATATGGTTCCAATACCCAGATGCCTTTTTCTATCCATCACAATGTGGACCACCCTGTATCTCTTTATGCGGCCTCCAAAAAGTCAAATGAACTGATGGCCCATACTTATAGCCACCTCTTTAATATTCCCACTACAGGTTTAAGGTTTTTTACGGTTTATGGACCTTGGGGAAGACCGGATATGGCCCTGTTTTTATTTACAGATGCCATATTAAATGGTGAGCCTATTCAGGTTTTCAATGAAGGTAAAATGAAACGTGACTTTACCTATGTAGATGATATAGTGGAGGGGGTGATTAGAGTGGCTGATTCTCCGGCATCCAAAAATGAAAATTATTCCAGCGATGAACCTGATCCGGGTACATCCTACGCGCCATATCGTGTATATAATATAGGGAACTCTAATCCAGTGCTTTTGATGGATTTTATCAAAGCTATAGAAAACACATTGGAGAAAGAGGCTATAAAAAACCTGTTGCCTATGCAGCCAGGAGATGTTCCTGCTTCACACGCAGATGTGGAAGATCTGATCCAAGATGTAGGATATAAGCCGGCTACTCCCATACAGGAAGGCATTGATTCCTTTTTGGCATGGTATAGGAGTTATTATAATAAATAAGTTAATTTCTCTGGACCACTTTTCAAAGATGGGCAGAAAATATATTGAAACACATTCTCTTAGTAAGATTTAATGAAAACGAGCCTGCCTTACGGCAGTCAGGCATAACCCCGATAGCCATCGGGGCGTCACACAGAGGGATGCCCCGAAAGAAATCGGGGTCCAAAGCAAGATTCCAACCTCTTCGGTACGGGACAAGTTATGACCTTTGAAAACCAATTATAAAAGATGAAAAAATCAATCCTTATCACCGGTGGTGCTGGCTTTATAGGCTGTCATGTAGTCCAGAATTTCGTGAATAAATATCCGGAATACCGGATAGTAAATTTGGATTCCTTGACATATGCAGGTAATCTTGAAAATCTCAAAGCAGTAGAAGGGGCCCCAAATTACCAATTTGCAAAGGTCGACCTGATGGATGAGGAAAATTTAAATAGAGTTTTTAGGGATTATCAGATTACAGATGTGATTCATTTGGCTGCTGAGTCTCATGTGGACCGCTCCATTTCCGATCCCCTTTCATTTGTCCGTACCAATGTCATGGGCACCGTTAACTTGCTCAATGCCGCAAAAGGATATTGGAAAGATTACGATAAGCACCTTTTCTACCATGTTTCTACAGATGAGGTTTATGGATCCTTACATGATGGAGGTTTTTTTACGGAAACTACCCCATATGACCCACAGTCTCCCTATTCTGCATCCAAAGCCGCTTCGGACCACTTTGTAAGAGCATATGCCAATACATATAAACTTAGAACCGTCATAAGCAATTGTTCCAATAATTACGGACCTAACCAATTTCCAGAAAAGCTTATTCCACTTTGTATCAATAACATCAAAAACAATAAACCTCTACCTGTATATGG
>DATHVH010000129.1:0-8958 GCA_035461405.1 Anditalea sp.
TCCATCTTAGTGTAAAGGATAATGGAAAAGGTATACCCGAAGAGGATATCAAAAGAATATTTGAAAGATTCTATCGCGTAGATAAAAGCAGATCGAGAGAAGGCGGTGGAACTGGACTTGGGCTGGCCATAGCCAAGCACATCCTAGAAGGGCATAATAGTAAGATCAAAGTGGAAAGTGTCCTAGGAAAAGGATCTACTTTTAGTTTTACTCTTCCGGCAGCTGAGAAAAAAGCTTCAGAATAATTAGTAGGTGATCTCCGTAAAGAGAAAAAGATTTTTAGTCGGGTATTTTTTTATATTTATCTATATCTTATGCAAACGGGACCTTTGATAGATAAAGCTTTGTATTATAGAAGTAGTGAGCAAACAATCCCATTTTTTCTCCTGATCATAGGCTATACTTTACAATCCAATTTTATACATAGTTTTTAATCCAATCATCCCAGTATGAATTAACCCATGGTGTCCAATAATAGTATTATTCTGGATAGATAGTCCAATATCAAAATCACCCAATTGGCGACCAAATTCAAATCCATAATTAAGATGGTAATCATCAAATGAGACGGTTCCTACAAATGGATTTCCAGTATTTGAAAAGCTTCTTTCCCATGCTGTCCCCACACTACCCTCTACATACCAATTATTGAAGTTTCTTCTGTATCCCAAGGCCAGAGGGACCAAATAGGCATTTACACTTTTGGTAGGTTCAAATAATCTATTTTGTGGAACCCAAAGATGGTGAACCCCAGTTCTAAACATCAATTGTCCATGTTTTCTTGTCCCAAAGTATGCTTTTACTGGTATTCCTATGTGATATTTATAACCATGAAACCTATCGGATATTACCGGCCCTAGCTCCCCTCCAATCACTATTTGGTCATTGCCCCTCTGGGCAAATAGATCAAAGCATGACAACCCTGTAAGCAGGAAAATAAAGAAAAGAATTTTATAAGGTAAGACTGCTTGTATCATGGAAGGAGTAGATATATTGAATTTTATATGGTCAAAAAAAAAATGAGATATAGTTACATGTTTTAATATTATAAAAATAGTGGGAATACTAAAAAATTTAATATCCAATTTATTCTATCAATTCGGAATAAAAACCATGGTCGTACACATTGGATTACAGCTCAAGTTCACCCAATAAGAGGTAGATTATAAAACACCACTAAAAAATTCTACATTGTCATTTAGGATTTCTAAATCTTCTATCCAGTTACACGAGGTTTGAAATAATATCATTAATTCATGGAACACTTGTGAAATAGGTAGACTTGAATTTGAAATAAAAAAACTAGATGAAATTCTTCGAACTCCTTCGACCCGCTTCGCTCATCTGGAAAAGTTGTAGTTAATTTAAGATGCACTTCCAGACATCCATTCTCATCCTCCCCCAAAATATTATTTTGATTCCTTAACTATTAATCTTAATTTTGCGCCTTAATTGGAAGGGCGCGAGCTGTATGAAGAAAATAGATTTCAAAGATCTTATCCTGTTTGAAAACGCAGATTACATAGTAATCAATAAGCTTCCATATTTATCGACTTTGGACGATAGGCATGAGTCTCAAAACATCCTGCATCTAGCTAAGCAGTACACCCCTGATGCCCAGGTGTGTCACAGGCTGGATAAAGAAACATCAGGATGCCTGGTCATAGCAAAGCACCAGGAGGCCTACCGTAACATCGCGATACAGTTTGAGGACAGGGAGGTAGAAAAAATCTATCATGCAGTAGTGGACGGCATACATGAGCACCATAATACGCTCGTGGACCGAAACCTGCTCGCCAATAATAAAGGTATCGCCAAGGTCAGTAAGGACGGCAAACCAGCTACTACATATTTCACCACGCTAAAGACCTACTATGCACACTCCTTAATAGAGTGTAAACCGGTCACCGGAAGACTTCACCAGATCAGGGTTCACCTGGCCTATCTGAAGGCTCCGATATGTGGGGATGATTTGTATGGCGGCAAGCCACTATACCTTTCTAATCTGAAAAGGCGATTTAACCTCAAGAAAGACACAGAAGAGCAGCCTATCATGCAGAGGGTCTCGCTTCATGCCTACTCCATAGGATTTAAGGGAATGGATGGTCAGACCATAAAGGTCGAAGCCCCTTACCATAAGGACTATGCAGTGATGATGAAGCAATTAGAGAAAAACAGGTAGATTACTAGGGGAATTTAACCACAGAGTTAAAAGAGTTCAGCACAGAGTTACAATGAGTTTTTCTTTAAAAAAATTTCAGCTTTGTAGCCAAACGAAAAATACGATGTGAATATTTCTAAAATTATTTGATTGAGAGGGCTTTAAAGAAGCTATTCTCGTGAAAATAAGGCAGTAAACTTTCTTTTCCTTTGCATATAAAATTTAAAGCTTATATCTTTGTGTCCCTTTTTGAGGGTGAAATGTATTTAACAAGCTAATAATTAAACGTTTACACAGTGGATACTTTAAGCTATAAAACCGTATCGGCAAATGACTCTACCGTAGAGAAAAACTGGATCGTAGTGGATGCCCAGTCAATGGTTCTAGGTAGATTTGCCAGTGAGGTAGCAAAAATTTTGAGAGGAAAGACTAAGCCTAGTTATACTCCTCACGTAGACTGCGGTGACAATGTAATTGTCATCAATGCAGAGAAAATCAGACTAACCGGTAAAAAGTGGGATGACAAAGTATATGTTCGTCACACAGGATACCCAGGAGGCCAGCGTATCGCTACTCCAAAGATGCTGATGCAGAAATCTCCTATCATGTTGGTAGAGAAAGCAGTTAGAGGTATGTTGCCTAAGACAAGACTTGGCAACAAGCTTTATGGCAATCTGTATGTATATGCAGGTTCGGAGCATCCTCATAGCGCTCAACAACCTAAAGAAGTTAAATTTTAATTCTAGCAATCAATGGAAGTTATCAATACAATAGGTAGAAGAAAAACGTCTGTAGCAAGAATTTATATGCAGTCAGGTAAAGGTGAGATTACTGTGAACAACAGATCTCTTGAAGTTTACTTCCCTTTCGATCTGCATCAGATTGTTGTGAAGCAGCCTCTCGCTTTAGTAAACGAGAACGATGCGTATGACATTAAAATCAATGTAGACGGTGGTGGTATCAAAGGACAGGCTGAGGCTATCCGTATGGCTATCTCCAGAGCACTTTGTGAAATCAACGAAGAGCACAGACCGCCATTGAAAAAAGAAGGTTTCCTTACTCGTGATCCTAGAATGGTAGAACGTAAGAAGCCGGGTAGAAAGAAAGCAAGAAGAAAATTCCAGTTCTCAAAACGTTAATTTGGGATTTTATTCAATCATATATTTTAAGATACACATATATATATAATGGCTAATATTGAATATAAAGACTTACTGGATGCTGGTGTTCACTTTGGACACTTAACAAGAAAGTGGGATCCGAGAATGGCACCATATATCTTCATGGAGAAGAACGGTATCCATATCATCGACCTTAATAAAACGCTCGTTTGCCTTGAAGAAGCATCCAACGCAATCAAGCAGATCGTAAGATCAGGAAAGAAAGTAATGTTCGTTGCTACCAAAAAGCAGGCGAAAGACTTAGTGGCTGAAGAGGCTAGAAGATTGAACATGCCATATGTAACCGAAAGATGGTTAGGTGGTATGATGACAAACTTCGCTACTATCCGTAAGTCTTTGAAGAAGATGTCTACCATCGACAAGATGACGAAGGAAGACGCTTATACAAACCTTGCCAAAAAGGAGCGTTTGATGATCTCTAGACAGAGAGAGAAACTGGAATCAGTATTGGGCGGTATCGCTGACCTGACCAGACTTCCTGCTGCACTTTTTGTAGTAGACATCAAAAGAGAACACATCGCTATTTCCGAAGCAAAAAAGCTTGGTATCCCTGTTTTCGCATTGGTAGATACAAACTCTAACCCGAACGAGGTAGATTTCCCTATCCCAGCCAATGATGATGCATTCAAATCCATCTCTTTGTTGATCAAAGCATTTGGTACAGCTATCGAAGAAGGTCTATCTGAAAGAAAGAGAGACAAGGATGACGCTAAACTATCCGAAGAGGAAGAAGCGAAAAAAGCCGTAGATGCTGCTCCTGCTGACGCAGATACAAAAGAGTAATCCACTATGATTATTTATTGACGTAAGATTGAACATACGGTATCCCTACCTATGTTCAATTTTTCGTTAATACCCCCTTTGGCGGCCCTGCCTCAAAGGACATAAAAGATTAATACGAATACCGCTTTATTGCCTGTAAGTATCGCTGACTATAGAAGAGGTGGTTGAAGTCTCTACTACTAATCCTACTTCCGTCTTCGGTCTTCCGTCTTCCTAACCCACTAAATTAGGAAGTGGAACAATTGGCACCCATGCGGCCCATAAATAAAATTAATATCACATTTAAACTTCCTATAATAATGGCTATTACTGCACAAGAGGTAAACAAACTAAGACAAATGACCGGCGCTGGTATGATGGACTGTAAGAAAGCCCTTACCGAAGCTGAAGGAGATTTTGAAAAAGCTGTTGATATCCTTAGAAAAAAAGGTCAAAAAGTATCTGCATCTAGAGCAGACCGTGAAACTAAAGAAGGTGTGGTAGTAACAAAAGTGAGTGATGATAACACTACCGGTATTATCCTTTCTTTGACTTGCGAAACTGACTTCGTAGCTAAAAACGAAGAGTTCGGTTCATTCGCTAACAATATCCTTAATCTGGCAGTAGAAAACAACGCTACTTCTAAAGAAGAAATATTAGCACTTCCTTTTGATTCTATCACTGTAGGTGAGAAAATCACTGAAATGACCGGTAAGATCGGTGAGAAAATCGAAATCAGCCACTTTGAGATCGTAAAAGGCGAAGCAGTAACTCCTTATATCCACTCCAATGGTAAATTAGGTGTATTGGTAGCTTTGACTAACGCAAACGGTTCTGACGTAGAGGAAGCTGGTAAAGATGTAGCGATGCAGATTGCAGCTATGAACCCAGTTGCTGTGGATAAAGACGGAGTAGATTCTACTACAGTAGAAAGAGAAATCGAAGTAGGTAAAGACCAAGCAAGACAAGAAGGCAAGCCTGAAGAGATGCTTGAGAAAATAGCTATGGGTAAACTACAGAAGTTCTACAAAGAAAACACTTTGCTAAGCCAGTCTTTCGTAAAAGACAACAGCAAGACTATAGCTCAATATCTTGACAGCGTATCTAAAGGATTGACTGTTAAAGAATTCAAGAGAATATCTATCGGATAATTATCTGAAGAGAATAAATAATTAAAAAGGCTGGTTCGTATGGATCAGCCTTTTTTGTTATAAGGTAGATATGATTTTAGCCACGAAGGCCCTAAGACACAAAGAAAAAAACTTATTTATTTGGTGACTTTGTGGCAAAACTCCAACACCATTTATCACCTTTTCCTTTCACCCCTCCTAGGTTAACCTTATTTTTGCCAGATCAAAGTAAACCCAAATATTGACTTCATGAAGAAAATAGGCCTATTGCCCCGCCTGATCATTGCCATCATAGTCGGCATCCTCATCGGATCTTATCTTCCGGAAATGTTTACCGCAGTA
This sequence comes from Anditalea sp., assembly GCA_035461405.1. GTDB lineage: Bacteria > Bacteroidota > Bacteroidia > Cytophagales > Cyclobacteriaceae > Anditalea. Next base: position 5,577 of record DATHVH010000129.1, read on the forward strand.
CTTGCTACTTTCAATGGTATATTTGGCAACTTCCTCGGCTTTGCTATCCCGCTCATCATTATCGGCTTTATCGTACCGGGCATAGGGGATCTCGGCCGGGGCGCTGGCAGGACACTGGCACTTACCGCTCTCCTTGCCTATGGCTTCACTGTCTTTTCAGGACTATTGACCTTTGGTGCAGGGTCTACAGTCTTCAAATATATTCTTACCCCAGGTTCACTCTCCATAGGAAATGTGGACAATCCCGAACACGGGCTGGTAGATCCGCTATTTGTGGTGGAAATGACACCGATCGTGGGAGTGATGACCGCGTTACTGATTGCTTTTACTTTGGGAATTGGAATAGCCGCTATTGAAGGTGATGCGCTCAAAAAAGTCATGAATGAATTTCAGCAAATCATCACCAAGATAATCACTGCTATCATCATCCCCCTCCTCCCATTACATGTAATGGGGATTTTTGCCAATATGGCTTTTGCCGGTCAGGTGGGAGAAATTATGGGGGTATTTTTTAAAGTCTTTATCGTCATCATCCTGCTACAGTTTACAGTCATCGTAACCCAGTATTTTATAGCCGGAAGCATCGCCCGACGGAATCCCTTCACTATGATCAAAATAATGATGACGGCATACTTCACTGCTCTGGGTACACAGTCCTCCGCGGCTACCATACCCGTAACCTTAGAACAGACCAAAAAGAACGGTGTTAGGGGTTTTGTGGCTGACTTCGTAGTGCCGCTTTGTGCTACCATCCACCTATCCGGATCCACCATCACTATCACTGCCTGCGCACTGGCTATCATGGTGGTCAATGGTATGGATGTGCAATTGATAGACTTCTTCCCCTTCATATTAGCCCTCGGCGTCACCATGATCGCCGCACCTGGAGTACCAGGAGGAGCAGTAATGGCAGCTTTGGGTTTGCTCCAGAGTATGTTGGGCTTCAATGATGTACTTATCTCACTAATGATCGCTCTTTACCTCGCCCAGGACAGTTTCGGCACTGCAACCAATATCACTGGAGATGGTGCTATTGCAGTTATTATGGACAAGTTGACGAAGAAGCAAAAGGAAGCGACAGTGGCTGCATAGGTAAAAAGTATAGGCCGCCGAGTAGGCAAAGGGGAGTTTCACCCCTAAGCCTCTCACAGAACCGTACGTGACAGTCTCCCGTCATACGGCTCGTGTTATTCTTGATAAATAATTCAGTATCCCTTTTGCCAATGATAAAACAGAGTAGGGTTGTCATGTCTTATCCGTTTGAGTTTTTCCGATGCTTTTCGATAGCCAGTCTTGTGTTTCTTTCTGATCCACTTGATCAGCCTTTCATCGATCTTCATCAGTATTCTGCGTAATGATCTTTTGCTGTATCTACCGTAATAGTTGACCCACCCTCTGAGTTTTGAATTAAGCCGATCTGATATTGCCGTCATTTTCAACGTCGTGTTGTTCCATAACTTGGTTTCTCTGATCACTTCTGTTATTCTCTTCCTGTTGGTCGGACTGATTTCAGCCGTGAAGGCCATGAAGCTTTTTCCGTCCCTTTGGCTCTTTCTTGCTCTGGGCTGATAGCTGAAGCCTAGAAATTCAAATTTGACCACTTCATGTTTTTCCCTGCGTCTGTAATCTTTACAATAGGCTATCCGTGTCTTGGTTTCATTGACCCGTAGCTTCACCTCTGACAGTCTTTCTTTGATGGCTTCTAATACAGTCTCTGCTTCGGATTTGCTGTTGCAGTGTATAACTACATCATCTGCATATCTTACAAAGCTTACATCGGGATAGTATTTTGCCAACCACATGTCCAGTGAAAAGTGCAGATATAGGTTGGCCAGCAAAGGACTAATTACTCCACCCTGTGGCGTGCCTTTGCCTTCTTTGGCCTGCAGTGTTCCATCCTCTTTCTGGATGGGCATCTGCAGCCATCTTTCCACATACATCTGCACCCACGTGTCTCCAATGACGTGTGCGGTAGCTTTTAGCATCAGACCATGGTCTATCTCGTCAAAGAACTTACTGATGTCCATGTCTATCACCCAGTCCTGCTTATAGCTGTTCTGTCTGACCTGTTCTATGGCACCGTGTGCGCTCTTCATTGGCCTGTAGCCATACGAGTTTTCATGAAAAAGTCTGTCTATTTTCTTTTCCATGTAATCCTTCACCACCTGCTGGGCTATTCTGTCCCGCAGGGTTGGGATTCCCAATTTACGCATCTTGCCGTCCTTTTTCGGTATCTCTACCTCACGGACGGCCTGTGGATGGTAGCTGCCCGAGGCCAGACGGTTCCAGATAACGTATAGGTTGCGCTCTGTCTGTTTTTCAAACTCTGCCCAACTCTCATTATCTATCCCTACGGCTTTGCCTCCCTGCCTTACCTTGCGGTACGCTTTGGCGACTTCCAAATACTCAATAGGTACTGTTTTCTTTACGTGTATATTCATCGTCGATCATCCCCTTTTACAGGTTGTTTTAGTGAATATTCATCTGAATAACCCAAGCCCTTTGCTCCTTCCTGCTTTCACAGCCTATCATAACTACTATGGCTTGGTCCGACTTCCGTTTCCAGCCTTTTCGGCTGTCCCTTGAAACGGAGATCCCGTGTTCCGTAATAGAGCCTGGGTAAAAGTCATGTCGCCTGTATAACGGTGGGCACATAGCCAGTAAATCAGGAATCCGCTATGCTCGTCTCTACATCCTTTGCACAATGTGATTTTGCCCGACCACTTTTGTTATTTCGTCATTTCATCAGCGATTCATTTGCATTCATCTCTTGAACCCTTACCTGATGGCTTTATGCCACCTTTTCTCTACACGTTCACCACAGCGGCCTTACGGCTTTTGCAGCGTAAAGCGGTTTGGCAACCCCGCCTGAACAGCGTTGCCGATACTCCGTCCCCTTTTTATAAATGGGATTGTATCATCTCTATTACAGCATGCTAAAGAACTTCAGTTTTCTCTAACTTCACGGCACAAACAAAGGAACTAAGGCACAAAGTTTTATTAGGTTAGGGACAAGAGCAAAATATCAAAGACGAAAGGTATAGTAAACCTTCCCAGAGTCTGAGACGTGCCAGTGCACATCGGGGGCCCGGCCACGTAGTGGTCAAATCTTAGTAGCCAGGGGTGCAGCCCCTGGTATTGATCAGTATTAGGTTTTTGTTTTGGCTAAGAAAAAGGCTTGTCAAAGCAAATTCCTTCCGCCAAAACCCAGAGGTGAATGGTCAAATTTGATTTATAATATACACCAAATAAAATTTATCCGAGCCAGATACTCAGCACTCATGGTGCAAGATCAGAACCTGTCCCCTGAGGAACGAAACGGTAGACCTCGCTCCAGGGGAAAATGATTTTTTAGCCACTAAGGAACTAAGGCACAAAGTTT
>DATHVH010000130.1:0-5100 GCA_035461405.1 Anditalea sp.
TATATCCGGTCTCTATTATAATAAAATTTCAGTGATTTGTAATCACACCATTAATCTATTAAAAAGTAAGGGAAATAAAAGGGTTTGGGGAAAAAATGTCGAATGTCTGGTGACGGATGACCTAAGATGAAACAAGAAGTAAGAGATGGATTATTCGGAAGACAGAAAAACGGGAGAGCGGAGTAAATGTCGGATGTCCGATGAAAAAAGTAGTAATAGGTAAGAAGTAAAAAGTGAGAAGTTCCGAAGTCCCCTCAGTAAAATAAGTAAGAGGTAAAAAGTAAAAAGTGGGAGGATGAATGATGGAAGAAACGGAACCATGACCATGCCGTAGGTACGGAATATTAAAGCTTTGTTAAGAAAGAAAATGTGCCCAAGTAAATATAAGACGTGACCCGGAAGATCAAAGTTAATAACGCTGAGCGCTCAGGATGGAGCACTGAGAGGTGTGATTTTTGAGAAGAAAGAAAATGGGTATCACCAGTAGGCAAGCTGGATACCCCTTTCCGAGCACTAATTTTTAAGAAACACATAAGATGAAAATGACGTAATCCAGCCCATTAGCATGGGGCCGTTGTTCCGCCTCGGAGGAACATGGTTGTCACCCACTTCTGCAACAGAGAGGGGTGGATAGTGGAGACCTCGCCGTTTAGGATGCCACTAGAGAAATCAATCTTACTGGGAGAAGTTAACGCCACTTTGACAACAATGACAACCTGCCTTTGCCAGGCAGGCAGCGCAGCGGACAGCCATGACAACGATCCCCTCAGGGATCCACCCGCAATCACCCTAACGCACAACACCAAGTTCATTAGTTGGGCAGGGGACTGTCGATTTACTGTAACAAAAAGCCCTCTTACTTTACGTAAAAGGGCTCAATTAAATAGGTAATAGGTCAATTATATCGTCGGGGTTCCTCCAGTGACCTGAATGGTGGCGCCTGTCATATAGCTGGAGCCTTCGGATGCGAGCAGTACATAAGCTGCAGAAAGTTCCACAGGTTGTCCAGCGCGTTTCATTGGCGTGCTTTTGCCAAATTCCTTAACCTTATCTTCGGGCATAGTAGCGGGAATGAGCGGAGTCCAGATAGGACCGGGAGCCACACAGTTTACCCTGATGCCATCATCTGCCAAGAGCTGGGCAAGTGATGAAGTGAAATTCTGAATGGCCCCTTTGGTAGCGGCATAAGCCAAAAGAATGGGTTTTGGGTTATAGGCATTTACAGAAGTGGTATTGATGATGGTGCTGCCTGGCTTCATGTGAGGCTTGGCTGCTTTGCAGAGGTAGAAAATAGCATGGATGTTGGTCTTAAAGGTATAGTCCCATTCATCACTTGGAATTTCTTCGAGTGATTCTCTCGCCATCTGGAAGGCAGCATTGTTTACCAATATATCGATCTGACCAAATTCATCCACTGCCATTTGGATGATTCTTTTGCAGTGGTTTTCATCGCTGATGTCTCCTTTGACCAGAACAGCTTTCCGGCCTGCTTCCTCTACATATTTTGCTGTTTCCTTAGCGTCTTCGGTTTCCTCCAAAAAAGAAATAAGTACATCAGCCCCTTCTCTGGCAAAAGCGATCGCCACAGCCCGGCCTATACCTGAATCGCCGCCTGTAATGATGGCCTTTTTGCCTGTGAGCTTGCCGGAACCTTTATAGGATTTTTCACCATGGTCAGCTTCGGGATGCAGTCGGCTTTGTAGACCGGGCTCATCTTGGGGTTCTACCGGATAGGGTGGTGTATCATATTTTTCTTGGGGATCCTGCATGTTTTTGTTATCATCAGTCGGTGTCATAGTTGTCGTGGTTTAGTTTTTTATTTAAAGAGCATATTTTGCCATTTCATGGTTAAAACTTTACAAGCTATGTACCAAGATTAAAGTTGAAATAGATAAAAGAATAGAGAATAAGTGGTAATGGGCAGGTAACACTAATAAAAAAAATATGGGAGTATGGGATTTAAAAATCCTAAAGTTTTTTGGGCAAATATCACCACGGATTGATTTCTATTGTAACCAATTTAGGAATCAGTTCTGATTGCCATAAGTTTCAATGGCTATTCTAGCTATCGTTCCTATGATAACTTCTGCCTCCTCTGTAGAAGAAAAATCTTCTACAAAGACACTCATAACAATAGGTTGGGAAGCATATATTATACCTGCATCTCCACGTACGTAATCGAGGATTCCCGTCTTATGCGCTACTGCTATATCAGAAGGAAGCTGACTAGGGATAGTGGTGCTGTCAGCACAATCCAACAGCATATCACATTAGTTCACGTGAGGTGGTGGATAAAAAATCATGTGAATGCAGCATCAATAACAATTTATTCATTTCCGTGGGGCTGGTGTAGTTCTGTTTGCCCATAGCTATTGCATCAAAATCCATCATCAAGCGATTCAGTTGGGTTGAATGCAAACCTATATTTTCCATCATATTATTAGTAGACGACATCCCGAGCCGTCGTATTATAATATTGGTTGCCGTATTATCGCTGACTCGGATCATTTCCCTTGCCAAAGTTTCCATACTATAATAACCCCCCACTGGCTGATGCTGTATCTCTCCTGTTCCTCCTACAATGTCATCTTGGATAAGTTGGTGTTTTTCTTCAAGCTGGATTTTTCCTTCTTCTACTTGTGAAAACAAAGTAAATAATATGGGTATTTTGATAATGCTGGCAGAAGGGATTTTGCTTAGACTGTTTTGTTCATAAAGGATTTTTCCCTGAAGATCTTGAATGATTAGCGATACCTTAGCCTTATTTTCTATGCTTTCCAGATAATGCTGTAAATTATATTGAGCAGAAACAGGCTTGCCTATAATAAATAATAGAATGATGAAACGGAGAAGCATAGGAAAAACTATTTTCTCTGAAATATAAGAATTTATAAAAATTTTAACCGAACGATTAAGTTTTCTTATTTAATACTACCATCATGCCGAGGTGAATTATGGGCCGGTTAAAAACTGTAGTAAATGTATTTCCCTGGACATCCACTTGCCGGTAAAGAGCTGAGGAGTTGAGAGTAGGTGAGATGCGGTTACCATCGGATATAGAATAGTTTTCAAATTGGACTAAGTTTATTCCGGTTAGTAAGCTTATTGCGGAATTAATTGAATAGGATATTCCCATATCCAGTCCTGCAAAAAAGTTTCTTTCTTTTATGGTGATGTTCTCTATATCTCCTGTCCTTCCTCCGAAATTAAAGCCATCTGTAAAACAACTTGGACAGTCATATCCCTTTAGGGTCATATTATAATTTCCATTACCTAATTCATATAAACCATATAAGCTAGCATGTATTTTAATCCTATTGTTTAGTTGAGCAAAGCGGGTGATAAATGCGCCAGTTCCCCATAAGTTATTTTTTACATTGTAATCATATGAATAGGAGGAATTTGAATTTTCTAGTGTATAAATAACTGGTTCGTTATTATTATAATGTCTGTAATTGATGATCAAACCTATCGCTGTATTAGCACTTACCATTTTGCCAATTCTATTTCTATATTCTATATGGAAATTATCCTTGGAGTTAGGAAGAATTTTATTTTCACCAGAACGGGAAGTAGGGGAAAGTTCTGAAAACAAAACCCATTCAGATTTTACAGATTGGCCGCTAGCAGTTATCACTGGCCAAAACCAAATCAAAAATATAATAAATAAAAGTTTCTTCATAAGAAAGCACAGCCTCTAAGTGTCCGTTGTAATCATAGACGCTGAGAAAGGGTATAATGCTACAAAGAAGCTTTTAATGATTCCCTCTTAATATTGAAATGACAAAAAAAAATCCCCCTCAGCTAGGCTAAGGGGGATCTAAAAATCAACTTTTCATCCCTTGGTAAAGTTTAATTTAGGAGTCATGAATATTTGAGTTTTTTAGTTTACAACAGAGACTAGTTTCGAAAAACCTTGGTCCGTTTTGACTTTAAACTCTATCTGACTTCTGTACTTACTGTTTTGTATGGTGTAAATTTTATGGATGCCTAGTGCATTTTCGAATTTTTCTACGTGCAATAGATTACCATCTTCATAGATATAAACCTCCATATCTGATGGATGCGCAGCGCTTACTAGTAGTTTGTATTGGTTTTCACCTACTAATCTAACCCTAGTTGCTACCAGTTTACCTGTCGATGCAGGGTTTAGGTCTATTTCCATACTTTCTACTTCTTTGCCTTTGGTGTCATACAATGCTATCTGATATTTTCCAGCATCCATCTGACTGAAGTCATACTTCTTGGTAAATGGACTCTTTTTGGAAATACGATCATTTGCCACTACAGCATTTTTTTCATCATATATTTTTATATATAACAAGCCCTCAGGGTTTGCCCTATGCACAAGCTGGACTTTATCCGGTCCTGCTAATTTCAATTCAATTGGTTTACGTTCTACAACACTGGTGTCATTTGATGCTGCCATCACGTTGATAGAAACGCCCAAGAATACGATCATTAAGTTCATTAATTTCATAGTTTCTTTTGTTTTTGTTTCAATAATGATTTTTTGATTTAAGACCTCTTGTCTGTTTAATTTTCAGAGGAATATTTTGGGCGGGATGAATTAATTGATCTTTAATTCATTACAAATGTAAAAATAGGTTGCGTTCTTTGCAAATATTTTAATCAAATATATTAATTCTTAACGATTCGGTAATAGTGGTTGGAAACGTTTGCAAATTATGCAATCGAAACCACAAACGTTTGTAACTGCATTTTTAGCCATATATAATTCAAAAATTTTTTTTAATTTTTTTTCAATTTGACCAATGTTTCCTGTCGGATTTGGCCGAATTTTTCTGAATATCTTTAATATCTTCTGTTAGTGGGTAGGTTTTTTAACTGAAATGGTAGAGTAAATGTGAAAGTTTATCCAATCCAAGCATTAAATTAGATTTGGATTCTTTCGGCATTAAGAGCCATACTTCAAGAAATGATTTTATTACCTAGGCAATTATAATAAATGATTTATGAGATTGCGGATAATTATATATAGGATTTATGTCGATGATTTACTTTACCAATCGTAGATTATTCTCCTTTAAATCTAATTTCACGGATAATACCTTATACACATTTTATTATAGGGCAAAT
>DATHVH010000131.1:0-4132 GCA_035461405.1 Anditalea sp.
GTCATGCCTGGTTCCACTGATACTAATAGTGTAAGAGAACTGATCAAGGAACAATTTTCAGATGTAGATATAGAGGAAGGGATGAAGAAATTTATGGAAGAAAACCGTCCTACATCCATTCTGGGCAGACTGCTAAAACCGGAAGAAATTGCAAACCTGGTTACATTTGTATGTAGTCCCAAAGCATCCGGCATCAATGGAGCGGCGCTCCGTGTAGATGGAGGAATAGTAAAAAGCGTATTCTAATTTATATATAGAATAGTATAAGTTTATTTGAAGCAAAATGACTTATAGTATATCTCTCACAAATATATATCCCTGGTCCAAATCTGATGGCCAGGGATTTTTTTTAAACTTCTAATATTTCGAATGTTGAGTATTTTATTGGATTGATAAAATAGGGGAAATGACAAGTATGAGTCACCTCCCCCGATAAACCAAGCTATTAATAATGTTCGAAGTTATAATTGGCACCATCCTTCAGGGTGATGATGATGACTCCATTTTTCCCATCTTTGCCCATACGTTCTATGGCAGTATCACCTTTGAGCACCTCTATACCTTTGATCTCCTCCGGTGATATATCATTGACGTCTTTTATTTTTGTGAGTCCGCTTTTGGTTGAAATGAAAAATGTAGGCTGTTCTCCTGATTTATCATTTCTGATAGTCATGGCTACACCGGAACTTCCAGCAGAAGCAGGAGCTATTGCGACTGCCCCTTGTACTGTTCTTACACTTCCTTTAAGCTTTTTTAACTCATCCTGCTGATTTGAATTGAGTTCATTTTTAATGGCTACCAGAGTGGCAAGTTGCTTTTGTTTGAGCGAATTTTCTAAAGTAAGTACTTTATCCATCTGTCTCTGAACTTCTGTCTGGTTTGGGCTCCGCTCATTAAGCATGGCTTTCAATTTATCAGTAGCTGCTTCTAAATCCCATTTCAGGGAACTAAAATCACCTGCATTTTGACTGTGTATTTTTTTAATCCTCTCACGCTGCTGGTCGGTAAGACTAATTTTATCCTGATGCTTCATCACCAGATCTGCAGAATATAATGACTCCTGAAAGAGATCTTGCGCCTGTACTATACCTACCAGTAATATCAAGCAAATGGTCAGTAAATTTTTCATATTATATATTTTAGATTTTTTTTAAAATTCAGTTAATAGGGAGGATGTGGGAGCTTCCCATATGTCTATGGAAGAGGCAGTTTGAATATCAAACTTCATTTCTTGATCCAATCCTTCCTCCATAGTAATGATTACTACATCATGGTCAAGTTTATCGACTTGTTCGCTGTCTGTTCTTAACCACATGAATAGAAAGAGCGAAGCAGCTATACCCATTGGTACCAAAATCCATTTCTTTGGCTTTTTCTGTTTTGGAAAGGGTGGTATTGTCATTTCCTGATCCCTTTGCTTCATTTCTGCAAAAAAGCCTTCCAACATCTCGTCATCTTTTTCCTCAGGCATTTTCATGTCTATTTCGTTTAATAATTATTTCCTTCAAATTCTTTTTTCCCCTGTCATAATGAGTCCTTGCTGACCCTAGACTGATTTCCATCACTTCAGAAGCTTTTTCTAACGTCAGGTTATGGTAAAACACTAACAATAAGACCTCTTGCTGTCTCTTGGGCAAAAGCATGATCAATTCTTCGTGTGTATCCATTTGGGCATCTTCCTCTGGTCCGGCGTATTCGCCAACTTCATCCAGGGTAGTGGTCATATTTTCTTTTCTTTTGGATTCGGCAGCAGTAAACTTTATTACCGAAAAAAGCCAAGTTTTCAAACTGGATTTTTCATGATATACTGCCTTTCCCTCCAATATTTTGAGGTAAACAACCTGCAATATATCTTTGGCAAGATCCTCATCAAATGAGCAGCATTGGCGCGCCCATATATAAGCACTGCTGTGATGTTCCTTCAAGATATTTTGCAACAAGCTCTTTTTCATCTTATATCCATTAGTGTAAAAATGCAGAAAATATATGACAGAGAAAGATAAAAAATATTGATTTGTGGATTAGTTAGTTTAGGATTAGTACTGGGAAAACTGTGTAGGGAAACTGGAGAACTGAAATTTGACTATAGGTTAAAGAGTTAAATAATAGGGTTTTAGGAGTGGAATTTTTTAAGAATACGATTCTGATAATTAAGGATAGTATATACCTGGTGCCTACATAAGGCAATAAAACATGGTACTCCTATTTGGTATGAAATTATTAGTTTTAAATTCTATTGAAAATAAGTCAAACAATAGGGAAGGAGGAATTGTTTTCCGTGAATATATCTATAGTCTATGGCTTCCAAAAATGTGAATATTGCTGCCAACCTCATTATCATATTTTTGGTGGTGGCGCTCATGTATCTTCTTAGTGGGATTATCGTCCCTTTACTTTTCGCGATCATTTTTGCCATCATGCTGTTTCCGATCTGTCGAGTATTAGAAAGGTGGAGATTTCCCCGGGCGCTTGCCTCCATAGTGGCAGTTATCCTTATGATTGTGGTGGTGGCAGGAGTGATTGGTCTATTAGTCAATCAGGTAATAGTAATTGGACAGAATGGAGAAGACCTAGGCAAAAATTTTATTGAAATATATGATTCAATCACATCATGGGCTGAATCTACTTTTGGCTTCCAGTCTGGAAGCCTATCTCAGAGAATAAGGGAAGAGGGTCAAAATGCAGCTTCTAATATTGGAGGATATTTATTGGCATTTTTTGGATCAGCTGGAGGGACCATAGCCAATTTCGTTCTTGTTCCCATCTATATCTTCTTTCTACTTTATTACCGTGAATTTTTTAAGGAATTTTTTATCCGAATCAATAAAAGTGAAAGTCCAGAGAAAACCCGAGGTGTAATGAAAGAAATAAATGATGTCATCCAAAATTATCTTTTAGGACTTATCATTGTAATGGGCATAGTGGCGGTATTAAATTCAGTGGGACTATTGATTTTGGGAATCAAGTATGCCTGGTTTTTCGGTTTTTTTGCAGCCGTTCTCTTATTGATACCTTATATAGGTATTACCATTGGGTCTATTGTTCCCGCGCTTTTTGCACTGGCTACTATGGATAGCTACTGGTATGCATTGGGTATCATTATATGGTTTCAGGTGGTCCAGTTTCTGGAAGGTAACTTTATTACCCCAAATATTGTGGGCGGAAAGGTTCATCTCAATCCGTTTTTTGCCATATTATCCCTTTTACTGGGAGGAATGTTATTCGGAATATCCGGACTAATATTAGCCATACCCATGATGGCGGTCTTAAAAATTCTATTTGGACTCAATGAAAGTACCAAACCTTATAGCTTCCTTATCGGAGAACCCGATAAAGAACACCTTAAGATTAATAAAGATTAAATGGTGATCATCCAAACAAACGGTATTAATATCAACGGTTTCCAAGGTAGCTTTACTTCGGCATTGTGATTTTTTCCTACCGACCCTATTACAGCAAACCATACCCAGTGGGCTGACGTTAGTGGCATGAGTTTACAAATTTTTAACCGTATACCATTCAGAATACATTGTAATAAATACCATATATTCCCGCTATACCACCCAAACCACTCGATGACTTAGGAATTTGGTTCAGAATCCATTAGAACTTATATTTAAAGAGCATTAATTCGACCAAACCTAACCTTCTATATGACCCACTCTCTACTGAACCGCCGAAACTTTATCAAAGGATCTACAGCACTTTTTGCACTGACTGCCATAGGAGCGGGGGCAATGGATTTTTCTGATGATGATAAACCATATAGGGTTGCCCTGATAGGAGCAGGTTGGTATGGAAAGAGTGACCTTTTCAGGCTAATACAAGTAGCCCAGGTGGAAGTAATCGCATTAGCAGACCCAGATAAAAACATGTTGACGGAAGCCGGTAAGCTCGTAAGTGAAAGGCAAAAATCCGGGAAGGTCCCCAAACTATACAATGACTATAGAGAAATGCTGAATAAGCACCAATTGGATATCGTACTTATAGGCAGTCCAGACCATTGGCATGCCTTGCAGACCATAGATGCGCTAAAGGCTGGTGCCCATGTTTATGTACAGAAGCCTACAAGTGTGGATGTCATAGAAGGAGAGGCCATGATCGCGGCAGCCCGGAAATACAACAAGGTGGT
>DATHVH010000132.1:0-1660 GCA_035461405.1 Anditalea sp.
TTTATATTCTAAAAGACCATCCATTTCTTTATAATATCCCTCCACACTCATTTCCAATCCTCCAGGAAGACTCTTATAGTATCCAATGCTTGTTTGCCAAGATTCCTGCGGACCTATATTAGCCGTTGCTGGCACCCAGAGATCAGTAGGCATACCCAGCCCTGCATTTGTAAGTAGATGCACAAATTGAGTCATGGTAGCATACGATGCCTTAATGGAACTATTATTATCCAATAAGTATCGAGCTGCTATTCTAGGCTGCAAAGATTTATAATGTTGATCATCCACTATAAAACCGGAATAATGCAAACCTAAATTTATTTTTATCTTTTGATTTAGGTTAATGTCATCTTCCACATAAAAGGCATATTCCTGACTGTCATTAATAGAGAGACTAGGTCTGTTAATTTCCTGGTCTTTTTCCAATGTGGTATATACACCTGGCGAAAACCTATGGAAAATATGGCTGGCCCCAAATTTAATATAGTGCGTACTGGAAGGGATATAATCAAAATCAGCTTTTAGCGCATAATCCCGAATACCTGATCGATAATCCGCATGATAAAAATATTCATCTACTACTTCACCATTTTCCTTATTGATCCTTTCCAATTCATTAAACAGGTTAAAATGATACTTGGTATAAGTCCCAGAAAAATTTGCAAATAGCTTTTTATTAAAAATATGGTTCCAGCGCAGTGCAGAAATCATATTGCCCCATCCTATATGAGTTCCCTCTTCGATTTCTGTTGACTTATCTTCATGGGTATATACATTAGATGAAGTGGAATGCCCTTTATCCTCCCCTCCATAAAAACTCAGATACAACCTGTTATTCTCATTTATGATATGGTTGACTTTTGCATTGACATCAAAGAAATAATACCCAGTACTACCTCCTTCACTACCTGGCATGTTTATAAAAGGCAGCTGCAGTAGATTCAGATAACTCCTTCTTCCGGAAACTATAAAAGAGGTTTTGTCTTTTACTATGGGTCCTTCCAATGTCAATTTGGAAGCAATCAGTCCTATAGATCCTTCTCCATGAAATTCCTTCATGTTTCCATCCTTCATGCTGATGTCAAGCACTGAAGAAAGCCTGCCCCCATACCTGGCAGGAAAACCGCCTTTGATCAGCTCCACATTCTTTATTGCATCGGCGTTGAAGACTGAAAAGAAACCAAACAAATGACTTGCGTTGTAAACAGGTACCCCGTCGAGTAGGATAAGGTTTTGGTCGGGGCCACCTCCGCGGACATAAAGGCCGCTTGTACCCTCAGAACCTGACTGCACTCCCGGTAATAGCTGCAATACTTTTAATACATCCACTTCTCCAAAAAGCGCCGGCATTTCCCTGATTTGGCGGAGAGGTATATTGACCGCCCCCATTTGGGTTCTCTCTTGTAATACCTCTTCCCTACTACCTTCTACCACTACTTCTGCGAGGTGGGCTGGCCGTAACATGACATTTAAAGTAGAATCTTTTTCTACGATACTTGAGAATACCATTGGCTCGTATCCTATATAACTGAATATAAGTTCTACTTTGCCACTGGATGTAGTATAACTATAGTAGCCAAAATTATTGGAGGAAGAACCTTTTTGGTGATGAGAATCAAAGACATTAACTCCGATGAGCGTCTCACCGGTATCAAAATCT
>DATHVH010000133.1:0-19629 GCA_035461405.1 Anditalea sp.
AGGTATTAAATGAATAAATTATTGAAGGAGATGAATATTATAACATGGCTCAATTTTTGGATATAGGCATGTATTCGATAGGAAATAATTTATAAATTTTAATCATAAACGAACCATGAGCACTTCAAGATCAATGACCACTCTTTCCCAGGTAATGAACAGATTACCAGAATTGGGTTATGGGGAAGAATTGCATATAAAAAGAGAAAAAGGAGCCATCCTTGGTGAAAATGAAAATGTCTATCAGCCGGAAGATCTGAAAGTGGTAAAGGTTTACCGCTTTGAGGGCGAATCTGATCCCGCTGACATGGCAGTGATCTATGCACTTCAGACCAATGATGGTAAAAAAGGATATCTACTGGATTCTTATGGTACTTATTCAGGAGAAGACGCACTCTATGTAAATGAATTTATAAAAAAAATTAAGATAGAACGCGACGAGAGATTAGAAGATCTGGATTAAAAAAAAAATTAAATTAAAATCCGATCATAATATTCATATTATTTAGACCTGGCTAACAGCCAGGTCTTTTTTTGTATTGTAGAGAATAAATGATAGGATGATACACATAACAGCCAATATGTAACTTTAGACCAACAATAAATAAAAGCCTCAGTTTCAAATTTGTAGTAAACATTTTATATAATAAGAACTTCATCTTTGTTGTTTTACCAGATTTATTTGGATTCTTACCTATTTGATTCAAATTGATAGTAAGTAGCTCACAATGGAACATATTTGGGGGATTATATTTTGCAATAATTCTTAAAAGTTTATTGCGTATGATTTATCATAAACCAAAACCACTACTACTATGAAAAATGCAAATGAAGGAAAATTCGAAGAGCTCTTTAAGGAGCAATTAAAGGACATTTATTGGGCAGAAAATCATCTTTTAAAAGCTTTGCCAAAAATGAAAGATGCTGCATCTACACCCACCTTAAGAGAGGCAATAGGTGACCACATGAAAGAAACTGAAAACCAAATCAAAAGACTGGAAAAGATTTTTGAAAATCTAGGAATGGATAAAAAAGGTAAAAAGTGTGAAGCCATGGAGGGATTACTCGAGGAGGCGGACGAAATGCTGGATGAATTTAAAAATGTAAAATATGTAAAAGATGCTGCTATCATCATGGCTGCGCAAAAAATAGAACATTATGAAATTGCAACCTACGGAACACTCTGTAATATGGCGAAAATTATGGGAAATGATAATGTCACCCAATTACTGGAAGAAACATTGAAGGAAGAAAAGCATGCCGACGAACTTCTCACTAAGATAGCGGTGGAAGAAGTTAATGAAGAAGCTATGCAGGAAGGGTAATGTGGGAAATAAATATAGGGGTTGGGTATAAGTCCAACTCCTATATAATTTACCCCATTCCGTTACATTCTTTATCCAGTTTTACACTTTTCCGTTCAGTTATTTTTAGTGTACAGAAGCCAAGGTTCAATATTTTTTAAACCTATTTATTCATATGTCCCATAAATCATCTATAATCATTATAAATTGTAATCCTCAATGTTAAATTTCATTGAATTGGAATGCACTTTGTTTTTTTAGGACTTTTACTACGAACATAAATGCATGCCATATGGATAATGACCACAACTACAATAATGACAAGGAGAAATTTTTGACCACCAATCAAGGTCAAAGGGTAAATCATACTGATGATCACCTACGTGCAGGCCAACGAGGTCCTATGATCATGGATGACCACCATTTCCGCGAAAAGATGACACATTTTGATCATGAGCGGATACCTGAGCGAGTAGTACATGCAAGAGGTTCTGCAGCTCATGGAGTTTTCGAAGCCTATGGAGGATTAGAGAAATATACTAAAGCAGGATTTTTAAAAGCCGGTAAAACCACAGATGTATTTGCAAGATTTTCTACGGTGGTAGGTTTTCGAGGATCCGCAGATACCGTAAGAGATGTAAGAGGTTTTGCAGTAAAATTCTATACTGAAGAAGGTAATTATGACTTAGTAGGCAATAATATGCCTGTATTTTTTATTCAGGATGGAATTAAATTCCCGGATCTTGTACACGCTATTAAGCCAGAGCCACATAATGAAGTACCACAAGCTTCTGCCGCCCACGACTCTTTTTGGGATTTCATTTCTTTAATGCCTGAGTCTATGCACATGATTATGTGGGTGCTTTCCGATAGAGCCCTGCCTCGTAGTTATTCAGCTATGGAAGGTTTCGGTGTGCATACTTTTAGACTGATCAATGAGGAAGGTAAAAGCCATTTTGTGAAGTTTCACTGGAAACCGACTAAAGATATGGCTTCACTTGTTTGGGATGAAACCCAGAAAATAGCCGGAAAGGATCCTGATTTTAATAGGAAAGATCTTTGGGAGTCAATTGAAATGGGTAATTTCCCAGAATTTGAATTGTGCATGCAAATTATTCCCGAAGAGGATGAGCATAAGTTCGGATTTGATATACTAGATGCTACTAAACTATGGCCAGAGGAAATGGTGCCTTTAGTAAAAGCTGGTAAGATGACGCTTAATAGAAACCCTGAAAATTTCTTTAATGAAACAGAACAGGTGGCATTTCATCCTGGACATTTGGTCCCCGGTATCGATCTGTCAAATGATCCCTTGCTCCAGGGTAGGTTGTTTTCTTATTTAGACACCCAACTCCTAAGACTGGGAGGGCCTAATTTTGCGGAAATTCCTATTAATAGTCCTAAAAAGCCTGTTAATAATAATCAGCAGGAAGGCTTCCACCGGAGAGGGAATACCGGAAAGGTAAATTACTTTCCTAATTCAAGAGCTTCTGGATGTCCGATGATGGCTGCCCCCAGTGAAGGTGGATATGTGCATTATCCTGAACCAGTATCTGGGGTGAAGACACGCGAAAGAGCCGAAGGGTTTAAAGATTTTTATTCTCAGGCCACGCTATTCTGGAAAAGTATGACCGGAGTGGAGAAGCAGCATATCGTTGAAGCAGCATGGTTTGAACTGGGCAAAGTTACAGAAATGGCCATAAGAGAACGTGTAGTGGAACATTTTGCGCGCATAGATTATGACTTAGCTATAAGGGTAGCTGGAGGAATAGGTGTAGACCCTCTTACTCCTGCAAGAGTGGAAGAACTCCAGAGTGAACAAAAAAACTTTGTAGAAAGGGTTTGGAAAGGAAGACAAATGGCTACCGAATCTCCTGCCTTAAGTATGGAGAAAATGAAAAAAGCCGATAGTATTGAAGGCAGAAAGGTAGGTATCTTGGCAGAGCCGGGAGCTAATGCCAATACAATTACAGAACTAAAAGATTGGCTTATGTCCAAAGGAGCAATGGCTGAAGTGATTTCAACTAAGTTTGGCAATCTCGATGGTGTAAAAGTGGATAAATCTTATATCACCACAGCGTCAGTTCTTTATGACAGTATAGTGATAGTAGATGGTGAAGAAAGCTTAAACAGACAGGTAGAAAATGGAGAGACCATCCATTTTGTAAATGAGGTTTATAAACATTGTAAAACTATAGCTACTGTAGGTAAAGGTCAACAATTGCTTTCACATACAGCACTTAGGGATATCGTTACATCATACCAGGATTCGAAAGATCCATGGGAAGAAAAAGGCGTAGTAGGTGGAAGTGGATTGGATAGTGGATTCTTAGAAAAATACGAGAAAGCACTTGCCGTCTACCGACACTGGCAGCGAGGATTTAAAGATACAGTACCTGCATAAAAAAAAAGAGGTTGGTGAATTTTCACCAGCCTCTTTTTCATAATGTCTCTTTGTGGATAAATATTTTACTGGAAGCTAGGAAGGACCTCCTTAGAAAAGAAGTCAATATAGGCTTCTTGCTCTTTGTTTACATTATGGATAGAAATTCTATCAAATCCCAGAGCGTGATATTCTTTGATTTTTTCTATAAAATAGTTTGCACTGTTTCCTATGAATACATGATCATGTAGATCTTCAGGTCTTACATGTTCTGCGGCTTGTTCAAACTGCTTAGGTGTCCTGATCTGGGCTAGTAAGTCGCTCCCAAATATATTTGTCTTCCATTGTTCAAAGGCCATTTGTTGGGCTTTATCCTTGTCGGGATCATAAGAAACCTGAAGCTTAAGTACCATTGGTTTACCCTCACCACCCTCACTTTTCCAGGCCTCTACCATTTTCTTCATTTCATCTAAAGGTTTGTTTATCGTGATTAGGGCATCTGCCCACTTTGAAACAAATTTTGCCGTAGCTGGGGTTATGGCAGCGCCCAGAATTTCAGGAGCCTTTGAAGGACGAGTATACAACATTGCCTGCATCACTTCAAAATGTCCCGAATAATATACTTCTTCACCCTCCCAAAGCTTTTTCATCACCATCACTGAATCTTCCAGCGCTTGGTTTCTTTCCACTTTGGTAGGCCATGCCTTACCGACTATTCCTTCATTTAGCATCTGTCCACTACCCACTGCCATGAAAAATCTATCAGGAAACATATCTAAAAGTGTAGCGGCTGCTTGGGCTATAATAGCAGGATTATACCTATGATAGGGGCATGTCACTACTCCAATAGGGATACTTGTACGAGCCAATGCTGCTCCAAGCCATGACCATGCATAACCGGACTGGCCCTGAGCATTGCTCCAAGGATAAAAATGGTCCGATGATAAAGCAAAATTAAATCCTCCTTTTTCCGCCTTTTCTACCAGGTCTAAAAGGCTGGATGGGGAAAACTGTTCATGCGATACGTGATATCCTAGTTTTAGCATATGATTAGAAAATTAGATTTAGGAACTATTAATTATGGAATTAATAAATCAGTATTATAATTACCCATAATATTGCCAATAATTTATAGAGAGCTTTATTTATTTGATGAAATCGACGACACTTGTATGCCGAGACTTAGTCTGCGGTTCACTAATGGCTAAATTTATGCTTTTACCTTTTTCCATTTCCCTGGGGCACAAAATATTATTCCAATAGGAGTGTTAATAATTTGTTTACTCTCCCTACGTAATATGGAATATCAAATTAGAAACTGTCAAATTATATTTTTCTGATTGACTAATCTTATCCATCTATATCCATAAGCATTGATATTGATAGTATTGGTGGGAGTTTTATATTCACTATCTGAAAGCAAGTCTAACATATCAGTACTTTCAAATAGCTTTCCAAGTTTACCTTTTTCCTTTTTAGCTGAAAAATTACAGATAACCAACAATTTCCTATCATTTTCCTCATAAAGTATTGCCAGTAGTTTTTCGTTTTCAATTGAAATTGTTTCCCATTTCCCTAGGCCAATTTCAGAACAGCCTTTTCTTATACGCACAAGGCTTTTCATAAATGAAAGTAAGGATGAAGGGTCATCCTTTTGATTTTTTACGTTTACCTTTTTATAGCTGTGATCACCATGGAACAAGGGAGTGTGATTTATTTTTTCGATTGGAGCCTTGGAGAAACCTCCATGGATGTCATCTGACCACTGCATAGGTATGCGTACTGATGAGCGCAGTTTTCTATTTAGGTCTTCTCCCATTCCGATCTCTTCCCCAAAATGAATTAAGGGTGAACCTGGCAAACTAAAAATACTGACATAAATTAACTTGACTTTTTTTATGTCATTATCCATCATAGGCACCAGTTGTCGTTTTATTCCCCCTTGGCCATATACCCTCATCTTTTCTTCAGGAGCAAATTTTTCCAATACCTCCTTTTGTTCATCCGCATCTAGCTGATTGATGTTAAGTTCATCATGATGCCTTACAAAATTCAGGTAATGTTTACATTTGACATGCTTGGTAAGGTCTAGGCCTTTTACCAATGCCGCTCCGGAATTTCTTGCCATTGCCAGAAAATTGTACTGGTTTGAAAAGAAATTGAAAAGCATATGCATCCGGTCTCCCTTGCCAAAATATTCTTGGATATTGTTTGGGTCTACATCTGCTTCGGCCAATAGGATAGCATCAGGGGAAACACTTTCCAGATATTCTCTGATTTCATTTAAAAATTCATTCAGATTTTCTTTTGAAGTATGATCATTGGCCACAGTATCAGTTAAAGCATGCGCAGCATCAATTCGGAAACCTGACACCCCCATATTTGCCCAAAATTTAACCACCTTGAAAATTTCATCTCTTACTTTATGGTTAGCAATATTCAGATCAGCCTGTTCTTTATAGTAACTATGTAAATAGAAAGAATTGGTTTCCGCTACATATTCCCAAACACTGTCTTCCACACCTTCAAACATCACCTTTTTCACTTCCTCCGCTGGTTCTTCATCTCTCCATATATAATATTCTCTATACGGGCTTTTCCTATCAGATTTAGCCTGGACAAACCATGGATGCTCTATTGAAGTATGGTTAATCACCAAGTCAATAATTACCCTGATACTGTTTTCGTCACAGGCTTTTATCAGATTTAGAAAATCATCCATATTACCCAATCTTGGGTCTATACCTATGAGATCGGAAACATCATATCCATAGTCACGGAGTGGAGAAGGATAAAATGGCTGTAACCATAAGGTATTTATGCCTAAATCTATTAAATAATCTAATCTGGAAATTAGGCCTTGAATATCTCCAAAACCATTGTCATTGGAATCTTGAAATAGTTTAATATCCAACCCATATACGATGGATTCTTTATACCAATTGCTGTTCATAAATTAAGAAAATGCTATAGAAGTAAAAATTGCGTTTTCCGACTGTCTTGAATCCAATCGGGTGTATTGGACCACTACAGGAATGTCCGACTCAATTTTACTGGCGTAAGCAGTGTCTCTTGGAATTTCCGCCGGATCGTTAAAGTCATTAAATTTGAAATGTTTGGTGCGATGAGGGGGTACTGACAATTTATAAGGGCCGACAGGATCTTTATCTTCAAAATAGATCAATACTTCAATATTAGCTGTCTGATCTGAAGTATTCAGGACGCATAAAGTTTCATGGCTCTCTAAATCTGGTTTTGGACCTGTACTTCCAGAAGGAATATACCCTTCAGCTATAGCCCAAACTTTTTTACCTATTATTACATCATTTTGCATATTGTAAAATCTTAAATTGAAAATGTAAAAGTGCAGTGATAATAAGAACCACTTAAAGGGGGTTATGTTATTTCTTTAGCTTTTCCCAATACTTAAATCATGGCAAATCATTTAGGTCCAATTTGTCCAAATATTCATTAAATGGATTCCCTCCAAGTCTTTTTCCCACCATATCACGGGTAGTGACATATCTGAAGTAATCCATATTATGATATAGACTAGGCTTGATAAGCCTGATTATAGAAATAGCGCTTTTGACTAGTAGTTCTGGAAGATGAATAATTTTACCTCCTGTCTTTTTTTGTATTATGTAAGCCATTTCTTTTCTGGTGTGGATCTCAGGTCCACCTAATTCCACTATTCTGGGACCTTCATGAACCATATCTATGATCACGCGGGCAAGATCTCGCTGATGAATTGGGTTGCTTCTGAAGTTACCTTTTCCTATCACGGGTATCAAACCCTTTTTTCCAAGGATTACAAGATCATTTAGTCCGGAAAAAAATCCCGTAGGCCGTAATATGGTATGGTTTTCAAACTTTTCCGCTATATGTTTTTCTACCCTGTAATGTACTTTGGCTAACTTCAGACGATTGTTTTCATTACAGCCCATTATAGAGGTAAATAATACTCGTTTTACTCCGCTATTTTCGGCTTCGGTCAATATATTTATGTTGGCATTATAATCTATGGAGTCATAAGTTCCACTGTCATTTTTAAATAGGCTGATACTTTTGCCTACAGTAGAGATCAAAATATCTATGTCTTTGCACAGACCCAACAGCTGGTTGGGTTTTCGTGCATCAGCGATGATGATATCATCAGTGTAATTTTTAATTTTGTCAATATTTTTTACATTATGGACCAATGCCCTGCTGGGATATCCCCTTGCATGAAGCGCTTTGATCACTTCCGATCCTAAAGAACCTGTAGCACCTGCTACTAAAATTTTTCCCATTTTTTCAATTAGCGATGCTTGAAATCTTTAATGAATACGTCATTTATACGCGGTTGAAGGATCCAGATACCTATCGGGAAAAAGAGAATCATAACAAATTCACTATAGAAATCCGATGAATGTACGTGGGCGTTTCTTTCTGCCCTTAGCAATGTCTTAGCTACATAGCTAATGGCCAGCAGCAGAGTAGCTATGGCTAGAAAAACTACTATGCCAAATACTACGTAGGTAAAATTGTTTTCTATCATCAGCTTCTCCCAATCATCCCAGATGAAGAGAACAAATATGGAGAGGAAAAATAATGAAAATGCAGAGGTCCATAAAGATAAGGCAAAATAGCCGGTCCGGGTGTTAAGATGGTCTCTGATCCGTTTATTCAACAGGTAGCCCACAGAATATAACCAGAAGTAAAAAGTAATAAATGGGATAATGAGCAAAAATCTCAATATTGCACGAAAAGTAAAGGCCTCACCTGATCCTGACAATACTATAATGCTATCTAAAATCTCAATCAAAATAGGTATACCTATTATTATAAGAAAGATTTGCCAGTGCTTTGCTTTCAATAATATTTCCATAACAAATGAATTAATTAGGACCAGGTCAAATATCTCACTTATTCATGTTTAACTTAAAGATCTCTGATCTGTTATCAATTCCCCTGACTTTTACGCTTGACTGCATAAGTCCACCGGTCGTGGTCACAGCTTTTGCACTTGAAAGTTTCCTGATCTTCACTTGCCTTTAATCCACAATTTCCACATATTTTTATATCAGTCGCTTCTAACATTAAATGAGAAAAATCTTCGTCAAAATCTGGTATTAGCCCCAATCCGGGTTCAGGATTATCAGCTATTATAGTAGAGAAGGATCCATCGGCCTCTAGATATAACCGAAATATTTCACCGGAATGTACCAGCTTTTCGCTACGCATCTGCGCTTTCAGTCTTTCATTTGAAATTAAGGCTTTGTCCATTAGGTCTTTTTGAAATACGCCTTCTTTCACCATAATACTCAAATCCCCAACAGTAAAACGTTCGAATTTTTTATTGTATCGATTTCTGCTGGATATGAAGCGCTGGACAAATACTACTATAGCCGCGATGATAATAGCAGGGATAAGACCTTGCTCCGGAGCCAATACCGGCACCCCTATAGCCGCTGCTAGTGAGATCATGGCAGTAAGTTCAAGTCTGCTGAGCTGAGAAGCCATCCGCTTACCCATTAATCTCATGGAGACCATTAAAATAATGTAAACCACCACCGTACGCAGGATTACCTCAAATAGGATACCCGGGGGGAGTTCGCCTAATATTATTCTTTGCCAATCGCTAAGTGTAAAATCCAGTAAGATCATGATTTCTTAAACTTTTGGTCATAATCTATTTTATCTTTTTCTGGAAGGATAAAATGGCTCTCTTCCATTACGACATCATCATTTTTATAAAGAGAAAAAAGACCGGAAGCCTCTAAATACAGCCTCCTTACCTGGCTTATATGAGTGACCTGTTCATTTCTTAGAATAGAAATAAGTTGGGTTTGGCTGATACGGGCTTTTTTCATTTGATCTTCTTCAAATTCTCCATCTTTGATTAGCAGACTAACTTCACCTTGACTTAGTTTTTCAAATTTGGTGTATTTAATCCCAAACCAATTAAAGCCCCTCTGAAATATAATGGCAACTACCAGGGCAGTAAGTCCCATAAGTAACCCTCTGTCATATATCTGCATGGGTACGGCGACCAATGCTCCGAGCGTTACCATTACCGCCATCTCTGTGAGTGTGAGCTGTCCTCCCATTCTTTTACCCATCAGATTAATGGTGACCAGCAGGGCCACGTAGATAATGATAGTACGGACAAATACTTCTACTAAATAGATAGCAGGGGCATCACCTATTAAGATGCGGTGCCAGTCCCAAAGTTCTACTTCTGAATAATCCATTTTTATTTTTTAAGTGATTTTTAATGGTCTCCCAGTCCAGAAAATTTATTGATTACATCCTTTACAATACAGAGGGATAGAGAATCACACATCAATTGTTCATCTTGAAGATTTTCTTTAAAAAGTACTGTCACTTCCTGTAGCTGCATCCTATAAGCCAATGAATGGAGCTGGGTATATTGAGAAATATTTAAAAAGTTGAACTGAGCTATGATGGCAGATAATTTCAGATCTATAAGGAGAGAAGGATTTTCTGAAAGAGATGCATTCCTCCCTTCTTCAGTCATGCCCAGTAATAGTGGACTGTGCCGTCCTGATATGGGAATATCAGCTAGTACAAATATTCTTTCGAGTCTCTCTATATTTCTAATGGTGAGTTGGGAATATTTAACCAGCATTTTTATAAAATCTTCCCCAGATGCTAATTTTTGAAATCTACCCAATAATTCTAGGAGCTCTTTCTCTATTCCATAAACACTTTTTAATTCGTCTAAAAAATAATTAACCACACTTGGGTTGTCCTGGTGGGATAATTTTTTTGGGGAGGGGTGGTCTTCAAAGATCATAGCCATTTATAGTTTTAGAAAAACAATTTCATATACCAAAAAAGTACCACAGATTTAATTTATCAATTATTAGTTATTATTATAATGAATTCAGGTCTCTATATAAAATGGTGGTTTTTTATTTCTAAAATTTTATTTAATAATAGACTGGCTTACTTTATTCTTACTTTAGTTTTCTATGGTTATAACTTCTTTTTAATAGAGTATCAAAGCAAGAGTAAATTAAATTGTTTAATGATTATCGACCATCACAGTAAGCATTAGGGCCATTATCCTATGTTTAAATACCAATAGCTAAATTTCACTTTATATTCAAATAAGAAACAATATGTGTCTGTATAACCTCAATGGTAAAAAAATACCCATATACTTTTATACTTAACTTAACATGGATATAAGTTACGTAGTGAGGTAGTAGAGATACATACTGTTGATGATATTAATTGCTTTCGAATAAAAAAATGATAGCATAAATCATTTCTTTTTGGTTCTAAACTGTATTTTATAAAAGATTAAAGAGAATAAGGATATTAGGTATAAACTTTGGCTATTGTGTTATAATGGTTTTTTGAATTAAAATCAGTGGTTACATTTATTTAATAAGTCAATATGTTACTTAAACCTACGACTTATATACTGACGCTGGTGCAACAAAATAAATATTAATTAAAATATGAATAATATGACGATAGAGCGCAAATCACTTTGGACATCCAGGAATCCGACTAATTATCCATCTATCCCTTCAAGTATGGAAGCTGATGTTTGTGTAGTTGGCGCGGGTATTACAGGTCTAACCACGGCTATTTTACTTCAACAAAAGGGGCTCAAAGTAGTACTGGTAGAAAGAAATCAGGTGGGTTCGGGTACTACAGGATATACTACAGGACATGTGACATCTGCTATTGATCTATATTATCATAAATTGATTAAATCAGATGGAATAGATAAGGCAAAAGAAGTAGCTATGGCCACTATTAAAGCCAGAAAGCTTATAGAAAATCTTATTAACATGTATGATATAAGAGAAGCAGGTTATAAGATAGTCCCGGCTACATATTATGCAGATAGAGTAGAGCATATAGAGTCTCTGGAAAAAGAAAAAGAAGCTATGCTCAAAGTAGGGATACCAACTATGCAGCTTCCGGAAATATCATTAAAAGGCACATTGGCCGACTTTAGCATAGCTGGGCAAGGGATGATGGACGGAATGGGATATGTGGTAGGTCTAGCCAAAGCATTTGTATCTGCTGGGGGCCAGCTTTTTGAAAATTCCCCTGTCCGCGACTTTGAATATATAAAGGACAAATGGCATGTAAAAACAGGTGAGTTTTTTGTGGTGGCTGATCATATGGTTCATGCCACTCATACGCCTATGAATATCAATCCAGTGCAAATGGAAATGGTTCCCTATAATTCATACGCTATGGTGGTTAAACCTAAAGCTGAAATTAAGGAAGGCCTTTATTACGATTTTGATAGTCCATACCATTATATCCGACCCTGCGAAGTGGATGGAGAGCAGTGCTACCTTATAGGTGGATCAGATTCAAAATCAGGTAAGAAAAATGAACAGAAAAAACAGTTAAAACAATTAGAGGAATATATCCACTTTAAATTTGGGATAGAAAAAATTCATTATGCCTGGTCTGATATGTTCTTCGAACCAGCCAGCCATCTTCCATATATAGGCAAGAATCCCTTGGGTACCAATTCTTATATTGCCACTGGTTTTTCTGGAGATGGCTTGACATTCGGTACACTTTCAGCCATGATCATATCGAGCCTTATCTCAGATGGGCATCATTATTTAGAAGACATATTTAATCCTGCACGCGTAGAGTTTAATGCTATACCCTTCATACTCAAAGAAAATTTCAATGCTTTGGAACATCTGGTAGGTGACAGAATTTCTTTGGATAATGAGAAGCTACACGATTTGACCTCAGGCAAGGGAATCATTATTAAGCTAAATGATCAGACTGTAGGAGTGAGCATGGATCAAAATAACGAACTACATGCGGTAGTCCCGGTATGTCCACATATGAAATGTATAGTTCAATGGAATGATTCAGATCAGACATGGGACTGTGGGTGCCACGGAAGCAGGTTTAGCTGTGAAGGTAAGGCCATTGCTGGGCCAACTATGTCAGATCTTCCTCCCGTAATAATTGATGTCATCCATCAACCTCAAAGTCAGGAGAGGGATCTCACTTAATAAAACTGGATAAAAAAGCCTGGAAAGTGCACCGGGCTTTTTTTATCACCTAAAACATGATTAATGTAATGTTTTAATTATTATGAAATTTTTATAAAAATAATTATATTTAGTTAAATTTCGGTTTGAATATTAATAATCACTACAGTGGTAGTTAAATATTACTTTTTAAAATCATCTTTATAAAAAATTAAGCAAAGGAGAGTCTATTTTGACTATGGGCAAAACGATATTTGTTTCACATCGACTTCCTGTTAACGGTACGTATAAGCAGGGGAATTTCTATTTCACTACCAGTTCAGGGGAAGTAGCTTCCGGGCTTAACCCGCTTTTTGCGAAGCAGGGTGACCTATGGATAGCTTGGCCAGGGGCAGAGATAAAGGAAGCAGAAAACAGAGCTACACTTATCCTCGAGCTGAGTGCTAGAAAAATGCACCCTGTATTTTTAACCCAGGAAGAAACAGATTTATATCACGGGGGCTTTTGTAATGAGACGCTTTGGCCTGCTTTTCATTCCTTTACCCAATATATTAATTATAATGAAACAACTTGGGAAGCTTATGTAAAAGTAAACCAGAAGTTCTGCGATGCGATTATCAAGAAAGTGAAGCCGGATGATACAGTGTGGATCCACGATTATCAACTGTTGCTTTTGCCCAATATGTTACGAGAGAGAATCCCGAACCTTACTATAGGATTTTTCTTACATACTCCATTTCCTTCTTATGAAATATTCAGGATGCTTCCTTGGAGAAAAGAGATTCTTTTAGGGATGTGTGGGGCTGATCTTATTGGCTTTAACATCTATGATGATATGAGACATTTTCTCAGTTCTATCGGTAGGATTTTAGGTTATACAGATGAAGCAGGATATATCCATACTGAACATAGGCTAATAAATGTAGATTCATTCCCCATGGGAATAGATTACGGAAAATTTCAGATAGCTGCTAAATCCGAAAAAACCGAGAATATACTGAGGGAATACAAAGAAGAGCTTTGGAAGCAGACATTTATTTTAAGTTGTGATAGGCTGGACTATACTAAAGGCATACCTGAAAGGATCAAAGCATTTGAAATGTTTTTGGAAACTCAGCCAGAATATCTGGAAAAAATATCTCTACTTCTGTTAGTGGCCCCTTCCAGGACAAAAGTAGAAAAATACCGTGCCCTGAAAGAAGAAATAGATACTTTGGTAGGCCGTATAAACAGTAAGTATTCCAGCTTGGATTGGGTACCGATCCACTATTTCTATCGCAAGTTTACCTTTGAAGAACATGTGGCATTTTACCGTATGGCGGATATAGCTTTGGTGAGTACGCTAAGGGAAGGTATGAATTTTATAAGCAAAGAATTTATAGCCAGCAGGGTAAATGAAGATGGAGTATTGATCCTTTCAGAGATGACCGGTGCCAGTAAAGAATTACAAGAAGCTATAATCATTAATCCCAATGATAGAAAAATGGTCTGCAGGGCAATCTATGAAGCCCTGAATATGGATCCGGAGCAGAAGCAAAAAAAGATGATGCTGATGCAAAAAACAGTGCTAAAATACTGTATTTATCAGTGGGCTCGCATCTTTTTAAATAGATTAAACAATGTAAAGCTAAGGCAACATAAGCTTCACTCCAGAGAGCTGATAGGAAAAGACCTCCAAATAATAAAAGAAAAGTTTGAAGAAGCTGAAAAAGCGATTGTCTTTTTGGATTATGACGGTGCACTGGTAGGTTATACCAATCAGCCCGATGAAGCTTTTCCAGATCCAAAGCTTTTATCGATACTGGATAATCTATGCGAAAAAGCCAAAATCGTGATTATCAGTGGCAGGGATAAAAATACTATGGATGGCTGGCTGGACGGATACAGCCTTAATATGATAGCTGAGCACGGAGTGTTTATAAAAAAGACTAATGGAGGTACAGGAAAGTGGTCCACTAATATAGATCTTAGCAACGAGTGGAAAGCAAATTTCCGTAAGAAGATGGATGACTATGTAGAGAGAACTCCAGGTGCATTTGTGGAAGAAAAGGAGCATTCTCTCGTGTGGCATTATAGAAAAGTGGAAAGCGGTCTTGGCAATCTTCGTAAAAGAGAATTATTCAGCCACTTAAAGTATATGGCAAGAGGAAATAAACTGGAGGTGCTCGAGGGTAATCGCGCTTTGGAAATAAAGCGGCCAGAGGTCAGTAAGTCTAAGGCAATCATAGATTTTTTGGAGGACGAAAAGTTTGATTTGATATTAGTGATAGGAGATAACTGGACAGATGAAGATACTTTTAGAGACCTGTCAGATAATGCAGTCACTATAAGGGTGGGATATGATTTTACGCGGGCCAAATACAATCTGAAATCTCATATGGAAGTAAGAATGCTCCTAGAATCACTTTGTAATATGAAAAGTGAAAACAAAATCCATTGATTTGGCCTAGTTCCACAGGTTGTACATAGTTTCCTCTTTTCTCACATAATGATTTATATAAGACCTAAATTTACTTTTTTATACTAGAAAAGAAATTGTTTTTCAAAGTATAGAAAATGTTTCTCATATTGTTTTATTCTTTTTTTTAGTATAATTATTTTGTGTTCCTTAAATTGGCATGGGTTTTATTATCTATAGGCAAGATTAGAACAAAAAGTAGTATGATGATTCACAATATTCCCGGAGCAAGTAAAAATTACATAGAAAGTTATTATACATTTTTTCAACAGGCCGAAAATGAATTCTACAGAAATTTCCAATCACAGATATACGATCAATGTCTACTTCTAAATCAGAGTCATGTAGCATTACAGGATACAGATAGACTTTTTTCACATCTCTTACATACAGAAGATAAAATGCTTCCCAAAATTGGGATTTGGAATTTCGATCCTCTAACTGGAAGAGTAGCTTGGTCTGATGAAGTAAACAATATTTTTGGGTTGCCTGTAGGCACATCCCCTTCTATGGAGTTACTGACTAATATATTGCATCCTGGTGATCGCAAATGGATGATGGCATTATTGGAGGGGTCAGAACCGATCAAAGAAGAAAGCTCCGTATCATTCCGCATAATCAATGGAGCTGGTGAAATTAGGTGTCTCTTTGCCCAAAGTAAAGGAGTAATAGATGAAGAAGGGCTGGTCCAAGGGCTATTTGGTATCCTCCATGATGTGACTGAGAAAAAACGGATAGAGGCAGAAAATGCCCGCCTACTACATGTGATCAAGCATAGCCGTGATGAGATTTATTTATTCAATACCTCTACATTTAAGTTTGAGTTTTTGAATATCGGTGCGCTTTCTAATACTGGTTATACCATGGAGGAAATGAAAAACATGACCCCTGTGGATATAAAGCCAGAATTTACGAAATCTGATTTTGTAAAGATGGTAAAGCCCTTATTGAATAAAAAGCAGGAAAGGATAGTTTTCGAAACTGTTCATAGCAGGAAAGATGGTAGTACCTATCCCGTAGAAGTTCATTTACAACGAATAGAGCAGGAGATAGGAGATGTTTTTATGGCTATAGTATTAGATATCAGTGATAGAAAAAAAGCGGAAAAAGTTATCCGAGATAGTCAGGATTTATTGGAGTACCAAAATTCACAGTTAGTCGATTTTTGTAATATTGTATCTCATAACCTAAGGTCCCCTCTTGCAAATATGTCTATGCTGATAGATGCTATTGAGGATAGTGAGGACGAAGAAGATAAACAACTGTTTATATCCAAATTAAAACCAGTGATAGGCAACCTTCATGAGACTTTCGATGAATTGGTAGAGTCACTTCAAGTAAGACAGGATTTAGAAGTTGTTTCAGAGAAAATCCACTTAGAAGAAATAGTTAAAAAACAATTAGAGGGCTTCGAAGGTCAGCTCACTACTATGGATGCTACAGTAAATGTAGATTTTACAGAAGCCACTCATGTAAAGTATCCACCTAAATATCTGTCCAGCATACTCCATAACCTGATCAGCAATGCTTTAAAATATAAGTCTACAGAAAGAGATCCCGTAATTAAAATTAAAACCAAAAGGAAAAATAATTCCATTATCCTATCGGTAAAGGATAACGGTATGGGTATAGATCTGGATAGACATCACGATAAAATGTTTAAAATTAGAAAAGTTTTTCATAACAATCCTGATGCAAAAGGTTTTGGTTTATTTCTTACCAAAACGCAGGTAGATGCAATGGGCGGTAAAATATGGGTAAAAAGTAAACCTGGTAAAGGCAGTGTTTTCAGTATAGAAATCGTAAATCAATATTGATTTTATAAAAAGTAAGATATCTATTCTAAAAATTACAAATTGATTTTAAGATGCACTCGACTGGTTTTAAGCCATTTAGAGACTAACAAGAGTCTACGATATTAGAAATAGGTCCAAATGGCAAATGGTTGGTAAGTAGAAGTTTATTATAATAAACGAAGGGATAAGTTTTTTTGTTTATCCCTTCGTTTTAAGAAATTCAGCAAATTTTCTTATTACTATTTTTGCATAATCCTCCCTTTTTTCATCCGGTGTTTCCTTATCACTTATTATTTTTTCACAAAAGATAAGTTCACCGTTTCTATAAGCAGCTCCATAGGCGTACAGATCGTAAATTCCTTGTTCAGGAAAGGTGGAAGCAAAACCTGTTAATCCCATTCCAATGTTTGTCTTGAAAAGCCCGCAGATATTTTTGGCAAGTTTTTCGGCCACTTCACTAGATACACCATGGCATGGTTCTGTAATTTCTTTAGGGATACCAAGTATTGATTCTTTTTGTTCCAAACTGTATACCGTCAATCCTCCTTCAAAAAAAAGTCCAGCTTCTTCTTCAGAACTAAATAAAAGCTGGATTGCACCGGAAGTTGCGCTTTCGGCTACTGACAGCGTTTCCTTATTAGATTTACAAAATAATTTTATAGTATCTAAAGCATTCTTTATATCCTTATTGTCAGCTATAGTCTTTCCTTCCATAGATAAGAATTATTGTTTCGAATCTTTACGTTTTTGTGGAGTATCAAGGTCCCGAGAATTAGAATCGTCCTGTTGAGCCTCATCTTCAAGAGGATCAGTGATTTTTTCAGGTTTTTTCTTAATGCTTTCTTTATTTTTATCGTCTTCTTCGCTATAGATTCCTTTGTTTTTTCCTGGGTTGTCCATGTTTAATTGGTTTTTTTAAATTTATAAATTTGTTTAACCGATATTGTTAATGTCTCAGATTAGTCTTAATCTTTCCTACACATTTTATGCTAGACTAGAGAGATTATTTTCTGAAGTCTTCAAAATTTTGGACTTGTTTGAGTGTACTTATATCATCATCTTCAATATTTGCCACAATTGTAATTTTGCCGGTAGTTTCTAAAATCATGGCATCTATTTCATCTAATGAACTATATCCTTTTTCTCTTGCCTTTGCCATGACTTCCTCAGTAGTTACTCGTTCTTTTTTTAAAGCAGAGTTGATAAAATGGCCTTTATATAAAATCAATGAGGGAGTACTGGTAATGGCTTGTTTTACAAAATTAATCCTGACTGATAGCCACGTGATAAGAAACTGTAAAAACACCAGAAGACCCAAGGCAAGTACTCCGTCTGCTAATGGGATTTGTTTGTTTAAGGACACCGCTGCAAGGGTGGATCCCAGAGCTACGGTTACGGTAAAATCAAATGCATTCATTTTGGACAAAGTCCTTTTGCCCGAAATCCTCAACATGAATATTAATGAAACGTAGGCAAGTACAGTTATTATAAATGTTCTTAGGAGGCTATCCCAATTGTCAAAAAACATATAATCCATATATTATTGAAATTTAAAATTTGATTGATAAGAGAGGTATTGGTAGTGATAGTTAAACCCTTACTATTAAACGGGCCATATAGATACTATTTCTATAATATAACCACATGGATATTTATATGTTTTTTTAAAGTAATATTCTACAAAAAATATTAGTATATTATGAACTTGGTATTAATCAAACAAAAATTATAACCAAATATATCAGCATCAGTTAATACTCTAATTCAACCCTGTAATATGGAGAATGCGGAAAAACTTGGAGATGTTACTTTAAAGAATAAGCAGAACGGAAAGACTGATAATTCAGCAATGCATCCCCGAAGAGTACTTTCCACTGTAGACGTCATTGCCTTGATAGTAGGTATAGTCATCGGGGCGGGCATATTTCGGGTACCCTCCTTAGTAGCCGCTAATTCTGGAAGCGGATATATGTTTTTATCCACATGGGTGTTAGGTGGAGTTATATCACTGATAGGTGCACTATGCTATGCAGAACTAACCACTACTTATCCAAATACGGGAGGTGATTATCATTTTTTACGGAAGGCATTTGGTAACAAAATTGCCTTTTTATTTGCCTGGTCTAGAATGAGCGTGGTCCAATCCGGTTCGATTGCATTACTGGCCTATATCTTTGGGGATTATGCCTCTCAGTTATATAGCCTTGGAGTATTTTCTTCTGTTATTTATGCGGCGGCAGCTATCATAGGTCTCACTTTTATAAATATTCTTGGAGTTAAGATGGGTTCTGGTGCGCAGAAGGTGCTTACAGCGGTAGAGGTGATTGGTATCCTTATGGTAGTGGGAGCTGGGATGTTCTTTTCCTCCCAGCCTATACAGTTGGCTGGGATGGGGGGAGAGGGGACAGTGACAGGTTCCTCCTATGGTTTAGCTATGGTCTTTGTGCTACTTACTTTTGGCGGTTGGAATGAAGCAGCTTACATATCTGCTGAATTGCAGGCAGGGAGTAAGAAAATGGTAAAAGCTTTCGTCATAGGGATATTTGCTATTACGGCTATTTATTTTTTGGTAAATCTTTCTTTTCTTAAAGTGTTAGGGCTTCAGGGGATGGCAGGTTCAAATGCCGTTGCGAGCGATCTTATGAGAGCTACTTTTGAAAATACAGTTGTCTGGCTAATAGTTATACTG
>DATHVH010000134.1:0-1699 GCA_035461405.1 Anditalea sp.
CACGTGTCTGTTCCAAAGGAAATTAATTTCATGCTCCCAGCGGTGTTTCCAATAACCCTTAAAATCAATCACAATGAAGGCTACCAAATAAGTAATCCAGGTGGCTTTAATAGACATTAAAGCAACATGACCCACGAGCCATTCATAGGAAATGATCGCAATGCTGAGACCCAGAACATCCTTTACCACATTGGTCACTCCAGAGCTGATACTGGATACGCTGTCAAGTCCCCGAGAAACTTTTTTACCCATTTTCCATTCAAAAATATGCTCCAGCGCTATCAGGAATAGAAATATAGGGATAGTATAGTTGATGACTTTCGCGTAAAGTTCCATATTATTTAAGAGTTACTCTGGGTCAATTGGTTACATGATTATTATAACAGAACAAAAGGTAGAAAAATTTTAAAATTAATGGTAATTTTTTATGGTTTTTCAACCTATAATGGTGCATTAAACATATTATAATTTTCGATAGTCGGAAGCTTCATTTTCCGGTGTTACCTTTTTCAATTTTGCTTACGCTTGACTGTATACTTGAATTGTATGGAATTAAAAGCAATTATATCTTCCAACTTTAAATTACTACCAACAGTGTGAACACATTATTTCTTTAGTGGAATTTAGAATTGGAATAGTATAACGGGAATGTAGTAATGTTAGAAAAATATAGATACATAAATCAGTCAAAATGAAAGGAAAAATCACTATATTTTCTTTGTATCTGGGGATAATAATAATATTTATTCTATACCAAAAATCCAATTCACTAAAATATGAAAAGTAAAATTTTTATTTGCATCATATTGCTTTTTGGATGCACAAAATGCCAACCGAAAGTGGAGCCCGAAATTGACCTAAAAGTGGAAGGTACGTGGTTTCAATCCACTGTGATATATAATACAAATTATATCTTAAGAAAAGAAATATCCTTTAAAAATGACGGAACTTATGAATTAACTTCCAAAATTATTGATAAGCACACTAAAGGTGATATTGAATATTTTGTGCTATATACTGGGCACTACCAAGTCAATGGAAATAGATTGAAAAGATCGATGGTAAATGAATATGGCCGTATGGATGTCAGTGCTCGTTATAATAGAGAAGATTTAGTACTAAAAGGCAGTTTTTCAGAATTACCAATAGTACTACTAAGTTTAGATGAAAAAGAAGAGCAACTAACGATGGATTATAGATCTGGCGACTGCTCGAATATCTTAAATAATAATTGTATTGAAGTAGAAACTTATATAAAGGATAAATAAAAATATGATTATTCACCATGATGCCAATAGCCATTATTCCTTTGGGTTATGAGCCCCCCTCCCGGGCAGAGAAGACCGATGACCGAAGAAAGATACACGGGCCATTCCAATTTTAACTGTGCATCAATTTTTTATCTTTTTTTTAACTGGCATGAAAGCTTATATCTACATATTAAATCTAATTTTTTCCGTGTTATTGTTTTTGATCCCTTTATATAAACCATGTTAAAAAAAGCCTACCATTTGATGATGGTAGGCTTTTATTTCAATAATTTCCAGGTGTATTGATCAATGATCCAAAGAAAAGGGAATTGAAAAACAATTTATTTGTGCCGTACCAGGTGCCCCTGAAGTTCGGGTTTTCAGCAAACATGATCACCCGTCCCTGGCCCAGGTCATGGACCAGTAAGGAAGCAGAATTTTTTATTTTA
>DATHVH010000135.1:0-7053 GCA_035461405.1 Anditalea sp.
ATTGGCCATTAAATCCTATTGGTTTTCTATAATTTAAATCCGGTAAAGGCAGCGCTTCCCGGATTGGTTTTGAAAGTGTGTATAATCATAAAATTTAAATATTAAGCAATCTTTACCAATGCTTAACATGTTAAAAATTAACATTTTTTAAAGAGTGGGTAATTGAATTTTGTTTTCGTAAACCAATTCAATATTCAGATGAAATCATCTTTAATTTTTCGAACAAAAAAACACATTAGCACTAAAATTCTCTTCATTGCCATTCTAGTGATTATCAGTTTTCATGACCTGTATGGACAGGCTACTAATGCAACTGTAAGTGGACTGGTAATGGATGAGGAAGGACAACCATTAATAGGGGCTACCATCTTGGTAAGAAATGAATCCACAGGATTTGAGGCTGGAACAATTACCTCACTGGACGGAAGGTTTAATTTCCAACAAATGCCACTGGGAAAGCCATATTCTATAAAGGTATCCTATATCGGATTTACCAATCAGCGCTTTAGCGGCTATGAGTTAAATCAGGGAGATAGAATAAACCTGGAGGTAAAAATGGAAACCAGCAGTAATGACCTGGATGAATTTGTAGTGACCGGACAGGGATTTGCGAATCAGATAGAGAAACTTGGCGCTGTCACTGCCATTGATGCCACGCAAATAAAAAATCTGCCTACAGAAGGGAGAAACTTTACTAACCTGACAGCATTATCACCTTTGCAGGGTGGTGGATCTCTTAATCTGGGAGGACAGCGGCGTACATCTACCAACGTCACGCTGGATGGCGTAAATGCCAGAAACCAGCTTACAGCGGGGGAAATAGGAAGGGGGCCCTATACAGTTTCTATTGAAGCGATCAGGGAATTTGAAGTGGCTACTAATTCCTATGATGTGACACAGGGACGTCAGGCTGGAGGAGCATTAAATGCAGTGACCAAAGCAGGAACCAATACGATGGAGGGATCGGCTTTTGTCTATCATAGAAATGATAATCTTGCCAGCCAAACTGATATACGGGGAGTCGAAAGGGATGTTTCTTTTAACAATACCCAGTGGGGTTTTAGTCTAGGTGGTCCCATCATTAAAGACAAAGTACATTTTTTCACTGTATTTGATAGACAGGATGCAGGAGAGCCTGTTTTCCTGGCAGACATCAGATCCGAAGATGATGAAAGAAGGTTCAGGATAAGAAAAGATACCCTTGATAAGTTTGTAGACGTTGCCAGAAGGTTATACGGGGTGAGCAATGATCAGCAACTGGGTGAGTTTTCCAGAAAGACCGTGGCAAATACCTGGTTTGCCCGAATCGATTGGCAGATCAACAAAAGAAATAAATTAACCATCAGAAATAATTATACTGACTGGACAAATCCTTTTAGTATAAATGATAATACAGCCATAGATCTGGCTGAAGTGATGGGAGATTTCACTTCGAGGGAAAATAGCCTTCTCTTTTCATTGCGGACCATAGCCAATGCATCTACCACTAATGAGTTGAAGGTACAGTTTCAGCATGCGCAGAGAGCATTTTCTCCCAGTAGTCAGCTGCCACCCTCCAATATTCCAAGAGCTATAGTAAGAGTGGTTTCTCCTTTTCCTACAGAAAGTAATCCCGAGGCTATCCAAACTACCAATATACAGATCGGTGGGCAGCGATATTCTCCTGAAACCAATGTAGAGCAGCAGGTACATTTGGTGAACACTACTTATATGCAAAGAGGGAAGTTTAATATAACATTGGGATCGGATAATATGGTCACTTACTTGGAGACTTTGCTTAGCAATGAGCAGAATGGCAGGTTTTTTTACAATACCCTTCAGGATTTTGAAAACAATACACCATTTAGATATGCCAGAGAAGTACCACTTCAGGGTCTCCCTATTGTAAAGCAGACAGTATTGGACTTTTCTTTGTTTGGGCAGGTGGAATTCAATCCACATAGAGATTTAAACACTGTGTTTGGTCTGAGATATGATGCCACAGTATTTATGGATGAGGCCGGCTTTAATGAGACTCTTTTTAATGAACTGGGCATTAATACGGCTAATAAGCCTGCAGATTTTAGAAATATACAGCCAAGGGTACAAATGACCTGGAATATTGGGGGCAAAAATACAGATGTGCTGAAATTTGGCGCTGGTATGTTCAGTGCTCAGCCTCACTATTATGCCCAGGTTAACAATATCCAGAATTCAGGTCAGCTATTGGCAGCCATAGATGTGCAGGGAGACTTGGTACCTGAAGCAGATTTCATAGGTTATAGGAACGGAGTATCTGCACCGGGCATACCCGAAGGCGCCAATTTTATTTCTACCATCAATGCCATTAGCCCTGATTTCAGAGTTCCCAATACGTTTAAGGCCAACATTAATTATAATAAATTTATAGGCAAAAGATATAGGCTTGGAGCTAATCTACTGTTCAGTCAAACCTTCAACAACTATGTGTATTTAGAAAGAAATTACGTAGATGAACCATATTTCCGTTTGACGAATGAAGCTAATAGGGGAGTGTTTGTTCCTGCCAACACTATAGGTGCAAATGGACAGACCAACTGGTTGAACTCAAGGAAATCCACCAATGTAGGAAGAGTGCTGGAATTGGAATCTGTAGCATCAGCATACCAATATGCCCTGATCCTGGATGGTAGTGTAAGGATAGGTAGAGATGGATATTTCACAGCTTCCTATACTTACAATCAGGCATTTGACAATTCATCCTATAATTGCTGTGTGGCCAATACATCTACATTCTTACCTGTGGTAGATGATTCAAGAAATCTAAACTGGGGCTATTCTGATAATCAATTCAGAGATAAAATAGTGTTGAACGGTGCTTCACCTTCATGGAGAGGATTTGTAATGGGAGCATCACTAATAGGAGTAGGTGGGTCGAGGTATTCATTTATGGTGTCAAACGGTTCACTTCAAGGTGATTTTCCATTGAACAATGCACTGGCATTTGTCTTTGATCCTAATGATCCTGCTACACCTGAAAATGTACGCGATGGAATAAACGCCATTCTCAATGATCCTAATACTGCAGAAAGTACTAAAAAATATCTCAGGGATAGCTTTGGTAAAATAGCAGAAAGAAACGGTGGAGAAAACCCATTCTTCTATACCATAGATCTCCGTCTTCTAAAGACGATCAAAACGTTTAAATCTCAATCACTGGAGATATCAGGTGATATTTTCAACTTCCTTAATTTACTGGATAAAGAGTGGGGGGTCAACAATAACTTCGGGGGAACCCGAAATCTACAAAGTATAAGGGGATTTGATCAAGATACCCAGCAGTATGTATATAATATTGAATCGGGAGTGGGAGTGTTACCTATAAACGGTACGCCCTGGAGGATACAGCTAGGATTAAGATATTCATTTTAAATATAATGTTTGGGTCATATTGGTGGTCTATTGTTATCGGCACATTAATAGGATATTATATTTCTTTGAGATACAATAAACGTATTTAATTTCTGCGGAATATTTATGAACTTGAAGTAATAATTAAGTCAAATGAATCTTCATAGACATATAATAGAGGAAATTAAGCCTAAAAACCCAGATTCAATATTAGGAGAAAGGCATTATAAAAAGGGGGAATATATCTATATGCCCCCTTCAAAGCCAAACGAAATGTTTCAGCTGACTTCCGGGGTAATAAAAATAGGGAGCTATAGCTCAGTAGGCGAGGAAGTATGTTACGACTTACTATTTCAAAATGAGGTATTTGGCAATATGAGATACCTCAATGGTCAATTTTCTGAGTTTGCCAAAGCCGCTTCAGACTGCCATCTAATAACCTATGAGCTTCACTTCTATAAATGGGTCATCGTCCATGACCCGGTAGTTTCAGAATGGTTTAATAAAATGGCGGTATCCCGCTGGTGTAGAATGGAAACCCGCTTATTTAAAATGTGCACACTTTCACCTAAGCAGAGATTGCTGGAATTATTCAATGAACTGAATAAAGAAGCCTTTGACGCCAATGGCAAGAAAATTAATCTACCATCTTTATTAAGCGATTTGGAAATAGGCAATCTCTGTGGGTTATCCCGGCAGACAGTAGCCAAACTGTTAAAGTCTCATCAGAGGTTAAATCAAGCACCTCTTTTCAAAAGCAAAAAACTTAAAACTTATTCACAAATCAGTAACTGATGAACAGCAAAATATTCTTATACATTCTCTTTTTAACCTTTATTTCGAGTTCGATATTGGCTCAGAAAAAAAAGGTTATAAAGCCTACAGTGGATTTAATCTCTTTTGGATCCTGCAATAAACACAATCTGCCACAGCCACTCTGGGAACCGATCATACAGGATAAACCTGATGTATGGATATGGCTGGGTGATAATATATATGGAGACACCCATGATATGCAGCTGCTGCGATCTAAGTATGACCAGCAAAAAGAGAACAAAGATTACAAGTTACTTTCTGAAAGGACTAAAATTATTGGAGTGTGGGATGATCATGATTACGGCATCAATGATGGGGGTATACATTATGCTAAAAAAGACAGCTCTCAACAGATCATGCTTGATTTTTTAGGTGAAGCGGAGGATAGTCCCCGGAGGAAACAAAAGGGAGTTTATGCAGCCTATACATTTGGCTTAGGTGACAATAAAGTCAAAGTGATTTTGCTGGATACCCGGTATCATAGGGATACTATACTGAGAGAAAATAAGACGTACATTCCCAATATGGAAGGATCGCTTCTAGGCGAAGAGCAATGGGCCTGGTTTAAAGAACAGCTGTCAGACAATGACGCCATGGTGACCTTGATAGCAGGTGGCATCCAATTTATCCCTACCGAACACCCTTTCGAAAAATGGGAAAATTTTCCCAACGAAAGACAGCGCTTATTTGATTTGATCGCCCAATCAAAAGTTCAAAACCCGGTATTAATCAGTGGGGATCGCCACATAGCAGAGGTGTCTTTATTGAAAAATAAGCAGTTTCCCAATGGTTTATATGAAATTACTTCAAGTGGCCTCACCCATACCTGGAATGAATACAGAGAAGAATATAACCCCTACAGAATCGGTAAAATGATAGCGAACCTACACTATGGATCAGTGGCCTTCGATTGGGATGAAAGTATGATGTTATTCCAGATTAAAGGAGATAAAGGACAGGTATTTCTTGAACAGCAAATTCCCATTCGTTAAAAATTATTTTAAATATAATTAAGAGTTTAATAATACCTTTTTGAATTACCCGCCTTATGAGATACATCTATTTAATTATGATCTTTTTTATATGCCTGCCAAGTATTGCGCAGGATAATAAAAATGTTAAGCATTTAATCCTTATATCAATAGATGGCTTAAGACCTGATTTCTATCTCGATAAAAAATGGCCTGCCCCAGTATTACAGCATATGGCATCAGAGGGAAGCCATGCCCAAGGGGTCAAGGGAATATTTCCGTCAGTCACATATCCATCCCATACCACTATTATCACCGGTAATCTGCCCCACAAACATGGAATATATTATAATTCCCCTTTTGAGCCGGAAGGAGCTACGGGGAGATGGTATTGGGAATATGAATCCATAGAGGTTCCCACCATATTTTCCCTGGTAAGAGAGGCTGGTAAAACCAGTGCAGCCATATCCTGGCCTGTCACAGTAGGGGCACCTATAGATTACAATCTTCCGGAAGTATGGTCTTTAGATGAAAATGAAGATGGATTTGCACCAATGAGAAGCGGAGCTACGCCAAAAGGTTTTGCAGAGGAACTGGAAATCAACGCTATCGGTAAAATCAACAAGAATACATATGGTAATGACGGATATTTTGCCAGGGAACAACGTTTTGCTGCGGCTGCCACTTATATTTTTGATAGCTATAAACCTGACCTGATGGCGGTGCATTTGATAGCTGCCGATCATTTTCAGCATACCGACGGAAGAGAGGGATATATGGTAGAAAGGGCAGTCGGTGCAATGGATGCTGCCATAGGGCAAATAGTAGAAGCGGTAGAGAGAGCAGGACTAATAAATCAAACGACCTTTATTATAACAGGTGATCATGGGTTTGTAGATATTCACTCCGTATTGGCACCGAATGTTTGGATGAAGGAAATAGGACTGATAAGTTCAGAGGATAAAGGAGCGGATTGGAAAGCGAAATTCCATACATCTGGAGCCGCTGCTTTTCTGCATCTAAAGGATGAAGATGATCAAAGTAGTCTGGATCTGGTAAGCCAATATTTAGCTGACTTGCCTGCCCATTATAAGCAACTATTCAGAATATTAAATAAATCCGAACTTGCTGATATTGGTGCTGATCCAAATGCTGTTCTTGGATTGGCTCCTGTAGAGGGCATAGCCATGAGTGCTGCTGCAGGCGGAGATATATTGAGAAAAGGCAGTGGTGGTACCCATGGATTTTATCCTGACAATCACAATATTTATACTGGTTTTATAGCTTTCGGTGCAGGGATCAAAAAAGGGGCGGTCATCAAAGAAATGTCATTGGTCGACATTGCTCCCCTCATAATAAAAATGTTAGATCTCCCTCAGACAGAACATGTGGGTATATTGTATCCAGGCTTAATAGATTAGCTTAGAATTATATTTTGAAGGGGTAAATCAAATTCCCAGCATTTTTCAGCAATAAAATACTCCTAAATATAAAATAGCGGTTTTCCTATGATCTAGTCATGGGGAAACCGCTATTTTTGTTAACATTGCATTAAGGTTTGAAAAGGTTATCCTAAACTGACTTCGAACAAATAAATTCTTCCGCTTCGAGAATATTCGGTTAATAAGTTTAGCTGAGAAAATTCAAAATTGGAAATAAATATTCTATCCATTATATAGTAATATATAATTAATTGTGAGATGGAGTGATAACTCAAAATTATCAATAAAGCCATATATTGATTATATTTATTATCTCCATTTAACCCAACAATGAGCTCCATAACCCGATATTGTTACCTTTTAATCATCCTATTGTACTCTTTAGCAGGATGTGCGCAGCGTGAAAGTGAAAAACTAAAAATAGGATTTTCTCAATGTGTCAGCAATGATGCCTG
>DATHVH010000136.1:0-2681 GCA_035461405.1 Anditalea sp.
ATTTAGGCTTATTTTGATTGTATATAAAAATGATAAAACTATTAAGGACAGATTCAGATAATTTGGATTTTATCGAATTGGTTAGGCGACTTGATATCGATTTGGCTAAAAGAGATGGCGATGATCATTCATTTTATGCACAGTTCAATAAAATAGCTACATTAAAACACGTAGTAGTGGCTTTTGATAATGAACAGCCTGTTGGCTGTGGAGCTATAAAACAATTCGATAAAGAAGCCATGGAGGTAAAGAGAATGTATACCTCTCCTACTAGTAGAAACAAAGGAATAGCTTCAAAGGTGCTTTCAGAATTAGAAAAATGGACTGCTGAATTAGGTTATAAAAAATGTGTATTAGAAACTGGAATTAAGCAGCCTGAAGCTATTGGACTTTATCTAAAAAACGGATATAAATTAATTCCTAACTATGGACAATACGCTGAAGTGGAAGACAGTAGGTGTTTCGAGAAACAGTTAAATAT
Source organism: Anditalea sp. (assembly GCA_035461405.1). Classification (GTDB taxonomy): domain Bacteria; phylum Bacteroidota; class Bacteroidia; order Cytophagales; family Cyclobacteriaceae; genus Anditalea. The sequence goes on from DATHVH010000136.1 coordinate 482, forward strand.
ACTATCTCACCACACCAGCATATGACCTATAGGGATATTCAATTTATAATTTAAGTCTATAAGCTGTAGATCAGGAATTATCAGACCATGACAAAGATTTAAATTCCTTCGTCAGATTAGTCAATGATTCCTCCACCCCCATGCGCTCTAAGGAAGAAGCGCCAACAAATCCCTGAACCTGGGTTTTTTCCAGGATAATTTTTACATCTTCAGGAGTATTGATCGGCCCCCCATGGGCAAGGCAAAAAACCTCTGGATTTACCTTTCTAGCTGCTTCCATGATCTTTTGAGTCTGCTCAATAGCATCTTCCATGGTACAGGACGCGCCTGTCACACCAATAGAGCCGCCTACGGTTGTCCCTACATGTGCGATTATGGCATCAGCACCAGCTTCTGCCATTAACTTTGCCTCTTCAGGTTTTGCCACATATACGATCGAAAACAAATCCATTTTAGAAGCCAGGTGAACCATATCCACTTCCTTTTGAAAGCCCATTCCAGTCTCCTCTAATACTTGTCGGAAGTTTCCGTCCACTATGGAGTGGGTTGGAAAGTTGTTAATTCCGGAAAATCCCATTTCTTTTACTTTCAACAAGTGATGCCACATCCTTCGCCGGGGATCTGATCCATGTACACCACAGATTACCGGAACCTCTTCCACCACTGGCAATACTTCAAATTCACCTATTTCCATCGCTACAGCATTGGCATCTCCATAAGCCATCAAACCAGCAGTAGAACCATGTCCTGACATTCGGAATCTTCCTGAATTATAGATGATAATAAGATCTGCTCCGCCTTTTTCTATAAATTTAGCACTAATGCCGGTACCAGCTCCTGCAGCGATAATGGCTTTGTTTTGATCCAGTGTAATTTGTAATCGGTCTCTAACTTCTTGTCTGGTGTAGGGATTCCCCTTACCTGTCCATGGATTAGGCATACTATTTATTTAATGGTTTGTATTGCTTTTTCTTTTATGCTCTTCTAAAATAGTAAGTAATGAGGTAACAGCCAATTCAGCAAAGCCAATATCGTTTATTTGAGCATCCACTTCTCGCACTACTACCGAATCTATCGCATATTTTTTAATTGTTTCAAATAAAATATGATCGACTTCCGGGTTATAGAATACGCCACCTTCACTACTTAGCTGAGAAATACCTTTTAGCGGAAGCAAAACAATCGAAGCTGCAGCCGATTTATTTATTTTCTCAATGAGTTTTCTTCCCAAAATTCGGTTTTCATTTTCATCAGTCCGCATCAGGGTCACGTCGGGTGCCCAACTATATAAGTTTCTGGATTGATATTTTAAGGGTACGGTATCTTTTTGACCGAAGTTTACCATATCCAAACAACCTGGAGCTACTACTTGGGGAATACCCATATCAGCAGCTGCTTCCAACCTATTAGGTCCTGCACTCAATATACCTCCACATAAATCATCTGCCAATTCAGTAGTCGTAATATCCAGCACTGCATCAAAAAAGTTTTCTCTGATCAAAGACTCCATGGTCATACCTCCCACCCCAGTAGCATGAAAAGCAAAAACCTCATAACCTTCATTTTTTAATATTTCACTACATATATTTACACAGGCAGTAGTATTTCCAAACATGCTGATGGCTATCTTTCCTTTAACAGCTTTATCATCGATAAAGATTACATTTGCCATAGCACTTATAGCAGATGCGGCTTGCAAGATCAATCGTTTTAAAATAGAGTTTAGCCCAGCGACATCTACTATAGAAGGGATTAGCATAATATCTTTACTTCCTATCTGGCGAGACAAGTCTTTTGCCGCCAGAGTGGACAAACATACTTTGGGCACACCAAAAGGAATTGACTGCATGGCTGAAAGTGCTATATAGGTACCTCCTCCTCCACCCATTCCAATAGCCCCCTTTATTGAAACATTAGATACCAATTTCGCTATCAAGCTAGCGGCACCAAGGCCCATTTTTTTTATTGCATAGCCGCGGTCACCTTTTTCTCTTAGCTTCTGTATGGACTCTCCTACTTCCGAAGAAACCACATCTGCCTCATAATCTACTTTAAATAAATCTGTTGTCCCCCTGATACCGGTATTAATTGTCAATACCTGTTCTCCAAGATCCAAAAGAGCGTTATACAGAAAATGAAACTCTTCTCCTTTTGTATCAAAGCATCCAATTATTAAAATGTATTTATCCCTTTGAGGCAT
>DATHVH010000137.1:0-10963 GCA_035461405.1 Anditalea sp.
AGCAAATTGATCTTGCTGCAGAAAAAGAAAATCTTTCATTATTCCTGTTCCTAACTGCCTTCCATTCTCTATAGTTGCGGTAAATTCCATTATATGTTGCATCAATTGGGTAGATAAAAGCTTTTGCTCTCTAAACAATGCTTCAATAAATATCTGTAAGTCAAAAACATTGGAATATAATCCACCATACCCACTGGCTGTATAATAATTTGAGACATTTAGAATTGTTCCATTATTATATAAATCAAAATATCCTTGTGCAGTATTTGTCGGTAATTTATTATATGAATAATAATGGGTGTCAGTCAATCCCAGGGGAATGATGGTTCTCTCTCTGATGACTTGATCATGTGGTTTACCTGTTGCTTTTTCGATAATCATACTTACAAGTAATGTATTGGTATTAGAATAAGATGCCCTCTCACCTGGAGGAAATACTGCTGGTTTCTTGTATACAAATTCTGCTAGATCTTCGAGTGTTCTTATTTTAGAAGGGTCATTGAGTACTGATAAATAAAAGCTATCATCATCGATAATATCATAAATTCCTGTGGTATGGTTTAACAACTGACGGAGGGTAACTGCGTCAGCATTTTCTATTTTATTGGTTACAGACGATGGGAGCCATTTGGTAATCCTTTCATCCAGCTGCAATACACCTTCCTCCACCAGTTGAAGGGTGGCCACTGCTACAAACATTTTTGTGATACTTGCTGCTTTACTGATGTGGCATGGGGACATGGCTACATTCTGTTCTATATCCGCTTTACCGGCAGAACCTACCCATTCACCTTGATTATCTCGGACTAATAATACTATACCGGGAAGGCCCTTTCGTACATATTGGTTTAGCAAGTCTTGATACGCATCAGCTTTGGGATGAAGATTAGATCCAACTCCATCATTATAGGTGCATACTCTTGTAAATTCAGTATATTCTGACTGGCACCCTGAATAGATGAAAGTAGCCAAAATTAAATAGTAGGTTAGTAATTTTCTGTCAAACACCATTTATTCTTTCTTATTTATATTAAAAGACAAACCCAAATGAAGAGCAGTATTGGGTAATACCGGTACATATGATTTTACAAATGGAGTCTGAAACCATAGTTGATATTGGGCAAAAACCATGGCAGGCATTGATGTGGTCTTTTGTAAATCATAACCTAATTCTATTGAGAAAGAAGCCATTAAAGAAGGAGTACCCCTATTTTTCATCCGATAATATTCCCCCTGATCGTTCAATTTAAATTGCTGCAAATCAGTGAAAGCATGAAGATATCCAATACCTAACTTAGGGCCTACTTTAATTCCATTTTTGAATACATAGCGATATCCCAGTTCGGGATAGAACTGCACAGCATGCTGCACATATTGTTGGTATAAATAAGCAAATCTTGCACTTAGCAATAAATTATGCTTGGGATTCTTATTGAGTTGGGAGGTCATTCCCGCAGCTATACCGGGATGAAGAGGTGCATGGAAAATTCCTAATTTTCCGCTAAATGGTAATGCTGTAGCATTGTTAAATACCGATACATGGGCTTCTTTCACTTTAGTTACCTGTGCATTTAAAAAGTAAAGGGGTAATACCCAAACGCAAATGAACATGATTGCTTTCATATTATAAAATCCTAAATACCTACACCTGAAAAATAAAAAATCGAAATACTTTTGGCCACTTTAAATAAGTGAAGGACCCATTAAGGAACCCCTCCGAAGACTAAAATAATGGATAATATTAAATCGTTTTTACTTATGAATAAATCCGAATTTAATATAAAAAACAAATTATTGTAATGATATAAATTAGTGTATTAATATATGATTATTTTATCAATATATAGAGTAATATTCTGTGAAATATTTAGATTTTGTGTCGAAATATGAGCATAGTCTTCATTGCTTATTTCTAAAAATAAAAATCAGGTACTGGAAGTCTCCGTTTTGTGAAAATCCTTTGGCAGCTCACCAAATTGTTTGAAGAAACATTTACTGAAATAGGAGGGGGAGTTAAATCCTACCATGCTGCAGACTTCAGAAATGGTGTATTTGCCTTCATTCAGGATCTCAGCGGATTTCTTTAACCTTACTAGTCTAATATATTCATTCGGGGTGAGTTTAGATATGCCCTTTATTTTTCTTAGCAGGCTGGACTGGCTCATATTTACAGCTTCAGCCAGTTCGTTCACTCCAAAAATCTCGTTAGATAAGTTTTCTAAGATTAACAGATTTATTTTACTTAAAAACTGCTCATCTGCCCGGGTATGGGCTATGGTTTCTGCCAATACCAAAGGTGAATTAGCAAATGAATGCCTCACCTGATCTCGGTAATGCAGCAAGTTTTTAATCTGCAAAGAGACATAATCTATTGAAAAAGGCTTCTCTATATACACATCTGCTCCCATTTCCAATCCTTCTATTTTGGATTTAAGACTTTGCTTGGCAGTCAGAAGGATCACTGGGATATGACTATATTCCAGTTTTGCTTTGACTTCTTTACAGAGTTCATACCCATTCATTATAGGCATCATGATATCACTGATGATTATATCAATAGGTTTCACATCAAGAACTTTCATGGCTTCCTCTCCATTGTCAGCTTTATAGATATGGTATTCCTTTTTTAGGCTGCTGGTGATGAAACTTTGCATTTCTTTATTGTCCTCTACTATCAGAATACTCGGTTTGGTATGGTCTTCATTGGGTGTATTGGCTACAGAAATTTCGTTTATTTCAATAGGAGAATCAAGTAATGTTTCATCAGATAGTGCTACAGTATTGATTTGTTTTACAGGAAGTACCACCACAAAATAGTTTCCAACACCTTCCTTAGTCTGTTGGTAGGTTAAAGTCCCTCCGTGTAGTTCTACCAAGGATCTGGCAAGCGGAAGTCCAAGCCCTGTACCTTCCTTTGATTTATGGCTTCCAGTTTCTCTGATTTGATAAAAAGGCTCAAAAATCTTTTCTGCAAATTGAGGTTCTATAAGGTGTCCATCATTAAATACTGAAAGCTCGAGTTTATCAGTTATACCAGTGGATTTTTTAAGTATTATCTTTACTATGGATTCAGCATTTTTTAATGCATTGGAAAAAAGATTACTCAACACTTTAGTGAGTGCTTCACGGTCTACATCTGCATAAACAGCATCATTTGATGTATCAAATATGAACTGAAGGTTCTTTTGAATAGCGGTAGATTTAAATCTGTAGTGTAAATCATTTAATAGCAAGACGATATCTGTCTTGACATAACTGAGGCTGAAAACCTTTTGCTCAGTTTTGCGAAAATCGAGGAGCTGGTTACTCAGGTTTATAAGCCTGGTCGAATTTCTTTCCATCACCATCAGATTCTCTTGAACTTCCTCTGTGAACTCCTCTCTATTCTTAATGATTTCTTCCAATGGGCCCCTGATCAGAGTAAGCGGAGTACGGATTTCATGGGTGATATTGGTAAAAAATTCAATTTTAGCATGATAGATTTCCCTCTCTTTTTCGTTTTCCAGTTGATTGAGATTTTCCTGATGTTTTGCATGCATTCGCTTTTTATACAGATGGAATATAATGTATAACAAAGTCAGGATTAATATAGCATATAAAAAATAGGCTAGATTGGACAGATAGAAAGGAGGGTTTATAGTCACCAATAGATTTGCTTCTGATGGATCACCGGCTTCTATTCCTTTTAAGGTTTTTACCCTAAAGCGGTATTCCCCGGGAGGTAAATTAGAGTAAGAGACTTCTTGGTTTTGGAGTAGGGTATTCCATTTTTTGTCAAACCCCTCCATCATATAAGCGTACTCCCAGGATTCCATAGCAGTATATCCAAGAGCCGCGAAACTAAAACTTAGAGCATTTTGATCATGGTCTAAGTTAATTGATTTGGCATTTGTTACAGAAGTAGCCAATGGTGAATTTTCCTTTCCTATTTCTATGTCTTTATTAAAAAGTTTAATTCCTGTGATAACTACCGGAGGGGTGAATTTACTTTCGGTAAATGTCTTCGGATCAAATGATATAAAACCATTTAATGTTCCAAAATAAAGAGTGCCATCCTGGGATTTAATTCCTGATTTATAATTGAATTGATCTGAAAGCAACCCGGTGGCTTTAGAAAAAACCTTCATTTTTTCTGTTTGGGGGTTAAACTGAACCAGACCATTACTGGTACTAAGCCACAAATGCTGAAGATCATCTTCTATTATTTTATAGACAATATTACTGGGCAGTCCCTTATCTGCTCGGAAGCTGGTAAAATCGTCAGATGAGGAATTATAAACAGCTAAACCACCTCCTTCTGTACCAATCCACAGTCTATTTTTTTTGTCTAATGTCAGGCAAATAATATTATTACTAGGAAGACTGTTTAAGTTTGATTTCTCATGGAGATAATTGACATTTTTTCCTGTATCAGGTTTGTATTTGATAAGGCCACTATTGGTAGTGGCAAACCAAATATTTCCCTCATGATCTTCAGTAATATCATAAATAAAAGGAATGCCGATATCCTCGATAAATTCAAAAGTCTGCCCATCTGGCTTTACTAAATAAGCACCGCTGATAGTCCCTATCCAAATACGTCCAATTTTATCCTCATATATGGAAAATATATCACTGTCATAAAGGGGATTTTGTAGATGGGTTTGATTAAGTTTTGAAATCTCAAAATTGTCAAGGTTCATTACATCCAGCTTTAGATTCATGCTATGACTGCTGATCCATAATTTATTATTGGTTTTTAATAGACCGTGGATGTTATGGTAATTTAATTTATTGGTACCGTTTCCTGAATCAAAATGGGTGAATTTTCTTTTCTTTGGATCAAATTTGTTTAATCCGGCATCTTCAGTTCCTATCCAAATGTTGCCTTTGTCATCTTCTACCATTTCTCTAACACGCCTCCCGCTTATAGAATTTTCACTGGCAATAGGATAGTATTTTTCAAAAAGCATAGACTCATTTGGCAAGTATGCCAGTCCACCAAAATAGGTGCCCACCCAAATACCTCCTTCTCTGTCCTGGAAAATAGAATATATAGCATTATCTATTATAGAATATGGATCATCTGGATTGTGCTGTATATGACGATAATCTTGTGTGAGTGGATTATATAAGTATATGCCTAATTCAGTTCCGATCCAGAGTTGATTTTTATTGTCATTGATTAAACATCGGATGAAAAGGGGATTGTTCTTGGAATCTTTTACGAGGATATTTTCAATTGTTTTGCTACTCTTATTTAGTTTTTTAAGTCCGCTGTTTTTTGTTCCGATCAATAGATCCTGTCCATGATCGAATAATTCAAATATAAGATCCTTATTCATCTCTTTCGAATCTCCTCCATAGTCTTCAAAAGTAGCATTGGCAGGAATGAATTTCTGGACACCACTGCCCAAAATAGAAACCCATACAAAACCCTGATTATCTATGGTAAGTGAGGATATAGATCCATACGCCAGGCTGCTAGGATCATCAGGTATATGGAAATAGTGAATTAATGTGTTATTTGAAATATCGAAATGATAGAGCCCAGTGGTACTGGAAGCCATCCATATGTTTCCATCCAAATCTTCTATAATATCCAGAATGGCCCCACTGACCATATTGCCTGCCTTATCACTGATCTCAAAATGCCTAAATTCCTCTTTCCGAGGATCGTAAATGTATACCCCCTGATTAGTTCCTACCCAAATATTGGAATCTGAATCCTCAAACATTGACCATACAGTGTTATTACCTAGCGAATGGGGTATTGTAACATCATTTCTAAAAATCTTAAAATTCTTTCCATCAAATCTGTTCAGCCCATCCTTTGTCCCAAACCACATAAACCCCTGTTTGTCCTGGAGAATAGAATAGACGGTTTGGTGGGAAAGCCCATTTTCCACTCCTATGTTTTTAAAATAAAACGGGCTGTTGTTACCAAAAGAATTTATAGGCAATACTGTTAAAATAATAGGCAAAAACAGCAGATGATGTAATAGGTAATTTTTCATGTGAATGTGGAATTGAAAATTTATGTGCTAAATCACCCACCATAGGAGAACATAAATTTCTATCATATAAATATGTCGATATTTTAATACAAAATCTACCTTAATCTATCACATAACCTTCAATTAAACCACTTAGCAGGATTTGTTTTAAAAAATGAAGGATTTGTTTTAAGCAATCGATTGCAAATACCCCTACATTTCCTCTTCGATATGAATCGCATAAGCTATTATGTTTTTTGTATACAAATTAAATTTCTCAATAACCCAAACTATATTATATGAACTCAAAATTACTCAGGTCATTAGTTATGATCATCTTTATCGCCCACTCCTATGTGCAGCCGGTCACGGCCCAGACATCTAGGGTAGTGACCGGAAAGGTGGTTGAACAGTCTAATCAAGAGCCTATACCCGGTGTAGTGATACAGGAAAAAGGTACAGGTAACGGTACGGTGACAGATATGGATGGAAATTATTCCATTTCTGTAAGCTCAGAAAATGCAGTATTAGTTTTTTCTTTTCTCCAAATGGGAACCAGAGAAGTTTCAGTAGGTGGTAGGAGTACTATCGATGTGGAAATGGAAGAAGATATAGGTGATCTGGATGAATTCGTAGTTATCGGTTATCAAACGGTGAGAAAAAGAGACCTTACCGGAGCGACTGCAGTAGTGGGTACAGAAAATACCCGTGCTGTCACCGCCAATTCAATAGGTGAATCATTACAGGGTCTCGCCCCAGGTGTATCGGTAAGAAATCCTGGCGGACCTGGCCAAAATGCCCAAATCGAAATCCGGGGGGTAGCTAGTTTTATAAATTCCAGCCCACTCTATGTAATAGATGGAATGATAGCCGATGCTAATACTACTATCAACCCAAATGATGTAGAGTCTATACAAATACTTAAAGATGCATCTGCTGCCGCAATTTATGGCTCCCGCGCAGCTAACGGTGTGATAATAGTGACTACTAAACAAGGTGTGGAAGGACCCGCTAGAATCACTGCTTCGGCAAAGTATGGTATCCAACAATTGCCCCGGGGATATGATATGATGAATAATAATCAATTTGCGGCAATGCAAAGAACCCAATTTGAAAATTCAGGATTGACTCCTCCCACGAGCATCACCTCAAATTTTGATCCCAATGTAAATACCAATTGGTATGATGAAAGTACCAGGTTAGGTAATGTCCAGGATTATAACGTTTCCATATCGGGTGGATCTGCCACCAGCACTTATTTGGTATCAGGAAGTTTTTTCAGTAATAGGGGTGAATTGATTGGCAATGATTTTAAAAGAGCAGCATTAAGAATCAATTCAAGGACTACAAAAGGTAGAGTTACCTTCGGTGAAAATATTGTGCTGACCAATTCTATAGGCAATTCTCCAGGGATGGGAAACCCTTTTTATGATGCCTACATCCATCTTCCAATTATTCCGGTAAGGCATGATAGATATATTAGTGCCACCAATCCTGATGGTTGGGGCATAGGTACGCCTGATGCTGTTACCTACGCACAAAATCCTGTAGCGGTCAATGCCATCAATTCTTCGCGAGATAATTTTGCAAAAATAGTAGGTAATGCTTTTGTGGATGTCGAGATAGCCGATTGGTTGACATATAGGTTTAATGCAGGATTAGAAGCTAGTTTTGATCATAACAAAAGGTTAAGAAGAGCTGGGGACTGGTCGTTTAATCAGCCAGCAGCCCCAACTACCATTACAGAGGAAAGGTCAACCTTTACCAGTTTACTTTTGGAGCATACATTAAATTTCAACAAAACTTTTGGGTTACATGATATAAATGGTGTGGTAGGCTATTCTCAGCAGCAAACTAAAAGGGATGTACTGATGGGCAGCAGAACAGATCTTCAGCAATTTGGAGGCAGGTACCTTGAAACTATCGGATCTGCCATTGGTGATCCTTTTGCTGACGGATTTGTACCAATGGATTTTATGATCAAAGGTTATCTGGGACGATTAAATTATACTTATAATGATAAGTATTTGCTGACACTTACCGGTAGGTACGATTCTGATTCCAGGTTTGGGGCGGATAACAGGTCAGGATTTTTTCCTTCAGTAGCTGTGGGATGGAGAATCAGTGATGAGCCATTTTTTAATTCCGGGTTTGTTTCGGATTTAAAATTAAGGGGATCATATGGTGAACTGGGTATAGTTACCGTAGGATCATGGGATTATATCGGTTTCTTAAACAGTAACCCAAGAGCTATTTTTGGTCCGGATGAGACACCCAATGTAGGTGCTACTCAAGCCCGACTTGCTAATCCAAATCTTGGATGGGAAAGAAGGATCAGCCAAAACTATGGCTTTGATGCGACTTTTCTAGATGGAAAAGTAAGCTTATCTGCAGAGTATTATAATTCGCTATCACAGGATGTATTGGTGAACTTGCCTGTGGCATTCTATCTCGGAAATCTAGGAGGGGAACCTGCAGTTAATGCCGCTTCTATAAGAAACAGAGGTCTGGAAGTGGAAGCTACCTATAGAAAATTGGGTGGTCCCTTCCAATGGGACGTTTCTGCCAATCTTACTACCATCAATAATAGAGTAGAAGATGTTGGAAATCTAGGAGAAGGAATCAATTACATTCAGACAGGAATCACCAGAACCCAAATAGGAAGATCTATAGGCGAGTGGTATGTATTGAAAACTGATGGGCTTTTCCAGAGTCAGGAAGAAATCAATAACTATACAGGGCCCGACGGACAACTGATACAGCCTTTTGCTAAACCAGGAGATGTTAGGTTTATGGATGTAAATGGTGATGGTCAGATTAATCAGGATGACAGAACCTTCGTAGGTTCACCATGGCCAACACTACAGGCTGGTTCACAGTTTAATGCTTCTTTTGGACAATTTACCTTAAACATCCAATTAGTAGGAGTATTTGGGTATACGGTAATGAACGGAGTCAGAAGAGAAATAGACAGTTATCAAAACACTAATTTCAGAGCCGATATAAGTCCATGGACACCTCAAAACACAAATACCACAGATCCTAGAATCGGAGTTTCTGTCGGAGATCCAGGATTGATAGACAATGCTAGACTTGAAAGTGACAGATGGCTTGAAGATGCATCATATGTAAGATTGAGGAATGTGGAATTAGGGTATAGATTGGCACCTCAAATCAATGAAAGATTCAGAATCAATAATGCCAGACTTTTCATCAGTGGTCAGAACCTTTTGACTTTCACCAAATATACCGGTCCTGATCCCGATGTAGTAGGAAATGGCATTTTAGAAAGAGGGTTTGATATTGGAAACTGGCCTGCAAATAAAATCTATTCTATTGGTTTCCAATGTGAATTTTAACTGATAAAGACTTTGATCATGAAATATATATCTAAATTTATTGCCATATCCATTACAGCTACTTTATTGAGCTGTGATCCCAGTATGGATATTCCGAATCCAAATCAGCCCACAGTGGAAGTGTTTTGGAACAATGCAACTGATGCCGAACAAGGAGTCAATGCTATATACAGTACCTTTGCTAGAGGCGGCTTTTCCAGATGGATGCCGATGCTATATCTTACCCGATCTGATGAGGGATATAGTGGAAGTCCCTGGTCTGATCTAGCCAACGCGATGGGTGGATTTATTCAGCCTGATTATAATTTTGGACCTGTAGTAGACGTCTGGAGAGATAATTATATTGGGATTTTCAGAGCCAACCAAGTGTTGGACAATGTTCCTGCTATTGATATGGACGCCGAGCTAAAAGCCAGATTGTTAGGGGAAGCTTATTTTTTAAGAGGTTATTTCTACTATAATCTAGCATTACTTTGGGGCAATGTTCCTTTAATGCTGACTACTTCTAATCCTACAGACCTTCCTCCGACCACAACTCAGGCGCAAATATGGGCACAGATAGAAAGCGACCTTGCCCAAGCAGTAAATGGTTTACCTCCTGTGTATGGTGAAAACAGGAATCTGGGAAGAGTGACTAGAGGAGCGGCCTATTCATTATTGGCAAAAACACTGATGCAGCAAGGGAAATATACCGAAGCTGAAACTGCGCTTAATTGGATGGTAAACGGTGAGGGGGCAGGGATATATGATTTAACTTCCAATTTTAGAGATAACTTTCTTATCGATACTGAAAATAATATCGAATCAGTCTTTGAATGGCAACTGACTGTAAATCCAACAGAAGTTACGGATGATGATGTGGCTACTCCCAATCATAATTATGGAACTTCGATAGCACAGTTCTTAGCACCTCCAGGCATTGGATGGTCAGATGGAGAGGCTCGTACATGGGTGATAGATGAATTTCTAAGTGAACAGACAGTAGATGGGGAGAGAGATCCAAGAATAGCAGCGAGTTTACTATATCCATTTACTGATGAAAGAGGGCCGGATTTTTCGATGGTATATGGTCAGACTTTCACACAAAGATATGGCACCTCAAACCTGAATAGAGCGTGGCCTAGGAAGTTTTTAAATGACCATTGGAAAAATGAAGAAGGATACCGATCACCGAATAATTATAGGGTAATCCGATATGCAGATGTTCTGCTAATGTATGCCGAAGTATTAAATGAACTGGGCAGAACACAGGAAGCTTATCCATATGTGGACAGAGTAAGGGAAAGAGCAGGCTTGGCACCATTAAGTACTGCTATGCCGGGTCTTGGTCAGGATATGTTTTTAGAGCAACTAAAGAAAGAAAGGCTACTAGAACTTTTCTCTGAAGGACATAGATATGCAGATCTTTTGAGATGGGGAGATTTAGGTAGGGGATTGAGCGGCAGAGATCCAGGCTTTAATAACTTTACGGAAGGAAGAGACCAGTTTCTTCCTATCCCACAAAGGGATTTAGATATCAATCCTAATCTCCAACAAAACCCGGGATGGTAATCATCAGCTGAAATTTTACATAGTTTAATTGGGTTTATATTTGATTTAGGTCAGGGGTGGAGATATCCTCTAGCCCCT
>DATHVH010000138.1:0-14919 GCA_035461405.1 Anditalea sp.
ATTATCCATTTTTCGGACTATTTGCTTTTTTGCTATTATTAAATAGACTGAAGACAGGAGACCGAAGACCGAAGAAAAAAGCCTAGGGGTAAAATGCAGAAGAAATGGATATTATAGTTCTCGGGCGGAGAAGGTGTCGCCTTGCTGGAGGTCTCCGGTAGTGAATCCCTTTTTAAACCAGCGCATCCTTTGGGCGGAGGTGCCATGGGTGAAAGAATCCGGTACCACGGTGCCGGTAGCCTGCTTTTGGAGGCGGTCATCACCGATTGCGTTGGCAGCGGCTAGTGCTTCATCTATGTCACTTTGCTCCAGATGATTATTGATTCTGTGCGTATGATGCGCCCACACTCCTGCCAAAAAATCTGCTTGTAATTCGAGCCTAACTGAAAGCTGATTATATTCTGTCTGGCTTATTTTTCCTCTTTGTGACTGGACTTTTTCTGTCATCCCCATAAGCTTCTGAATATGATGACCTACTTCATGGGCCACCACATAAGCTTGGGCAAAATCTCCGGATGCCCCAAGTTTTGTTTCCATATCCCTAAAGAAGCTGAGATCGATATAAACATTTTCGTCAGCTGGACAGTAAAACGGTCCAGTGGCAGAGGAAGCAGAACCACAGGCTGAACTTACCCTTCCTGAAAACAGGACCAGCGTAGGCTCACGGTAATTCTGTATAAGCTCATTCCACACATCTTCAGTGTCTGCCAAAATTACCGCGGTGAAATCTGCTAATTCCTGTTCGGCTGGTGTTGCTTTATATTCAGTAAGCTGGGCAGAAGGCCCACCGCCGGTGAATTGCTCCAGTAAGGCAATAGGGCTTGTGCCTGTGATCCAAAGAAACAGTATAATACCACCTATTATAAAGATTCCCGCTTTTGAAAAAAGGAGACGAATCAGTGGAATAAGGAGCATAGGAGAAATACCTCCCCCGCCTCCTGATCTGCCTCTTCTATCATCTACATTCGTGCTTTTTCTTCTACCTTGCCATTTCATATCTTTATCATTAAAATTTTTATATTCTTCCTGCCGATTTAAATTACATTAATAAATATGATGCCTGAAATTTTCTCATATCTCGAAAAGAAAAAATAGTTTTTAATATGTGAAGTAATTTGGGCTGCATAGTATGGGGGACACATTAATTGATAATAATTTTATTAGAAATTAAAAATAAATGAATCAATTCGGTGAACTAATTAGAGGCTAATTACCTTTTCTATTATATTTAATAAACAGAAATTTCAAGATAAACCAATAAAGAACTTACTATGGCTAAAGCAATAGAAATTACAGACGCAAATTTTGAAGAAATCATTAAATCAGATCAGCCCATCTTGGTAGATTTTTGGGCAGAATGGTGTGGCCCTTGTAAAATGATCGGACCTGTGGTAGAAGAAATAGCTGGAGATTATGAAGGCAAAGCCGTAATAGGAAAAGTTGATGTTGATTCTAATCCAAATGTAGCAGCAAAATTTGGCATCAGAAGTATTCCAACTCTATTGTTCTTTAAGAATGGAGAGATAGTAGATAAGCAGGTGGGTGCTGTTCCTAAAACTGTCTTAGCTCAAAAACTAGATGCACAAATGTAATTCTCAATAGAATACATTTAACAGCCACAAGGAAAACTTCTTTGTGGCTGTTTTTGTATAAATTACATGTGTACATAATGAGCCCCCTACCTTATGAATGAAAGTCTAATTTCCTTGGAAGAATTTTTTAATCTAAGAAAACAACATCCCATACTCGATGCTAGAAGCGAATTAGAATTTGACCAAAGTCACATACCTTCTGCTATTAATCTACCTATACTTAACAATGAAGAAAGGAAAATAATAGGCACTATCTACAAAAATAAAGGAAGTGAAGAAGCAATATTGGCAGGATTTGAAATAGTAGGCCCGAGGTTTCATACTATAATCAAGAATGCTATATCTCTATTCCCCGAAAAGAAAATAATCACCTATTGTTGGAGGGGGGGTATGAGATCACAGATCATATCCTGGCTACTATCTATGGCCGGATTTAAGGTTTATCGTTTAGAGGGAGGTTATAAAACCTACAGAACATTTACTTCTGAGCAAGTCCAAAAGCCATTAAATTTAACCGTTTTGGGTGGTAAAACTGGAAGTGGAAAAACGTTACTATTACATCATTTACAAAAGAAAGGGGAAGCTATCTTGGATTTAGAGAAACTTGCCAATCATAAAGGCTCTTCTTTTGGAGGTATTGGCCTTGGCATGCAGCCAACCGTAGAACAATTTGAAAATCTTTTGGCTGAAGAAATAACCATACTTGAAGGAGTCGATAATATCTGGGTAGAAAATGAGAGTAGAAAGATCGGAAAAGTAATACTTCCCGAATCATTCTTCCACCAACTGATATCAGCTCCTATGATAGAAATAGAAAGATCTACATCAGAAAGGGTAAAACACATCACTGAAGAATATGCAGGATTGCCAAAGGAAGAATTAAAAAAGGCTGTGGAGCGTATCGGAAAAAAACTCGGGGGACTAAGGCTAAAACAAGCTTTAGATGCCATTGATGAAGGCGATCATCCATCCTGGATAGAAAATATGCTAATCTATTATGATAAGGCATACACCTTTGATATAGAACGTCACCCAAGAGAGAAAATTGACATTATTTCAATGGAAGATAAATCCATTCAAGAAGCATGCGAAAGGTTGCTTAATAACAAATCTAAACCCCATGAGTGAACAACAAATCAAATTAACACAATTCAGTGAAGGGTCAGGATGTGGCTGTAAAATTGCTCCCGCAATTCTCGAGCAAATTCTCAACGGAAGTAATCTTTATCAAAAACCGGATGGGAAATTATTAGTAGGTAACCACCTAAAAGATGATGCTGCTATATATAAATTGACTGAAGAAATTGCTGTAATCAATACAGTTGATTTTTTTACCCCCATAGTAAATGATCCTTATGATTTTGGAAGGATAGCTGCTGCCAATGCGCTATCAGATATATATGCTATGGGAGGCAAACCGATATTTGCAAACGCTATACTAAGCTGGCCTGTGGAGAAAATATCCCACGAACTAGCTGCAAAGGTGCTCGAAGGTGCCAAAAGTATCTGCCAGGAAGCCGGTATTACATTGGCAGGTGGACATAGTATAGCTGCTAAAGATCCTATATTTGGTATGTCAGTAGTAGGTCAAATTCACCCTGATAAAATCAAACGTAATAATGGTGCAAATGTCGGAGACATAATATACCTCACTAAACCAATTGGTATAGGAGTTTTGGCTACAGCTTTAAAAAAGGAAAAAATATCCGATGCTGCATATGAGAAATTAATCCAATATACTTGTCAGTTAAATTCTATTGGAGAAAAGTTGGGCGATCTTACCTATATAAATGCCATGACAGACGTAACTGGATTTGGATTGCTAGGGCACTTAATAGAGATGACTGATGGAGCAGGCTTATCTGCTGAAGTTATTTCAAATGACATTCCTTTGATAGAAGGTGCTCAGGAATATATTACCAATTTTATTTTCCCGGATAATACCTATCGTAACTGGAATGCTTACAGTGCAAAAACAGAAGGTGTAGGTGGTACTGATTTTGTAAAATTTAATGATCCGCAAACTAGCGGAGGCTTATTGCTGGCAGTGAATAATGAAGATTCAAATAACTTTGAAAAATTTATGACCGATAATAACTGCGATTTTTATAAGTTAGGCAAATTTATTTCACAAGAAGAGAAAACTGTAAGAGTAATTTAATCTTCCACTGCAGGGGGAAGAGGTGAAATAGGGGTAGCGGGAGAAGCTGCCACGGGAGGAACTTCGAGAGGATATAATTCAGAAACTCCTCCAGAAACGATAAATTTCATGATGTCAGCGTTATTTACATTTTCCACCACTCTTACATTTTCCCGAGGGACTAAATAGAGATTACCACTGAAATTATAAGAGTGTGGAAAATACGCCGCAACCAATCCAGGTTCGCCCAATACAACTAAATCTTCCTGAGTCATAAATCCAAGTCGATACATATTATCAGATAACTTAACAACCACAGAAACATTAAATTTTTTCTTATCTCCTACGAAAGCAGACATTAAATCTTTTATACTTGTATAGACTATATTTACAAGCGGAATTTTAAAAAGCCATTTTTCCATCTGCTCAAACAATGGCTGAGTCACAAAAATACTCGCCATATATCCTACAAAGGTAATGAAAGCCAGCATGATTAAGATCCCCATCCCTGGCACGGGAATAGGTATAATGCTATCCAAAAATACTACTAGAGCAATGACAATATATATAGTTAGTCCTAAAGGAACTACGAACAGTAATCCTCTTAGAAAATATTTTAAAAACCTTCTACTAGTAAATGATGACATGGTATGGGGAAAACTTAAATGTGAAACAATATAAACTAAATCAGTTTAAAATTATGCCAAAAAATTCAAGTTTATTGATGAAACAATATTACTTCTATTAAATAGGAGTTTCCTAGCATTTCAATCAAAATATCCAATAAATAAAAAAACTCAAACCCTATGATATCAGAGAGTTTGAGTTTTTTTTAAATTGAACCCTTCCGGGAATGTTGTTTTATTTATAAATCAATACCCATAAAGGACATAAAGGCAATTCCCATCAGCCCGGTAATAAGCATTGTAATACCTAAGCCTTTTAATCCATTAGGGACATTAGAATACTTTAATTTCTCACGTATAGCAGCCAATGCGACAATGGCTAAGAAGAAACCTGTACCCGATCCAAATCCATATACACCTGCCTCTGCTAGAGTATAATCTCTACCAGCCATAAATAATGAGCCACCTAGAATGGCACAGTTTACCGCAATAAGAGGTAGGAAGATACCTAAAGAACCATAAAGAGCAGGAGCAAATTTTTCAATAATCATTTCCACCAATTGTACCATGGCTGCGATTACCGCAATGAACATGATGAATCTTAAGAATGTTAGATCAATGGCTGCAAAATTTTCACCAAGGAAAGACAATGCACCTTCTTTAAGGATAAATTCGTTCAATAACCAGTTTACCGGTACAGTAACTGTAAGAACAAATATTACTGCTGCTCCCAATCCTAATGCAGTAGATACTTTCTTGGATACTGCCAAGAAAGAACACATACCTAGGAAATAGGCAAATACCATGTTATCAATAAATATTGATCTGATAGCTAAATTAAATAATTCCATTTTCTTAGATATATTTTAGTGTTCTACATAACCTGTTTTGGTACGCTGTACCCAGATGATCAATCCCAATACGATGAAAGCTCCTACAGGTGATACCATCAGACCATTGGTAGCAAGTGAAAATCCTCCACCAAATAGTTCAGCGATATTATCATAAACTGGATATCCAAATATTGACCCCGATCCCCATAGCTCTCTAAAGAATGCTACAGCTAGAATAATCCAGGAATAACCCAATGCACTTCCGAAACCATCAAGAACTGAATCATAAGGCTTATTACCCAAAGCAAATGCTTCAAGTCTACCCATGACAATACAATTGGTAATTATCAGACCAATAAAAACGGAGAGTTCTTTATACATGTCAAAAGCAAAGGCTTTTAACACCTCATTTACTAAAGTCACCAATGTGGCTACAATAGCTAACTGAACTATAATCCTAACCCGTGAAGGGATAGTATTTCGCATCAATGAGATGGTAAGGTTAGCCATTACCATTACAAAGATAACAGATAGCGCCATTACCATGGTTGGCTGCATCTGAGTGGTCACCGCAAGAGCAGAACAGATACCCAATACCTGAATGGTAATCGGATTATCATCTACCAAGGGATCAGTGATAAGTTTCTTTCTTCTCTTTGACAATACTGGTTCAGAGGTTTTCTGAACTTTTATATCTGCTGTTTCTGTACTCATTATATAGTTATTGAAACGTTGAAATTAATTTAAAGCAACAGGCTCTTGTTCCTCTGTGGCCGGCTGTCCGCCTTCTCTCTGCTTTGAGAAGAAGTTTTGATAGTGGCTTAAGTAACTCTGGAGCATTCTGTTTACCCCCTCTGCCGTGATAGTTGATCCAGATATACCGTCCACTTTATGTGGTTCGCCTGAATAATCTTTACCTTCTCCTTTTTGAAATCTTACAGATTGAAGATTGCCCTCTTCATCAAATATTTCTTTCCCTTGAAATCTAGATTGAATTTCACCAGAAGTAATTCTGGCACCTAGTCCTGGGGTTTCACCTGCGTGTGAGAATGTGACACCTTCTATAGTGTTCAGATCAGTTTGAAGAGCTACATAACCCCAGATTTCATCCCATAATCCATTACCATACACTGGCAATATATAAGACTCTACAGAAGATTCATCACCTTCAGCATGAAAGATGAATACTGGATATAACCTATCTTCAGGACTTCTTTTGAAATTTCTAGCTATACTTACGTTCTCAGCAATCAGAGTATTTCCGTCTGCATCTTGCTCCACTATTTCACCTTCGATATTTACTACTTTAGAAGCTATCCTTCTTTCATAAAAATCGATCACAGTGTTAGATTCCATTCTATTTAATTCCTCAGCTGGCATTACTGCTCCGAGGATTTGCTTTTTTGTATCCAGCTCTACCGCTTTCTGCTGAATAGGGCCCAATAACTCTGATGTACCTGAAAGTAAAAATCCTAAAACTACTGTCAAGATCACAGAGAATGTGATGATATATGCGTTAGACTGTTGCACGTTGTAACCTCCTTTTCTTATTTGCTTTTAAAACATAATGATCAATAAGTGGCGCAAAGACATTCATAAACAACACTGCCAACATTATTCCTTCCGGATATGCAGGATTGGTCACCCTT
This sequence comes from Anditalea sp., assembly GCA_035461405.1. Classification (GTDB taxonomy): domain Bacteria; phylum Bacteroidota; class Bacteroidia; order Cytophagales; family Cyclobacteriaceae; genus Anditalea. The sequence goes on from DATHVH010000138.1 coordinate 6,841, forward strand.
ATGATTACGGTCAATACACCGATCAATAATCCATAAATCCACTTCCCTGTTTCCGTTTGCGATGCAGACACGGGGTCCGTAGCCATAAACACTATACCGAAAGCAAGTCCTCCTATAACTAAGTGATAATGGGAAGGCATAGCCATATATGTATTGACTGCCAATAATTCCATTACAAGTCCCATAATGTAAGCTCCACTAAAAGCACTCACTATAATCTTCCAGCTAGCAACTCCAGTTACGATCAATATTACAGCACCGATAAGTGCCATCAATGTAGATGTCTCACCTATAGACCCTGGAATGAATCCAAGGAATGAGTTGGTGAAACTTAAGAAATTGTCTGCCACTATATTATTATGGTTATAAAGCGCTGCTGTCACAGATGTACCCTCCTGACCTGCAAGGTAGGCAACATTCAGTGCCGTAGCTCCAGAAAAACCATCTACCGGCAATTTATCACCTAAATAAATCCAAACCTCATCACCAGATATCTGCATAGGATAAGCAAAGTATAAGAATGCCCTGGCAGTCATGGCCACATTTAGGATGTTCATCCCTGTACCACCGAATACCTCCTTAGCAATAACTACTGCAAAGATGGTAGCCAAAGCTACTTGCCACAACGGAATGGTAGCCGGGACGATCAAAGGAATCAGCATCCCTGTAACCAAGAAGCCTTCATTTATAGGGTGTTTTCTGACTACTGCAAATACAGCTTCTACCAGACCACCGGCGGCATAAGATACCAGCACTATAGGTAGTACCAAAATGGCACCTAAAAGAAACTTTTCTCCAAAATCTGCAGCTTCGCCCACTGCAAGGTAATGCATATGACCTGTGTTCCAGATTCCGAATAACAAACACGGGATCATCGCTACCACCACGGTGATCATCATTCTCTTCAAATCGATGGCATCCTTAATCTGGGCGCCTCTTGGATTAGTTGTATGCTTTGGTGAAAACATAAATGTTTCACCTGCTTCGTACAAATAATACAAGTTCTCTAATTTGCCTCCTTTATGGAAAAGGGGCTTCTGTTTATCTAACAGATCTCGTAGAAACTTCATATTAAATTAACTATATTGAATTAGTTCTATACCTTTTCTCACTATATCCTGTACTGGGTGTTTGGACACATCCACAAATTCACAAAGCGCCAAATCCTCTTCTATAACTTCATAGATACCCAATTCTTCCATTTCATCGTAGTCTTCTGCCATGATGGCCTTTAAGAGATATACAGGGTAAATATCCATAGGAGTAACACTCTCAAATATACCTGTCTGTACAAATGCTCTTTCTTCTCCCCTCGCATTGGTATCCAATACAAATTCTTTTTTAGGTGAAAGGAAGGAGAAGAGGCCTAAAGCTCTGTGATAACTCAATTTGTCTGAAGTAGCTTTTGCCCAGCCCATAAACTCATAGTAGTCACCTTCCGGCAATACTGTTATCTGGTTATCATAAAATCCAAGATACCCATCAGGATTTACTCTCTCGCCGGTAAGTGCATTACCGGATACTACTCTAAATTTTTTGGGATCTCGTAGACCATGTGAATCATCACTTAAGTCCACATTATTTGTAATAAATTTATCTACACAGGCGCCAATATATGTTTTGGCATAAATACGATTTTTTACCTTGGATCCTGTAATAGCTATTACTTTAGATGCATCATAAACCCCTTCTATGAAAAGTTTACCTATCTGTACTACTCCAAATGGGTTGACCGTCCAGGCTATATCACCTTTATTGATTGGATCAAGGTGGTGTATTTGAACACCAACATTGCCAGCCGGGTGAGGTCCTGAGAACTTATTGACCTGAACTCCCTGTACATTGCTATAAACGGAAGGAATCTCAGAAGATTCATCCAGATTGAGGTGTACAATACCGGCAGTAAGTTTTTTAAGGACATCAAGACCAGCTTGGAAATACTTTTCCATCCCTTTCAAAATAAACCCGTAATCAGGTGCCAAGGGATGAGTGTCAAAACCTGAAACAAAAATAGCTTTAGGCTCATCATCAGGGTTTGCTACCACACCGAAAGGTCTCTGTATGATCTGTGGCCAAACACCCCCTGCTAACATATGCTCGATTGCTTCTTCCTTTTTCAAGGATTTGATATCTGAATCAGAAAACTTGGTAAACTGTTCGGATTGAAAAGAGGCATCTGCTTTTATAATAATTTCCAGCAGTTTTCTTCTTTCACCTCTTTTTACTTCGACTATCTGACCAGAAACCGGAGAAGCATAAAGCACTTTTTCCAGTTTTTTATCAAACAAAATCGGGGTGCCGGCCTTAACCGCATCTCCTTCATTTACAATAACTTTAGGGCGTTGCATCCCAATAAAGTCAGTCGGTTTGATCGCAAAGGTCTCGGCTTGCTGGAAATTCGTCAGCTGCTTCTCAGCTTTCCCAACGAGCTTAATATCAAATCCCTTCTTAAGCTTAACTATTTTTGACATATTTAAATTTTGAACTATATGGTCCTTTGAAAAACGCCTCAAATCTAATAAAATACATTAGTTTATAGAAGATAATTGTACTAATATTTACTCATTTACTGATATCTGAATAAATATTCCGAGTACATATATTTATATAGCTTCTATTATATCTTCCTTTTTCCATGAATTGATATGGTTCATGACCTGCTCCATCAACCACATGGGGGTAGAAGTAGCTCCACAAATACCTACGCTATCTGCTCCAATAAACCAATCTTTATCTAATTCCTGCTCATTCTCTACGAAATAGCTTTTTTCGTTTTGATCCCTACAAACCTGAAAAAGAGCCTTGCCGTTACTACTTTTCTTTCCTGAGACAAAAATTATCACATCATTCTCCTGAGAGAATTTTTTTAACTGCGGTTCCCTATTAGATACTTGTCGACAAATAGAATCATTAGCATTGAAATCAACTTCTTCTATACTACCTTTCGCTTGTCGGATTCTTGCTTCTATTTTTGATTTTAATTCATAAAACCCTTTGGTACTTTTAGTAGTCTGGCTAAACAGCGTAATAGGTCTGGTAAAATCAATTTTTTCTAAATCAGATTCTTCCATTACAACTACGGCATTTTCCATCGTCTGACCAGTAAGCCCTATCACTTCAGCATGACCTTTTTTACCGTATATTACTATCTGCCCTTCCTCTTTTTCCATTTTGTCAAAGGCAGTCTTCACTCTGTGCTGCAGCTTCAAAACTACCGGGCAAGATGCGTCTATAAGCTCTATATTGTTTTCTATGGCTGTACGATAAGTTTCAGGTGGCTCTCCGTGTGCACGTATGAGCACTTTACAGTTGCTGATAGATTTTAACTGGTCCCGATCTATTACCACTAAGCCTTTTTGACTAAGCCGGTTTACTTCCATATCATTATGGACGATATCACCTAAACAATAGAGGGTGCGCTCGCTCTCCATCTCATCTTCAGCCATTTTTATGGCAAACTCCACCCCGAAACAATACCCAGAATTCTTATCTATGGTTACCTGCATCTTCTATCTGTTTATCACCTATTTCTAAATTTGCCAATTCAAGTATTTTCTTTACTTGATCATCAAAATCAAGATAACTGGTGTCAATTTCTACTGCCCCTTCTGCTTTTTTTAGAGGACTAATATCCCGACTGGAATCTATCCTATCTCTTTCGGCCAGATTCTCAATAATTTTATCCAACTCTACCAAATCCCCCTTTTCTAAAAGCTCTTGTTGCCTTCTCTCTGCACGAATTACCAGGTCAGCTGTCATAAAAACTTTAAGTTCTGCATCAGGAAAAACCACCGTACCTATATCCCTTCCATCCATTACCACTCCTTTTTGCTTTCCCAACCGATGCTGTTGAGCAACTAATTCAGTACGGACCTCCTTTAACTTGCTTACTTCACTTACCTTCTCCGATACAGCCATTTTTCTAATGACTTTTTCAACGTTGAGTCCGTTAAGGAAAGTTTCCTGAAATCCTGTCTCTTCATTCTTATGGAATTCTATCTTCATAGTATCCAAAGATTTCATGATTTCTTTAGGATTCGTAAGATTTGTAAACCTATTGATAAAATGTAATGTAGCGGCCCTATACATAGCTCCGGAATCTATATAGGTATAATTTAAGGCTTTAGCTACTGCTTTGGCAGTGGTACTTTTGCCGCAGCCAGAATATCCATCAATAGCAATTACAATTTTTTTCATCCAATAAAATTATCCGGTTACTCTTTTTACGGTGCAAATATAAGGTATTTGATTTTATTATAGGCACGGAATGAGATGTATCTATGCATACTTAAAAAGGAAATCGTTTGTATTTTAAGTATGATAGTAAGTCTTTAAAGATTTCATGACTTTAATCACGTGGATTTATTATTATGTGATCTCAGTACAGATATAAAAGCTATTACTATCCCTATAAACACCAATACCTGAACTATTAATCTGATAAATCCAGGGTGAGCAGGGTCTATTATAAAATCTCTTTGATATAAAGAATAAAGTAATAAGCTTAATGAAATAAAGATCAGGACTATGTAAAAACCTATTCTAATCATTTAAATTTGGTTTATATAAGATATAAATATATCGGTAAACATTGAATCATTTTCACCCTTACCCAACTTTCTATTTATCCTTTACTATTTTTACATTTCACTCATCAAAACATCAATCCATGTCTAAATTTTCGGTCACAGGACAGTTAGTAGATATCCTAAACAAGACAATATATCCTGCAAAAGTTACTATCAATGATGGACGTATCTTATCAATAGATAAACTTGATCAGGCACCATCGTCTTATATCCTTCCCGGTTTTATAGATGCACATGTGCATGTGGAATCTTCTATGCTGATACCTTCCGAATTTGCACGGTTAGCTGTGGTTCATGGCACAGTAGCTACAGTATCAGACCCACATGAAATAGCCAATGTGTGTGGAATGGAAGGAGTGGAATATATGATTGAAAATGGGAAAAAAGTACCTTTTAAGTTTTACTTTGGAGCTCCATCCTGTGTGCCAGCTACTCCCTTTGAGACAGCCGGAGGAGAGATCACTCCCGCTGATATTCATGATTTGATGCAACGAGAGGAAGTAACCTATCTTGCAGAGATGATGAATTGGCCGGGTACTGTAAACCGTGATTCCCTAGTCATGGAAAAAATCTCTATTGCCCAGCAGTACGGAAAGCCAATTGATGGACATGCCCCGGGATTAATGGGGGAATTGGCTGAAAAGTATATAGCTGCAGGTATCAGCACAGATCATGAATGCTTTACAGCTGAGGAAGCATTGGATAAATTAAAACATGGGATGAAAATCTCGATCAGGGAGGGCAGTGCCGCTAAAAACTTTGAAGCTTTAATAGATCTTATCGACGATCATTCTGATATGCTGATGTTTTGTTCTGATGATAAGCATCCTGATAATTTGGCAGTGAGTCATATCAATCACTTGGCCGTAAGAGCCATAGCTAGAGGCAAAGATATATTTGATGTTTTAAAAGTGGCTTGTTTAAATCCTATTTCACATTATAGTATGAAAGTAGGGCAACTACGTGAAAGTGATCCTGCTGATTTCATTCTGGTAAAGGATTTAGAGCAATTCGAAGTTATCCAAACATATATTGATGGTAACCTAGTAGCTGAAAAAGGAAAAACACTTATTCCTACAGTGGAAAACCATATTATAAATAATTTTAATACTTCAAAAAAATCACTTAATGACTTCCAGCTTAAAGCTCATGGAACCCGAATTCGCGTCATTGAAGCACTTGACGGTCAGCTTATCACGCCTGAAATAGAAGGAGAAATTTTGATCAAAAATGGAATGGCTATTTCCAACCCCAAAAATGACATATTAAAAATAACAGTAACCAATAGGTATAACGATGCTCCGCCTTCTATAGCATTTATTAAAAACTTTGGTTTACAAGAGGGTGCCATTGCTTCTTCTGTAGGACATGACTCTCATAATATAATTGCAGTAGGAGTAGATGATGAATCCATTACTAAAGCCGTCAATCTATTGATAGAAGCTAAGGGAGGCATATCAGCAGTGAATACAGAAAAAGAAATGCTCCTACCACTTCCTGTAGGCGGCATCATGTCAGCTGAGGATGGTTATAAAGTAGCAGATACCTATACAGCCATCGATAAAATGGCCAAAGATATGGGGTCAAAATTGCAGAGCCCTTTTATGACTTTGAGCTTTATGGCGCTCCTTGTCATACCAAATTTAAAGCTTAGTGATAAAGGACTGTTTAATGGGGAAGAATTTAAATTTGTTGATTTATTTATAGACAATAAAAATTAAAGGATTATGACCTGAAAAAATTGGGTGTTTTATAAATCACTTTGATTGCTTAAACGTATAATTTATACATTTTAAATTAAAGCTATTATATAATACGTTTTTAAGTAATAGGCGGATTTTAATTGGCTATTTCTGGGCAAAAATATAAGCAGTATGATAAGTGAAGAATTTTTGAGTAAATGGATGTCTATCTCTCAAAACATCACTTTCCGTTATTTCTTAATAGCGGGGTTAGCTTTTTTAATATTCCATATTATTTTTAAAAAACCCTTTCACATTAGAAGAATACAATCAAAATTTCCGAAAATCACCGATTATGGGAGGGACATCATTTATTCCCTCCTTACAGTATTAATTTTTGCCACTATGGCCACTATGGTTTTTTGGGGAGTATATCCTTATACAAACATGTACAGGGATATAAACGAATATGGCATGGCTTATTATTGGCTGACTATCGTGTTAATGTTTTTTATACATGACACCTATTTTTACTGGATGCATAGACTTATGCACTATCCAAAACTATTTAAGCATGTACACTTGATACATCATAAATCAACTAATCCTTCTCCCTGGACTTCATATGCCTTCCATCCTTTAGAAGCAGTGATAGAAGCTGGGATTATACCCTTAATAGCCTTCACATTACCAGTACATCCTTCCGCACTTGTGCTTTTTTTGCTATTGCAATTCATCTATAATGTATACGGACATCTTGGCTATGAATTATACCCTAAAAATTTTCATAAATCAATGATCGGCAGATGGATCAATACCGGGACAGCCCATAATCTACATCATAAACACTTTACGGGAAATTATGGCCTGTATTTTCTCATTTGGGACAGGACTATGGGTACGCTGAGGGAAAATTATGATAGCGAATATGAAAAAGTAACAAATAAGCCACTGTTAAGTCATTTGAAAGCTAACCATCAGAATCAAGCTTTATAAAAATGAAAAAGGCAGGAATAATATCCTGCCTTTTTCATTACTAGTTTTCCATAAAGGGATAATCTGTGTATCCTTTTACGCCCGGTGTATAGAAAGTATCTACATCCCACTCGGTCAGTTCTCTGCCAGCTGCAAATCGCTCTACTAAATCTGGATTGGAAACAAAAGGTTTACCGTAAGCTACTGCGTCAGCCAAACCTTCCAATATAAATTTGTTCCCTTTCTCCTGATCAAAGTTAGCATTTATGATCAGTTTACCTTTGTAAATTGGCCTGTACCTTTTGGCAATATTGGTCTCGGCAAAAGGCAAATTGGAAACATCATTAAACGGTTCCGATAAGTGGAGATAAGCCAGTTCATAGTCATTTAGTTTATCGATGATATAATCAAATGTAGGAATAGTCTCTTCATCCATAGTCATCCCAAATATGCCATGTAAGCTAGGATTTAATCTCAATCCTATTTTGTTTTCGGGAATCACTGCTTTAATAGCATCTATCACTTCGAATAGAATTTTTGCTCTGTTTTCAATACTGCCGCCATACCCATCTAATCTGACATTAGATGTCCTATTGAAAAATTGGTGCAATAAGTATCCATTAGAGGAATGGATTTCCACTCCATCAAATCCAGCATCAATGGCATTTTTAGCAGCTTGCTGAAAATCGTTAATGGTTTGCTTAATATCTTCCAATGTCATCTCCTTTGGAGTCACGGTATCTTTAAAACCTTTAGGAGTAAAAGATTTAGACATTGGGTTTATGGCTGAAGGGGCTAAGGGCAATTCACCATTGTGGAAATCAGGATGAGAA
>DATHVH010000139.1:0-29532 GCA_035461405.1 Anditalea sp.
CCTCTTATTCCAAATTATGATATGGGAAACGTGGGTGTGTTTGCCATGGAAAAATTTACCAGTGGTCCTTTAGAAATAGAAGCTGGATTAAGATATGATTATAGGAAAGTTTCTGCATCTAGATTTATTCAAAGGAATGAAATCCAAGAAAGAGATTTCATCTTTAACAATTTTTCAGCTTTTCTTGGTGCCCACTATAGTTTTAGCCCCACTGTAAGTTTTAATACTAATCTTGGTTCTGCATGGAGACCGCCAAATATTAACGAGCAATTCAGTCAAGGCCTTCATCATGGCACTGCGGCAATAGAAATCGGAAACCCAGATTTTATCAGTGAACAAGCGCTTAAATGGGTAAACACTTTGACCATTACAGAAAATAGATTTAGTGCTGAACTCACTGGATATCTACATAGGATTAATAATTATATTTATCTGGCACCTACCCCGGAACAACTGGTGACTTTGAGAGGCACTTTCAATGTTTTTGAGTATAGACAGCATAATGCGAATTTATGGGGTTTCGATTTATCTGCTGCTTATGAGATTCATGAAAACCTGGAGTGGTTTACCCGGTCATCGATAGTACGTGCTAAAAATGTAGAGGATGGCACTTATTTACCATTCATTCCCTCAGATAGAATCGAAAGTGGACTTACATTAAAAAAGGCACAAATAGGCAGTATGACTGATAACAGACTGGCTATAGGCAGCCAATGGGTGGCTCAACAAAATCGCGAACCACTATTCGACTTGGCACCACCACCACCTGGGTACAATATTTGGAACGTAAGATTAAATACCATTTTACCTGTTCAGAAAAATAGACTGCACATAGGCTTTACCGTTAATAATGTATTTAATAAAGCCTATAAAGATTATATGAACAGGTTCAGATATTTCACCCATGAAATGGGAAGAAATGTGATTCTTAATATTAATTATAAATTTTAATCCTATATACTATGACGACTAAATTAAAAAATCTATCATTAGCAGCCATCATGATACTGGCATTTACCGCTATATCATGTTCCAGTGATGATCCCGAATTTGAGGCCGATCAAGAGCTCATTACCGATGTTACTTTACTGTTTACCGAGGTAGATGAAACGGGGACACTTACCCAGAATACATTTACTGTTACCGCTACCGATCCTGAAGGACTTGAGCTGGGCACACAGCCTGTCATTCAAGCTATTACTGGCTTGGAAGCCGGAAAAAGATACCGCTTAGACATTTCTTTGTTCAATAGTATAGAAAATGAAGACATTACAGAAGAGATTGTAGAAGATGCAGATGACCATCAGTTTTTCTATTTGGGATCAGCCTTTATAGGGCCTAATGATTTTCTTACCTATGAATATGCAGACACCGATCAAAACGGGAACCCTATCGGTTTATTCGGTTATGTAACAGTGTCTCCTGCCCCAAGCACTAACAATGGGCAATTCAGGCTAGTTTTGAGACATGACTTGGATAAAAATTACGCAGGTATAAGTGATCCAGGATTTACGAATTTTGTGGCTGCCGGTGGTGAAACCGATTTAGATATTACATTCCCCGTTACGTTATAAAAATTATATTTTATCAAATAAATCATAAAACCTATAGGTCAGGGATAATATCTCTGACCTTTTTTAATAAGAATAAGGTGAACACATTGTCATTTTTTCTAAGTTTATGCTCATATCCGCATTGACACCTACATTTCCTACCACTAGTATTGTATTATAATCAGGCCCATCCTCTGCCAAGTGCACCTTTATATGTCCATCCAAAGTAGAAAATCTAATAAAATCCATGCTTGATCCATCATGCAACTGATTGATCACAGTTTTACTTTCCAGCGTGCGGGCATCTACGGGAGAAAGCATCTGCGCCATGGGAGCATCTGGACTATCATACGGTCCAAAATGCAAATGTGCAGGATAAAAATAAGGCTCAGTGGTTTTTTCACCACTAAGGATCAGTTCAAGTTCTACACCGCCTTTTCTTAATTCCCGAACATTCGCTACTCCTTCAAAATCATACTCACTCCCTGCTATAAGAGGATATGAAATAAAATTATTAGTGTAAATATTTTCCTGTTCAGGACTGCATGCCAAGAGCATACTCAGCACGATGAAATAAACCGTTCTAATTGAAACATTAGCCATCTTCATTTTTAAATCTACACATGAAAATATATATAAAATCATTACGAAACTATCTGGCATTTGTTTTGGCGAGAATTAACGAAGGTGATTTATATCATCAAAAAACTTTTTAAACGGGAATCGATTATTTATATTAAACAACACTCAAAGATTATGGCTAAAAACAAGATACCTAGTGTAAAAAACGAGGAACAGTATGAGGCACTGAGAGATAAAGGTTATTCGAAAGAAAAATCAGCCCGTATCGCTAACTCTGATAGCAGTAAGACAGGAAAGAAAGGCGGTAAGGCTCCCAAATATGAAGATTGGACCAAAGATGATCTATATAATAAAGCAAAAGAGATAGGTATAGAAAATTATTCCAAAATGAACAAGGAAGAATTAATTGATGCATTGAGGAACCACTAATCTATGAAGCTTTTTGCATCCCTTTTTGCCCAACTTGATCTATCGAATAAGACATCTGATAAATTAATCGCGCTCAAACACTATTTCCTCCATGCACCAGACCGTGATAAATTATGGGCACTCGCACTTTTTACCCATAAGCGCCCAAAGCGCCAAGTCACCACAACCAAACTCAAAGAATGGTGCCAGGAATTTGCAGGTGTACCGGAATGGTTGTTTCAAGAATCCTATCATACTGTAGGGGATCTCGCTGAGACTATATCCCTACTGCTACCTCAGAGTGACAGTGGCGATGATCAGACACTCCATTATTGGATCAATTATCTTCAGGAACTGGAAGGGAAGGATGATTCCGAAAAAAAAATAAAGATCAAAGAAGCCTGGGATGCTTTAAATAAAAACGAACGATTCGTTTTTACTAAATTGATGACCGGAAGTTTTCGTGTAGGGGTTAGCCAAAATCTAGTGACCCGAGCTGTGGCAGAAGCTTATAATATGGAAAAAACCGAAGTGGCCCACAGGATCATGGGGCAATGGTCTCCGGAAGAAATAGGATTTGAAGATCTCATACTTCATGAAAATAAAGAGGATAATCTCTCCCGACCATACCCTTTCTACCTGGCCCATCCTCTGGAAATGCTGCCAGAAGAGCTTGGAGATATAAACGATTGGCAAGCCGAATGGAAATGGGATGGCATCAGAGGACAACTTATACACAGGGCTGGAGAAGTATATGTATGGTCTAGGGGTGAAGAATTAGTCTCGGATAAATTCCCAGAATTAGTCGCTCTGGGCAAAAGTCTACCAGATGGTACAGTTCTAGACGGTGAAATTATACCCTTTGTAAAAGGCATGCCCCTCCCCTTCAGCATCCTCCAGACCAGAATAGGACGTAAGAATCTTTCCAAAAAAATCCTTGAAACCGCTCCTATATCCTTTATAGCCTATGATGTATTGGAATGGAAAAATCAAGACATCCGGTCCCATACTATGGTGGAAAGAAGAAAAATTCTTGAACATATTAAAGACATAGTATCCCATGACAAATTGGAATTGAGTTTTTTAGTGGAAGCCAGAAGCTGGGGAGAGCTCGCTGAACTAAGAGAAACCTCACGCACTATGATGGCGGAAGGGTTTATGTTAAAAAAGAACGATTCACCTTATGAAGTGGGCCGTAAGCGGGGAGGCTGGTGGAAGTGGAAAGTAAATCCGCTTACCATAGATGGAGTGATGCTATATGCTCAGAAGGGCAGCGGAAGAAGGGCTGATTTATATTCAGATTATACATTGGCTGTTTGGGACGGCCCTAATCTAATCCCTTTTGCCAAAGCTTATTCAGGACTTACAGATGCAGAACTGAGACAGGTAGACCAATTTGTGAAAAGAAATACCAAAGAGCGATTTGGTCCGGTAAGGACTGTAAAACCTACACTCGTATTTGAAATAGCCTTTGAGGGAATACAGGAAAGCACACGTCACAAGTCAGGAATAGCCTTAAGGTTTCCCCGTATAGCCAGATGGCGTAAAGATAAAAAAGCAGAAGAAGCTAACACATTATCCGACCTAAAAAACTTCTTGAATTTGTATGGAGGATAAGGCCAAGGACATCATAGAACAGTGGTTTGCCTCCAGAGGCTGGAAACCTTTTCCATATCAATATCAAACTTGGGATTCCTACTTAGCTGGCCAAAGTGGCCTTTTAAATGCTCCTACAGGTAGTGGTAAGACATTCAGTCTTTGGATTCCCGTTCTTTTAGAATACATACAAAATAATCCAGACTGGAGAAATCCTAAAAAAAATGGACTCCAGCTTATCTGGGTAACCCCTCTTCGAGCGTTGGCGCGTGACATCCAAAAAGCAATGGCAGAGGTGTGCTCTGAAATTGGATTGCCATGGACTGTATCTATTAGAAATGGGGACACATCTACCCAAGAGCGTAATCAGCAGAAGAAAAAAATGCCCGAATGTCTCATTACTACACCAGAGAGCCTTCATTTGCTTTTAACTCAAAAAGAAAACCCTCTCATCTTTAAAAATATAAAAGCCATAGTAATAGATGAATGGCATGAGCTACTTGCAAATAAAAGGGGTGTTCAAATCCAACTAGCTCTTAGTTATATAAAGACATTACTGGATAACCCTATCAAAATATGGGGAATATCTGCTACCATTGGAAATATGCCCAAAGCTTTTGCGGCACTGCTTGGTCCAAATGCACCAGATTTGAACATTATAAAAGCAGATATCAAAAAAAAGATAATCATAGAGTCTATCATTCCCGATATAGTAGAAAAATACCCCTGGTCAGGTCATTTAGGAGTGAAAATGATAGAAAAGCTCTTTCCTATAATTGATGAAAGCAAGACTACTCTATTATTTACCAACACCCGTTCCCAAACAGAAATATGGTATCAAAAATGGATGGAAAAGGCTCCACATATGGCGGGATTAGTTGCCATGCATCATGGGTCATTGGATAATGAAGTCCGGAATTGGGTAGAGCAAGCCCTACATGATGGCAGGCTAAAACTGGTGATCTGTACTTCTAGCCTAGACCTGGGTGTGGATTTTAGACCAGTGGATACAGTAATCCAGGTGGGAGGACCTAAGGGTGTATCCAGGTTTGCCCAAAGGGCAGGGCGTGCAGGCCATCAGCCAGGTATGCCAAGCAAGATTTTCTTTGTGCCTACACATTCACTAGAACTTATAGAAGGTAGTGCTCTTCGTCATGCTATTGAGCTTGAAAGATATGAAATACAGCATCCCATGGAAAAAAGTTTTGATGTACTGGCCCAATTTCTAGTTACTATTGCGGTTGGGATAGGATTCACCAAAAAGGAAATGTTTCTCTTACTCCGGGATACGTATGCTTTTAGAAATTTGACAGAAGATGAGTACGAATGGGCACTGGAATTCGTAACGGTGGGCGGCAAATCTCTCGGCGGGTACGAGGAGTTTCTTAAAGTAGAAATAAATCCCGAAGGCCGATATCTGGTGACCAGTAAAAAAATTGCCATGAGGCACAGACTATCCATGGGTACAATCGTGAGTGACCCGATGCTAAAAGTCAAATACATGACAGGAGGTTATCTAGGAGTAGTAGAAGAAAGTTTTATCGCTAAATTAAAACAGGGGGATGTGTTTTGGTTTGCCGGAAAAAGTCTTGAATACGCACAATTAAAAGACATGACTGTATTGGTCCGCAGGTCTAAGAAGAAGTCAAACACTATCCCAAAATGGATGGGCGGTAGACTTCCCCTCTCCTCTCAGATGTCCAAGATGCTCAGGGAAGAACTTGAGCTCGCCGGAGTAGATCCATTTGCTTCTCCAGAAATAAATGCAATCCAACCCATTTTAGAATTGCAGAAGGAGCTTTCACTAGTTCCGGATCAAAATACCCTTTTAATAGAAAAAACGATATCCAAAGAGGGATCTCATGTTTTCTTTTATCCATTTGAAGGAAGGTTTGTACATGAGATTTTAGGCGCTCTGGTAGCTTACCGGATCAGCGTCAGTTACCCCATCAGCTTTAGTATAGCCATGAATGACTATGGATTTGAATTACTATCTGATGTAGATATTCCTATAGAAGATGTCTTGGCAGAGGACTTATTTTCTATGGAAAATTTAGAGGAAGACATACTTTCTAGCATAAATGAAAGTGAAATGGCAAAGAGAAAATTCAGAGATATTGCATCAATTGCTGGGCTGGTATTTCAGGGATATCCTGGTAAACCCATCACCAACAGACACCTGCAAGCTACTTCGGGTATCCTATATGGAGTCTTCCAGGAATATGATCCCGAAAATTTACTTTTGTCGCAGGCGCGAAAAGAAGCTCTTACTATGCAGATGGAAGAGGAGCGTTTGATTGAGGCGGTAAAAAGGATAAACAGCCAAAAAATTATTTTAAAATACACTAATAAGTTTACACCCTTTGCCTTTCCTATAATGGTGGACAGACTAAGAGCTACACTCAGTTCCGAAAGCCTGGAAGACAGAGTGATAAAGATGCAGGAGAGGCTTATTAAATAAATTTTCTTTTCTTTAAATTAATTTGTTTAAGTTATTTCTGGTTATAAATTGCGCCTACTTTCTACTTTGAGGGGAAAGAATATTATTTAATTATTTTAATGATAAAGGAATACTTCTGTAAATTTTCTTGTGATAAAGAAAATTTATTTTCTGCTTTATTTTTCTGTTTAAGCATCTGCTTTTTTATCATCTCAAATGTTGCATTTAGTCAAGAAAGCAACAGCTCAAAAATCTATGCGGAATTAAAAATAGCTAAAGAAGATACTACCAGATTAAGACTTCTATCGGAATTTGCCTGGATGATACATAATTCAGATTCCTCCCAAAAATTTTATCAGGAAGCTATTTTGCTAAGCGAAAAATTAAACGATATAGTTTATTTGCCACAAAATTTAAACCGGTATGGAGTAACTTTTCGAAATATCGATTTACAGGAAAATGCGCTGGAATTATATGAAAGAGCATTAACCATATCACAGCAAACTGGAAACTTAATAGAAGAAGGTTACGCTTATAACAATTTGGCACAAATACTTAGATTTCAAGGATTAAATGAAGATGCCTTGAAAAATTATAATAAAGCCAAAGATATTTTTACAAGTATCCATTATGATGAAGGATTGGGATATACTTATATAGGATTAGGCAATCTATATAAAGAAATGGGGAATTATAAGAAAGCCATTGCATCCCTGGATAAATCGCTTACTATTAGAAATGGAGATAAGGAAAGTCGTCAATACTTGACTTCCATATTAAATAGAGGAGATCTATACAGAGAATTAAAAAACCACAAGGAAGCATTAATCGATTACCATGAATATCTCTCAAAGGTCAAAGATGTTTACCCACGTGGAGAAATGACAGTGTATGGTCGGTTGTCCTTACTTCATTATCAAAATGAAGAAATAAAAGAAGCCTTGGATTATGCATATAAAGCCATTGCTATACATAATGAGTCTCCATCGCTGGAAGTAATCCTTCCGGTATACCGTGAGCTTTCGAAGTATTATGCAAACAAAAGAGATTTTGCACAGGCTTATAAATACAATCTTCAATACTCCCAAGGCAAAGAATTGCTTTTTAAGGAGCGGATCAATAGATACCTTACCAACTATAAAATCAGAAGTCAGGAAGCGGAAATAAAGGCACTGGAGATGGATAAAATACTTCAGGCGGATAAGGATATTTTGAAAAAATACTTTAATTCAGGATTACTTTTTTTATTATTTCTGGCCGCTATCCTTATATTTATTTTTTATAGATCTTATCAAAAAGAAAGAAAGAGCCTTGCTATGTTAGCAGCGCAGAAAAGAGAAATCCAAAAACAGGCGGAAGAGCTCAATTACCTCAATAGCGTAAAAGACAAATTGTTTTCCATTTTAGCCCATGATCTTCGAGGGCCTTTAAATTCCCTTAGAGGCTTAATACAGCTACTGGAAGAGGAAACTCTTTCTCCAGAAGAATTTAAAGAAGTAATTCCAATGGTGAGCCAAAATGTAGGAAACAATAGCATCTTGCTAGAAAACCTATTGATGTGGTCAAGAAGTCAAATGCATGGTATACAGACACTGAGGGAAAATGTACAAATAAACCAGGTGTTTTTTGAGAACTTGGAATTCATCGACCAGCTTTCAAAAAAGAAAAATATTGAAATTCAAAACTTAATCCCAGATGAGGTGGTGGTCAAAGCTGATCAGGGCATGGTAGATATCGTGATGCGAAACCTGCTCACCAATTCTATTAAATTCACTCCTGAAGGGGGTGAAATAATAGTAGAATCCGAGGATGAGGATAATAACTGGAAAATCATCATTTCAGATTCGGGGGTAGGAATAGCAGAAGAAAATCTCCCTAAAATTTTTGGAAATAAATTTTATACAACTGCCGGAACCCAAAGAGAAAAAGGCAGTGGACTAGGCCTGCTTCTCTCAAAAGAATTGATAGAAAAAAACCATGGCAAAATCTGGGTAAAAAGCATAGAAGGGGAAGGGACTTCATTCTACTTTACCTTGCCTAAAGCCTAAATCTCTACTGTAAAAGTCTCTATAATTTTGTAGTTTCCTTCCAGATAGACTTTATTTCTTTCTTCTCTATACTTACAGGTAAACTTACCTCCCCTCCTACTTAACTGTAGGGAAGATAATTCGTCTGTTTTAAGTTTTTTTGACCAGAAAGGTACTAAAGCGGCATGAGATGAACCCGTGGCATGATCTTCCAGCTGATGTACGTGTGGAACCAAAGTCCTACTGACAAAATCGACATGAAGACCAGGAGCAGTAACAGCATATCCAAAGATATCACTGTCCCTAAGCTTATCAAAATCTGGATTCATTTTAGCCAATATTCTTTCGCTTTCTACCATGATTATATGTTTACCATCAGTTTTATACATACCCAATATCGGTATGCCTAATCCCTCTTCTATAGCATCAGGAACATCTATCTCTTCTATTAAATGAATGGCTTCCATTTCTATGATAAATGTATCAGTCATTTGCCATTGAACCCTTATCTCTCCATTTTTATAGTGAAGCGTTAAAGGTTCGTGGGTATTAAATTTTTTGCCTAAAAAAATAGCGGCAGCGGCAGCACCATGTCCACATAAAATAATCTCATCATCCACTGCATACCAGCGTACATGAAAATGTCCTGTCTCACCTTCTACAGGCCATAAAAATGCAGTGGCAGGTTGTTTGTTTTTAGTCCCTATTAGCTGCATCTGCTTCTCTGTCAGAGAAGTCTTAGTATAAATACACGCTGCAGGATTACCTGTAAAATCTCTTTTCTTATCGGTAAATACAGCTATAATCTGACCGCTTAAAATCATAAATATATTATTCGGTTATATCAAAACTAATAAATAGGTATACGGATAGTATGCAATAATGATACTATCAATTGGCTCTCCAAAAATAAGGTGTAAATAAAACCAGTATAGTAAATAGCTCTAACCTACCCAATAACATTAG
Organism: Anditalea sp.; assembly: GCA_035461405.1. Classification (GTDB taxonomy): domain Bacteria; phylum Bacteroidota; class Bacteroidia; order Cytophagales; family Cyclobacteriaceae; genus Anditalea. The sequence goes on from DATHVH010000139.1 coordinate 9,573, forward strand.
AAAACACAGAAATAATTTTGCAAAAGGAGAAAAAAACGCAAAATTATCCATAGGACCAACTAGCCCTATAGCTGGACCAACATTCCCCAATGAAGTAGCTACTGAGCCAAATGATGTGATCATATCATATCCAGCCAGGGACATCACTATACTCCCCAAAACAAAGATGGCCAGGTATATCAATAAAAAATTCATGATATGGGTAATCACCTTACCTGTTACCCTATCGCCATTGATCTTTAATGGAACTACGGCTCTGGGGTGTACAATTCTTTTAAACTCAAGGTAACTATTCTTTACAAATGCCAGATGCCTCACAAACTTTATCCCCCCACTCGTAGAACCCGCACAGGCTCCAAAAAACAGTAGCATAAAGAATATAATTACCAGACTGTCATGATAGGAAAGATAATCTGCAGTAACATATCCTGTGGTGGTAATCAAAGATACTACCTGAAACAATGCATCCCGGAAAGATTTTTCTATAGGTTCTCCTGATAAAAAATAAATAGGGATAGTTAAAGCGATTACTATAAAAATCACTACAAATAAATACGCTCTAAATTCATCACTTGCCCATACCTGTCTGAATTTACCTTTTAATCCAAAATATATAATGGTAAAGTTAGTGCCCGCCAAAAACATAAAAAGTACTGCAACATATTGGATAAATGGTATATCAAAATGCGCCATGCTTGCATTCTTTGTAGAAAACCCACCGGTAGCCATAGTAGTCAGGGCGTGATTTACGGCATCAAATACATCCATTCCTCCCAAATTATAGAGCAACATAAGCACTAATGTCAACCCTACGTACACAAACCATAATCGTTTGGCTGTTTCTCTTATTCTTGGGTGAAGCTTGTCCGAGGTAGGGCCTGGAGACTCAGCGACAAAAAGTTCGATACCACCTATGCCCAAAAGTGGAAAAATCGCGACTGTAAGTACAATTATACCCAATCCTCCTATCCACTGGGTCATACTTCTCCATGTAAGTATACCTACTGGAACTGATTCTATGTCTTCCAGAATAGTCGCTCCCGTAGTAGTAAGTCCTGATATGGTTTCAAATATAGCGTCAGGTAAAAAGGGAATGGATCCACTGATGAGGTAAGGGATCATCCCAAATATCGACATGAAAATCCAGCTCAAAGATACGATGAGATATCCTTCTCTTTTCCGGATATTTTGATCCTGCTTGGCAAATGAAAAGAACAATAATGCTCCGCTGAAAGACGAAAGTATAGCAGAAAATACTAATGCCATTAAATCATTGCTACCATAATATAAAGAGAAAGCAATACTGGGGAGCATTAAAATCCCCAACAGTATCAACAAGACGCCTATTATCTTCCCAATAGCTTTATAATGAATCATCTATCAGTGGAAAAGTTTATCTAAAATAGGTTTGGCTTCCGGTAAGGCAAATACGATAGCTTTATCATTTATTTCAAGTATAAAAGTACCATCTGGAATAAACACCTCTTCCCCCCTAATCACTCCGGCCACTATGGCTGTATTTGGAAAATGAAGCTCCATCAAGGGTTTTCTGGTAAGTCGATTATTTTTGGAAACTACATATTGGACAAATTCTGCTTCCACTCCATATATACCGGAGATAGCTTCCACATTGCCCTTGCGTAAATAGCGGCTGACTTGGTTGGCTGCTACAAGTTTTTTATTTATCAGTGAATCTACTCCTATACTATGGGAAATATGGATATATTCTCGGGTATCCACATGGGCTATCGTTTTGTAGACCCCGTGATTTTTAGCGCTCAAACTGGTGATAATATTAGTTTCTGAGCTTTCTGTCAAAGCCAAAAATCCATCCATCTCTTCAAGCCCCTCATCTATCAGTAAGTCTACATTTTTATAGTCTCCATGGATTACAAGGGAATTGGATAATCGTTCGCTCAACCATTTGCATCTTTCTTTATCTCTATGGATAAGCGTCAGCCGGTATTGGTCCTCTAATTTGATAGCCGTAGAAAAGGCGAGATCATCCCCTCCTATTATCATTACATTTTTGATATTGACCTCTTTATGTCTGATCAGTTTCTTGATAGAATCTACTGCTTTCTTATTACTGATAAAAAATACGTGGTCATTATTTCTTATAAAAGTATCACCTTTAGGTATAAGAGTGATCTGGTCACGGATTATAGCTATAATACGGATATCTTCAAAAATAGGATCAGTACTGGAATCTGATAATTTTTTATTGATAAGAGGAGAGTATCGGTCAAGGGTAAGTCCTACTACATTAAGCTTTCCACCTTCAAACTCAAAGACATCTGTAAAAGTGGAGTTTTTCATCATTTTCACTATCTCACTACTACATAGCATAGAAGGTGATATAATTGAGTCAATTCCCAAATTGCGAAAGTACTCCTGGTTATTTTCCTGAAGATAATCGTGGTTTCTAACCCGTGCTATCACTTTTTTAGCTCCAAGCTGTTTGGCAAGCATGGCGGTCACCAGATTGGTTTTTTCGGAGGTGGTTACTGCGAGAACTAAACTGGCCTGATGAACATTAGCTTTTTTAAGAATATCTATTGAGGCCGAATCACCCCATATGGTCAGTACGTCAAGCCTACTTGCAATATTATCTAATATGTCTTTTTCAGTATCAATCAATATGATATCCTTGTTTTCGAAACTTAAATGCTCCGCAAGGTGGTATCCCATATCTCCTGCACCGGCTATTACTATATTCATACCCATAAATGGATTCCAAAAATTATGTTCTAAGGCAAGGGCAAATTTATTACATATTTATCAATCATTACTATAAGCGCCTAACTTTTACCTTTTAAGATCAAATTTATCTTACTGACAGAATTGCTTAATATACTTTTGGGAAGTCATCCCCCCTTCGTTTACAGAAGATTGCCAATCTTTACAGGCCTCCACTTTATTTTTCATTTGATATTGTGCTATACCCCTATTGGTAAGTATATCGGGATTACTTGGACTGAGCTTTAGCGCATAAGTGTAATCTTTTATCGCTTTATCGAATTCTTTGGTTTTCAAATAAGCATTGCCACGATTAAAATGATAACCATAAACGAGATGAAAATCCTCTCCATTTATTTTACTGTATCCGATCGCCCTGGTAAATTCTCTTATAGCTTGGGGAAATTTACCTTGTTGGTAATATATGTATCCCAGATAGTATGTGAGTTCATCGTCTTCTTCAAAAATAACAGTTCCTTCTTGCAGTATTTTTAATAAAATAGACTTATCGCCTTCTACTTGATTATACGCCTTATATAGATTTATATAGGCTGGGTGAAAGGTAGCGTCCTTAGTAATGGCTTTTTCAAAGTCAATTATTGCTCCCTGATAATATCCAGCATCTAATTTTATTAATCCTTTTTCTGTAAGCGAGATGGCTTCTTCCCTATCCTCCAGATTGACTACGTATTCCTGCTGAGCCGAAGCTATGAATACACATGCAAAAATAAATGAAGCTGTTAGCATTATTTTTATCATCATATTATAAATCATATCCTTTGGCTTTCAGTTCCTCATTAGTGCAAAATGAAGGTGCAATAAATATACAAGTTTATTTATTTTTTAAATAAACTGCTTTTATTCACAAAAGATTAAACAAAGTATAGATCTGGTAAGGACTTTTTGCCACTCAAAAAATTAATCGTCCAATAAGCTCTTCTCCGCCTGTATTTCTTATAAATTTTAGCGAGCTTGGGCCAATACTTAAATCCAGACCATGAAAAATATTAAACGTGCAGGGCTAATGTTAGCTTTGATCTTAATTTCTCTTCCTACTTTTTCGCAGAGTATTGTAAATAATGAGGTAGGCGGATGGCTTATGTTTTTCAATAGGATACGTTTTCATGAAAAATGGAGCATGCACAATGAAATTCAGGATAGATATTACAATGTATCTGGTAAAGGAGAACAGCTTCTCATAAGGTCTGGTTTTAATTATCATTATTCTAATCAATTATGGCTTACAGCGGGTTACGGCTATATAGAAAATTATCCTATAAATGATATTGGAGGAAGTAAATTGGTGGAACATCGAATCTGGCAGCAGGGTATGTATTTCCATGCTTTGGGAAGGGTCGCACTCGAGCACAGAGGCCGAATGGAGCAGAGATTTATAGGTGATAATTATAGAAACAGGGTCAGATACCGCTTATTGGCCACTTTACCGCTAAATAATTTTAGAATGCAGCCAAATACCGTATTTCTTGCAGCGTATAATGAGGTTTTTTTACACGTAGAGAACAGTCCGTATGACCGCAATAGATTATATGGAGCAGCGGGTTATCAGTTTACAACCGGCACTAATTTTCAGGCAGGATACATGGCGCAAAATTTCGCAGGGATTACAAAAGGATATTTACAGCTCATGCTCACCTCAAATTTATATCTTCTGGGAAAATAGTATATTAGCCCTAGCACATGGGATTTACATTTAAAACTTTAAAAAAGGCAGTGGGGCCCGGATCATTGGTGGCTGCAGCTTTTATTGGTCCTGGTACAGTGACAGTCTGCACCATAGCTGGAGTAAATTTTGGTTATGAATTACTTTGGGCACTGCTTTTATCAGTTATTGCTACGGTAATATTACAGGAAATGGCCGCCCGCTTAGGTTTAATTTATCAAAAGGGACTAGCCAATATTATCAGCGATAATATAAAAAAACCACTATCACGCTATTTGGCTATAGGCTTGGTGATTTTCGCCATAGGTTTAGGCAATGCTGCATACCAGGCTGGAAATATCAGCGGTGGTGCTATGGGTGCCGAACTAATAGCGGATATACCTTTAATACCTGTCTGGGGTTTTTCGGTCAATATATTCAGTTTGCTTATTGGGTTAAGTGCAGGAATATTCCTTTTTGCAGGAAATTATAAATTAGTTGAGCGATTTATGATTGCTTTAGTGATTTTAATGAGTATTTCGTTTATCACTACTGCACTAATGACTAACCCTTTTTCTACAGAACTTTATCTCGGGTTTAAGCCATTTATCTCAGGGGATAATATACTTACAGTAGTAGCTCTCATCGGTACAACTGTGGTGCCTTATAATTTATTCCTCCATAGCTCCTTAGTGGCTGAGCGGTGGACTATGCCCGAAGATCTGAAGTGGGTAAGAACAGACACTGTAGTGAGCATAGTACTGGGTGGTATTATATCTATGGCTATCATGATTACTGCAGCTGCAGGCCAAGCTGAAGGAGTCAGCAGTGCAAAAGACCTTGCGCTTGGTCTTTCACCGCTTTTTGGGATATATGCCCAATATATGATATCTACAGGGTTATTAGCTGCAGGAATTACGTCTGCAATGACTGCCCCTCTGGCGGCAGCCTTAGTCGTATGTGGCAGCTTTGGCTGGTCTCAAGATGTGCAGTCACTACCGATGAGAACGGTGATGGGAAGTATACTATTGATTGGGCTAATCCTGTCATCGCTTGGAATCAAACCAGTTGAACTGATAACTTTTGCACAATTGGCAAATGGTATTCTATTACCACTCATTACAGGATATATATTGTATCTAGTAAACCAACCCAGTATCCTTGGCCATTACAGAAATAGATTGATTCATAATGTCTTGGGATTTAGCATATGGATCATTACCTTAATATTAGGAAGCAGAAGTATCATGAAAGTATTGGAAGACTGGATATGAAAATCATTGACATCAACTGCGATCTTGGAGAAGGAATGGATACTGATGAATTTATCATGCCATATATTACCAGCTGTAATATTTCATGTGGGGCACATGCAGGTAACCTTCAAATTTTGGATAACACGCTTGATATTGCTAAAAAGTATGGAGTTAAAGTAGGTGCCCATCCTTCATATCCTGATAGAGAAAATTTTGGGAGAGAAGTTTTGAAACTTAAAAAAACAGCTCTTGAAGAAAGTATATTATCTCAATTGATGACTTTTAAGGAAGCCGCCATTAAAAAAAATCTTTCTATTCATCACATCAAACCTCATGGCGCACTTTATAATCAGGCAGCAATAGATCCGGAAATTGCTGAAATAATTTTAAAGATTATGGAAAAGCATTTCCCTGATCAGATAATCTATACACCATATGGTTCGGTAATTGCCTCTATGGCCCACCACTATAATATAAAGGTATGGTATGAAGCTTTTGCTGATAGAAATTATAATGATGATTTCACCCTTCTTTCAAGATCAAATCCGAACGCTTTAAAGCATGAAATTCAAGACATTTTAGAACATATAGATCTCATTATAAATAAAGAACAGGTAAAAACATCTACGGGAAATATCCTAGATCTAAAAGTGGATACATTATGTATACATGGAGATAATCCAAATGCGATAGCTATTGCTAAAGCTATATATAACAAACAGATCCGTATTTGATGATAAATATATATCCGATATCACCTTATATTTTAGAGGTTTCCTGGCCACCAGAGATAAGTGAAGAAGTATTAGCAAAAATATTATCCTTCAAAGAAATCATCAAAGAGAAATATGGCGATCAACTGAAAGATTGTGTTAGCGGTTACCATACCCTATCCTTACTATTTCAAAGACCATTTGATAAATTTACCATAGTAGGTGAACTCCAGTCTCACTATAAAAAACTAGATATTAAAAATAGTATAAAAAGTTCACTCTGGAAAATCCCTGTTTTGTATAATGGAAAAGATCTGGAAAATTTCGCAATTTCCGTCAATATGCCCGTAGAGCAAATCGTATCCTTACATACTGATCAAGAATATATAATTCATTTTTATGGGTTTATGCCTGGTTTCGTATACCTGGGAGGTTTAAATCCTAAACTTCACTTTCCCAGAAAAGAAAATCCTGACCGGACTGTTCCGGCGGGCTCGGTAGCTATTGGAGGAATGCAGACTGGGATTTATCCTTTTGAAAGTCCGGGAGGCTGGCATATTTTGGGCAGCTGTCCGGTAAAGCTTTTCGATCCCAATAATAACCCCGCCGTATGGGCCAAAGAAGGTGATAAAATTCGATTTTACAGTGTCGGGCAAAAGGAATTTGAGGAGATGAAATTACTCGGCAATGGCTTAATTAAAGACACTGCTTATGGGTAAAGTAACCCTACTCGAACCAGGTCTATATACGAGTATCCAGGATACTGGTCGCTTTGGATATTCCTGCTGGGGAATTCCAGCCTCTGGAGCTCTGGATCAATTCTCTCTTTTAATGGCAAATAAATTATTGGGAAATTCTGCTGACGCAGCCTGCCTTGAAATTACCCAATTTGGACCAACGCTACAGTTTTCCGAAGATACTGTTGTCCTTTTTGCAGGAGCAGCCACACCAGTCCTGCTTAATAAGGGGCCTGTTCATTTGACTAACCATCAGCGACTTCCCATCCGAAAAGGCGACACGCTGAATATAGGTTATTTGACAAATGGGCTTCGGTCCTACATGGCTATAGAGGGGGGCTTACAATCAGAAACGAAATTTGGTAGTAGAAGTCAATCAAAGGGTATAACCAAATTTGAAAAACTAAATAAGCTGGATACTATAAATTATAACAAAGCAAAACTTCTTAATAGCCCACACTATGCTAAAGTTAAACCAGTTTTCCCCTGGATGAATAGAAAAATAATCAATGTATACCCAGGTCCCGAATTCTCCATGTTAAATAAAAATGAGACGGATATACTTCTTAATAGCGATTTTACAATATCACAGTATAGCAATAGGACGGCCATTCAATTAGAAGAAAAGCTCCCCAATAATTCTGAACAGATTTTAACATCGCCTGTTTTTCCTGGCACCATTCAGCTGACTCCAGGTGGTAAATTACTGATACTGATGCGGGAGGCGCAAGTAACCGGAGGATATCCGAGAATATTTCATGTAAAAGAAGAAGATTTAAATTTGCTTGCTCAAATAGCACCAGGCAAAAAAATTAAACTACAGTTAGTTAATCTTTAAAACCTTTGCTTATTAAGCTGGTCTGTTAAAAATTCTTTTAATTCCTCCCCTTCTACCACCTGTACCTCACCTGGCAAACCTAATATGAATCTAGATATACCGGGAAATTCTGCTATTTCATTTTCAAAATAATAGTGCTGCCTTTGGGCGGTCTTTGTAAATGGCCTGGCTTCAGGATATTCTTCAATTAATAGATGATATGCTTTTTTAGACAATTTAAGCTTCACTTTATATTTTGCTTTACCGGAAAATCCAAAAAATGCATCATCATAGCCTATGTGAAGAGATTCGTATTGCTGCTTCTTATTAGTAACTTCTACATCACTTATCCGCTCAAGCTTGAATTTCTTCATAGACTTGGTTTCTATTTCAAAGGCATGGATATATTCATAATCCTTTGAGAAGCCTACTGGTTCTACTAATCTGCTCTTTTCCGAATTGCTATTAAGCGAATAATAATCTATCAGCAGTACTTGGTATTTGTTTTTCACTGCATCTGCAAGTTCATCTACAAACACACCGAGCTTTGCATCAAAAATTCTTTGAACTCCCTGCTGAATATGAGAACGGACATTAACTTTTTTAAGAATGGATTCTTTTAGTAGATTCTTCTTTCCGGATTTAGATATAGCCTGTGCTAAAAACGCTGATTCTTCTTCAGTAAATGTTCCATAAAAAGAGTCAGTCACGCTCTCTACCCGATCTACTATTCTAAATTTTCCAAATTGCTTCTCTACCTGAAATCCAAGAGCTTCTAGCAAATTAAAATATCTATATATCGTTCTGGGATCTGTTTCCAGTGCTTCTCCCAATCTTTTTACCGTCTTGCCTACATTGGTCCTCATCAAATTGATGAGTTTAAAAATCCTTAAAATTTTCTGTTGTTCGACACTCTTTTGTTTTGCCATTCTCAATAATCTATATACGAATATAGAATATTTAAGCTTAGTTGAATAATTTTTGACATAAATAGTCACATTTGGATGTACATAAATAATTTATGAAAAGATCAAAATATAGATTATAAGCTGCCTATATGAGCTTTAAATAAAATAAAAGCTATCCCTATAAAAAATCGCATTTAAATTATTAATACTTCCTGTTTAATATCTCAGTTAAGATTACAGCATCCCTTACACTTTCAGGATTTTTTAACAACTTACCGTAACGAGTGTTTCCCTTATATTCCTCAGCTACATCTTCTACTTCACCTAATATTTTTTCATCAGATGCCAGGTCTACTTGATCATCAAGTTTTACTAATGGTTTACGATCGTAGTTCTTTAAACTGCCTTCGGCGCCATCATAGTATTTGTTTCTGGTTTCTATAATAGGTTCACTGGGAGTAGATTTTTTGTCCCATGATTCATATGCATTTTCCTCGACTATCTCACGATGTTCATCGTATTCATAATCAGAAACTTCACCCTGTCCTGCCTGTTCTATATCTTTTACCCGCTCATTTTGTTCTCTCCGAATATCCCGAAGCATATCTTCAAAAGACGCCGGCCTTTTTTCTCCAGCTTCTTGTCCTTCATATCTTTCGTCCGGCTGATCTGGGGCATTTTTCTTTTTAAATGCAGTAAAGACAAAATAAAGTATGACTAAAATTATATATACTACTGTTCCTATATCTATATCCACGGTGATCTGATTAAATTCTCTGACTAAGATAGTAAAAATATTCCTATCTATAGGAAAGCGAATTCTGAATAGAAAGTTTCAGTAAAGATTAATAAGCTAATCCTGACAATAGTATCTTGTCTATTAGGGATATCTGCTTAATTTTGTTAGGATTTCATTGGTTAGATAGATTTATATGCAGCTTAGCAAGCTTGAAATAAAGGGCTTTAAAAGTTTTGGGGACAGAGTAGTGATCCATTTTGACAAAGGGATCACAGGGATAGTAGGTCCCAATGGCTGTGGCAAATCCAATGTAGTAGATGCTATCCGGTGGGTACTGGGGGAGCAAAAGACCCGTATGCTCCGATCCGATAAGATGGAAAATGTCATCTTTAACGGCACCAAAAACAGAAAACCCACAAATCTGGCCGAAGTATCTTTAACTTTTGATAATAATAAAAACCTCCTTCCTACTGAATACACCCAGGTCACCATCACCCGCCGCTACTATAGATCCGGGGAAAGTGAATATCTGCTAAACGGAATTACCTGTAGACTTAAAGATATCACCAATCTCTTTATGGATACTGGGATCAATTCAAATAGCTACGCGATCATCGAGCTGAAGATGATCGATGAGCTACTCAATGATAAAAACAACAGCAGAAGGGATCTTTTTGAGGAAGCAGCCGGTATTTCGAAATTTAAGACCCGAAAAAAAGAAACGCTCCGAAAGCTGGAAGATACGGATGCAGATCTGGACAGAGTGGAAGATGTGCTCTTTGAAATTGAAAAAAACCTGAAGCAGCTGGAAAAACAGGCCAAGCAGACAGAAAAATATTTTGTCATAAAGAAAGAATACAAAGCAGCCAGTATCGCTTTGGCCAAAAAAAGCGTGGGCAAACATACGGATGCCCTGATCAATATGTCTGCCAGCATCACCCAGGAGCAGGACAGAAAGCTTAGCTTAAACGCTAAAGTAGCTGAAAAAGAGGCACTTCTTGAAAAAATCAAAAGTGAACTTCTTCTGAAGGAAAAAATGCTTTCTTCCAGACAAAAATCTCTCAATGAGCAAGTAAATAAAATCCGTCAGTTTGAAAGTGACAAAAAAATAAAAAATGAAAGGCTCAGATTTCTGGAAGACAGGTGTCAAAAGCTTAGGGAGCAAATCGATCTGGACAGAAAGAGTAATGATAGGGCCGGATTCAGTATTCGCTCCCTGCAGCAGGAGAAAGAATCGTCAGAAAAACTTCTTCGTGAAAAAGAATCTGTGGTAGAAAATCTTAAGGCCGAATTGCAGGAACAAAAAGACAAATATGCGCTGACACAAGAACGCCAGAAAGTCTTAAGTAAAGAATTTACCGGCAGAAAAGATAACATCTACCAACTCTCAAAGGATTTAGAAATTAAACAGATACAGTTATCTACATTAAAGCAGGAGCTGGAAAAAACTGCTACAGATGATGATAATCAAGAAGCTAATCTAGCCGAGTTTGAAGATAAAGTAATCCTTCTTAAAGATGAGCTGGATCTCAGGACAGAGGAACTTGCATTATTGAAAAAAAAGGAAGAAGATCAGCTTGCAAGAATAGAGGAAGCCCTCCATACGATAGATCTGATTAAAGATGAAGTGACTCAATCTAGCCGGAAATTGGATTCCAAGCAGAATGAATATAATCTCACCAAATCTTTAGTAGAAAACCTGGAAGGTTTTCCTGAAGCTATCAAATTTCTGAAAAAGAACAGCAGCTGGGGAAAAGATACTCCTTTACTTTCTGATATACTTACTACAGAAGAAAAATACAGAGTAGCCATAGAGAATTTTCTTGAGGGCTACATGAACTATTATGTGGTAGAAACCGAGGCCCAGGCCATTGCTGCCGTAAACCTGTTGAGTGACTCTGCCAGAGGGAAAGCCAATTTCTTTATCCTTGAGCATTTTGAACGTTTTCAGCCATCCGTTACCAAGCTTTTCCCAAATGTCATTGCAGCCACTGAGATCATAGAATTTGATATCAAATACAGTAAACTGATCAGTTTTATACTGGACGATGTATATATAGTCAAGGGGGAATATCGAGATATACCGATAGACCACACCTCAGTATTTATAACTGAAAGCGGAAAGTTTACCAAGCGGAAATTCAGTGTATCAGGAGGATCTGTTGGTCTATTTGAAGGGAAAAGAATAGGCCGTGCAAAAAATCTTGAAAAGCTGGAAAAAGATATAAAGGAGCTAAATAAGAAAGTGAGCCAGACCCGATCCGATCTGGATAGAAAGATGGGAGATCTGATGAAGCTGAAAGAAGTTTCTTACAAATCAAAAATCGAAGCGCTGCAGGGTGAAATAAATGAATATAATCAGCAGTACATATCCGTAAGAACAAAAAAGGAACAGCTCTTTGAAATGCTGTCCACCAATGCCAATAAGCGGGAAGATATTCTCGAGAGAATAGACTCGCTTTCTGAAGAAGTGGCTGAACTGCTCCCGTCTTTGGAATTTAGTAGGTCAGGTTTTGCAGAGTTAGAATATGAACTGGAAGAAATAAATGAAAATCTACAACTGGAAAACGAAAGTGTATCAGTTAAATCTAATTCCTTCAACCAGGAAAACATCCTATACCACCAGCATTTAAACAAAGTGAACAGTCTGGAGCAGGAGATTGATTTTAAGCAAAATGCTTTCGAAACCAGTAAGGAAAGGATAGAAAAATCCCAGCTAGAACTCTCCGGCATCGATCAGGAGGTAAAAAGCCTTTTGGATAATAATGAAATTAAGGATGATGAACTGATCGAGCTGTATTCCGAAAAAGAGCAGATAGAAATCGGAGTAAATGAAGCTGAAAAAGCCTACTATGCCAGCAGAGGAGATATAGATGAAATCGAAAAAACCCTACGGGAGATACAGAAGCAAAAAGAGCATATAGATACTATCCTGATGGAACTGCAGCAGTCTCTCAATGAAGTGAAGCTTAAGCTATCGGGCATGAAGGAGCGGTTAAGTGTAGAATTCGAAATTGATCTGGACAAGCTGATGGCTGAAGATCCGGAAATAGCCTCTGAATATGCCGAAAAAGACGAAAGTAATATCCGGGCAGAGGTCAGTAAAGCTAAGGAACGATTGGAGAAAATAGGCCCTATCAATCCTATGGCAATGGAAGCTTATAATGAAATTAAAGAAAGACACACTTTCATAACTGAGCAGAAGGAAGATCTGATCAAAGCTAAAAACTCCCTTTTGGAGACAATAAAAGAAATAGACCAAGTAGCGAAAACTACATTTATGGATGCCTTTGATAAGATAAAAGAAAATTTCATCAAGGTTTTCCGCTCACTATTTACAGCAGAGGATGACTGTGATCTGAAATTAACAGATCCTTCCAATCCATTAGAAAGCACTATAGAAATTATGGCAAAGCCAAAAGGAAAGAGGCCATTAACAATCAATCAGCTTTCAGGTGGTGAAAAAACACTCACTGCTACTTCTTTATTATTTGCGATATATCTACTTAAGCCTGCCCCTTTTTGTATATTCGATGAGGTAGATGCTCCTCTGGATGACGCCAATATTGATAAATTTAATAATATCATTCAGACTTTTTCTTCAGAATCCCAATTTATCATTGTTACTCATAATAAACGTACTATGGCTAGTACGGATATTATTTATGGTATTACTATGATAGAGGCGGGCGTTTCCCGAGTTGTTCCAGTAGACCTTCGCGAACTGGTGTAATATCATAAAACTAAATGTAAATTAAATCTATAGCTTAAATCTTTTGATGGTCTGATAATTGCTAAATGTGTATTATATATATAATTTTTAAAACTTTATAATACATTATTAATAATATAGATGGCTGTAATCGGAGAAATTATTAAAAAAGCTATAGAATTAGGTGAGAAACTTACTTCTGACCATAGTCCTAAAGAGGCACAAATAGAGGTATTGAAAGATCTTCTAAAAAAAGGCAAGGATACCGCTTTTGGTCTTTATTATGGTTTTGACCAAATACTCGATAGTGAAGATGAAGACCTTGCAAAGAATTTTGCGAAAAAAGTCCCTTATCATGACTACGACACTATCCATGAAGAATGGTGGTCAAAAATCCATGAGAGACATGAGGATATTACTTGGCCAGGCATAAATGAATATTTCGCTGTAAGCAGTGGTACTACCAGCAGCAGTAAGCACATACCTGTCACGGATGACATGCTCGATGCCATTCGCAAAACTGGGGTAAAACAGATCATGACGCTTTCAAAATATGATCTTCCCTCTGATTTTTTTGAAAAACAGATCATGATGTTAGGTAGCTCAACAGGACTGGCTCACAATAATGGTTTTTATGAGGGGGAAATCAGTGGAATCAGTGCGAGCCGAATCCCTTTTTGGTTTAAAAACTTTTATAAACCTGGAGATGAAATAGCCTCGATAGAGGATTGGGATGAAAGAGTTCTACGTATAGCTGAGGAAGCAAAAGATTGGGATATAGGTAGCATTAGCGGTATTCCTTCTTGGATAGAACTGATGATGAAAAAAGTTATTGAATATCACAAAGTTGATAATATCCATGACATATGGCCAAATCTTTCAGTTTATACACCTGGTGGAGTGGCTTTTGAACCACATAGAAAAAGTTTTGAAAAGTTATTGGCTCATCCTATTACTTATATAGATACTTATCTGGCATCTGAAGGATTTTTAGCTTTTCAGGCTAGACCTGATACCAACTCAATGGCGCTCGTGCTGGATAATGGCATCTTCTTTGAGTTTATACCATTTAAGCCGGAAAATATGACAGAAGCTGGATCAGTTCATCCTGATGCTCCTGCATATACCATAGATGAGGTAGAAGAAGGTGTAGATTATATCTTGGTGATTACGACCGTATCCGGAGCTTGGAGATACATGATCGGAGATACGGTACAGGTCACTGATAAAGAACGTGCAGAAATTATCATAACAGGGCGTACGAAATTCTTTCTTAATGTAGTAGGGTCTCAATTAAGTGTGCATCAAATGGATCAGGCCATTGAGGAGATCCAAGATAAATATCAATTGACTATTACCGAATTCACTGTGGCTGCCGTAAAAAAGAACGATGAATACATTCACAAATGGTATCTCGGTTATGATGAAAATAAAGATGGAAATGATGAAGCAGAGATAGCAAAGGCTCTTGATGAGATTCTTCAGGAAAACAATAAAAACTATAAAGTAGCCAGAAGTAAATCATTAAAAGGTGTTGAGATCAAACTTATCCCCGTAGATCTATTTCATGATTACAATGAGCACAAAAAGAAAAAAGGTGGCCAGGTAAAATTTGCCAAAGTGATGAAAGAGGATGCATTCGAAGAATGGGAACAGTTTTTAAAAGAAAAAGACCCCAACCTTATTTCGACCGATTAAATAGTTTAATTTAATAATCAATATAGAAGACCATGAAAAAAGTTAGCAATAAAATATTAAGAAATGCTGGGCTTGCTTTTCTGTCTATTTTTAGTCTAGGAGCCTGTACAGCTGACCATGCTTATAAAACTACGATTACCCCAGAAGATTATGTAGAACCGATAGTGAAAACATATGAAAGTGATTTCTTCAGGGAGGCTGAAAAAAACAGTATCATTTCTGTTCAATTAAATCCAGATAGAGATTTCGATCAGTTTGAATTCATGAGCGATCTAGAAAATGTTCAAGGATGGAGTGAAGAGTATCAAGATTATGCACCCCTAATGCTAATAGGTGATTCTCAGAACAGGGTTATGAAAAATCCCTGGATATCACTGAATGATTCTATATCTTACAGAATATCTCATTATGTCATTGCTGATCAACTTCATTTAAAAGCAAATTATATAATATTAAGTGAAGGCGAAAGAAAGAGTGAGAAGTTTAGAACAGGAAAAATAGTTAGTCGGGAAACTGCAGCAGAAGCTGGATTAATGCCCGTCTGGGATAAGATGATGTCTTTAGCTAGACAGTATGGCGATAATATAACTGTAGAATAATAAAAATAGGAGCTTAAAGCTCCTATTTTTATTTTATTGTGCTCGGGTCCATTCCACTGTTCTCCCTATTAAAGAAATCCCAACGAAACCCCTGACTTCCAAGGTGTTTTCATCTTTTTTCTTTATAGTAGAGGAATAAGTTTTTCCATTCTTAGGATCATATATTGTACCTTCTTCCCAAATACCGTTCTTATATTCAAAATCATTCAAGAGCCTCATTCCCATGATGGGTCTATCTCTCTTAGACTTATCAGAATTGTTTTTATCAATCTTTGGCTTATTGTTTTCCCTTGGTTCCTTCAGCCATACTATTTTACCATAGTATTTTCCCCTTTCTTTGAAAATTTCAACTTTCGCATCTTTTTCTGTATTAAACCACGTCCCAACTATCGCATCTGAAGCTTGGGCAGATGCAGATTGAACAAATAATAAACAAATAAGGGTAAGTAAACCTGAAGTGATAATTTTCATATAAAGTATTAGTTTGTTAGGTAGGCAAAATAGCTCAATCCGATATCATTGCCAAAACTTAAACCTTAAAAATTGTGAAGGGGAAGTTTATAAGTAAAATCTCAAAAAAGAATAATGATAAGATAAGTTATATTGCCTTAGTAGGTTTATAGTTTAGCTAAAAAGTAGATGTGGGAAGGTGAAGAAGTGCATGTATTCCAAAGTCTGTAAACCTCAAAGGCTATAATATATTGAACATATATAATCCATATTGGTCGATTAGCAGAATAGTCGATCACCATATTTAATAATAATTTTTATATAAAGTGGGTTCTGAATTAATTTATCAATAATACGATCTGTTATCTCAGGTGTATTTCACAATTGGCTCCGTGGAAAAAAATCCCATTATAAAATCATCCAAAGCAAGAAGCTAACTACAAAGCCCACTAAAGAGACGAGCGTAGTCATTACACTCCAAGATCTCAAAGTCTGGGTTTCTTCCATCCCAAAGTATTTACTTACCAGCCAAAAACCGCTATCATTTACATGAGAATAAATACTAGCGCCTGCTGCGATGGCTATCACTAATGCCGCCTTTTGAAACTCAGAATAATCAATCCCCTCAAGGACGGCGGCAGTCATCCCCGCACTGGTGATCATAGCCACCGTGCTTGAACCCTGTAACAAACGGATTAATGCTGCAGCAATATATCCAAATACAATTGGAGCAAACCCTACCTCCATTAGATAATTAGCCAACATTAACCCTGCCCCGGTTTGGGTAAGGATCTCTTTGAACACTCCTCCTGCTCCGGTAATTAAAATGATCACTCCAGCAGGACTAAGGGAATGACTACTAACATCCAAAAGCTCTTGTTTGGAATATCCCCTTCTAATTCCTAGAAAGTACCAAGCCAAAAGGTTAGCTATAATAAGGGCAGTGAATGGATGGCCTACAAATGCCAAAATCTCCAAATACTCAACTGGAATAGTGGTCCCATTAAAGAGGGTTTGTGAAAATGTGTTTAGAAGGATCAATACCAACGGAAGCCCCAAAAGTGCTCCTACCATACTAACTGAAGGAAGCTTCCTATCAGATGGAGGATCCACATAGCTTTCGGGGGCCGTTACCATAATCCTTTTTGCAATATATTTACCAAATAGGGGCCCGCTAATAACGGCAGCAGGAATCCCAGCCAAAAACCCAAACAAGATCACCCAGCCCAAGTCCGCTCCAAGAATATCTGCCACAGCCACTGGACCTGGTGTTGGAGGTATAAAAGCATGTGTTATAGCCAAACCAGCCAGCAAAGGTATTCCATAATAAAGTAAAGATCTTCCCGTATTTTTTTGCAAGGCATAAACTATAGGTATCAGCAAGACCACTCCCACATCAAAAAAAACGGGGATACTCACTAAAAATCCGGTAATCATCAGTGCCCAGGAAGCATTTTTTTCACCTGCTCTCTTTAATACAAATGAAGCCAAAGCTTGTACACCACCAGAATTTTCTAATATAGCTCCCAGCATAGCGCCTAGTCCTACTACTATAGCGATAAAACCCAAGGTACTTGCCATCCCTTGCTGCACACTAAGCAGGATTTCCCTGGCAGGCATCCCAGCCACTATACCCACAGATATACTAGATATCAACAAAGATAAAAATGCCTGTATTTTAAAATATAAAATTAAAATTAATAGAACTGAAATGCCTACTATTACTGCCCATAGAAGTGTGGGATCAATCATCGCTTACAGTCCAGTCAGTATGAAAATAATTCCCTGCTTCAGAATCCATTCTTCTATAAGTATGGGCACCAAAATAATCCCGCTGGGCTTGAATCATATTAGCAGGAGAATCTTTTGTAATATTGCCAAGATAATAATTTAGTGCTGATGACATTACAGGGATAGAAGTACCTTCATTTATACTTTGGGAAACTGTAAATGTCAGGTCTTTTTGACACTGTCCAAAAGCCTCTATAGCTTTATAGGAGCTGAATATATCAGGGTTATCTTTAAAAATGTTGACCAAATCATCCATAAGAGAAGATCTTATAATACAGCCATTGGTCCATATTCTAGCTATTTCAGATAGATTGATATCCCAATCATTAGCATCAGATACAGTCTTGATCAGATCAAACCCTATGGCATGATTAAGTAAACTTACCATAGCAAAAGCATTTTTTATCCGGTTTGTATTTTCATCTTTTACAAATCCTGCATCAGGTTGATATGCTATAAGTTTTGACATTTCAGTTCGGAATTGCTTTCTCGCACTTAGTGTCCGGGCCATTACTGCTTCAACCAAAGGCCCATAGGGAACCCCGTATTCCAAAGCAGTACCTACCGACCAGCCACCGGTCCCCTTTTGCTCTGCCTGGTCTAATATCATATCCAATAGAAAGTTTTCACCTTCTTTTTTCTTAAGAATATTGATGGTGATTTCCAGAAGATAACTGTCGAGATTATGGTCTCTCCATTCGGTAAAAACCCTGCTTATTTCAAGGGGATCCATCCCCCAATTTTTTCTCAATATATAATAAACTTCAGCAAGCAACTGCATTTCGCCATATTCGATACTATTATGGACCATCTTAACAAAATGACCGGATCCGTTTGGTCCCACATAAGTTATACAGGGGTTACCCTCTTTATCCATAGCAGCCATGGGTTCTAGGAATTTTTTGGCAATCTCATACCCTTCTTTTGATCCTCCAGGCATCATAGATGGACCTCTTCTAGCCCCTTCTTCACCTCCGGATACACCCATCGGAAGAAAATGCAGGCCATGATCGGCCAGCCTTTGAGACCTCTGATCACTGTCTTTATAATAAGAATTACCACCATCGATGACCACATCACCTTTATCCAATAGGGGGATCAACTCATCCAGCTGCATATCTATTGGTTTACCGGCAGGGATCATCAGTAGTATCACCCTGGGAGTGGTCATAGAACTGACATATTCTTCCAGGTTATCAAATGCTGCCATATGGAATTCGGGATGGTCCTGCACCACCTGAGCAGCTATTCCTTCTTCTGAACCTGCTACATGACGGTTATATATGGCTACCTTCACCCCTTTCTCAGCCTGGTTAAGTGCGAGGTTACGACCCATCACGCCCATACCTATTACACCAAAGTTAAACTCTCTATTTTCAAGTCTATCCATAATTCTTCTTACGATTAAATGTGGGGCTTTTATTATATCTACAGTAATACCGTATTCCGGCATTTCTAAATCAGCGATCTGTGAATCCAATAGGGCTGGATTCATATAGTGGTTTTTTCGGGCTTTAATCCTTTCATTGATAAGGTCCGGTGAGCCTTTTAAAAACACCCACTGTATATCATCAGTCACGTGCAGCTGTTTCCGATACTTTTCTTTTAATGCAGAACATGCAAGAACGGCTCCGCCCCCTTCCGACCATTCTTTAATATTATCTGCCAGTTCCTCCAGCCAATGCCTCCTGTCTTCATCTTGAAGTGGAATTCCTTCAGACATTTTTTTTACATTCTCAGGGGGGTGAAAATCATCCGCATCATAAAAAGGCAGATTAAGTTGCTCAGCTAAAAGTTGGCCGGTAGTGGTTTTTCCAGACCCCGATACTCCGAATACGATTATTACCATTTTCTAAAATAAGCATTTTATCAGTGAATACATGACAAAACGGGTCGTTTAATAGAATAATCCAATGAATAATTTTGATTGTCAATAGTTTAAAATCCCATCTGTACTCGTAGAATAAAAAAGATAGAATATAATTTGATTCGAAATCCAATATTCCGCTATATTTGCATTCCCAAAGAGGGTTCTGTAGCTCTCCCGATAGCCCCGATAGCTATCGGGGGGAGGATAGAGCATCCCGCTTTAAGGCGGGAAGGTTTCAAGTTCGATTCCTGACGGGAGATAGTTAAAGAGA
>DATHVH010000140.1:0-8172 GCA_035461405.1 Anditalea sp.
TGCACCGTAGCACGTGAAAAATGGGGATTATTTCCTCTCATACTCATCATCTTTTCTTCATGACTCATACTGGATGTAGGGTAGGAGATTTGAATCACTTCACCTCCCAGGAAGAATGGATTGATTCTTTGAGCTTCTGGGGTCATCATTCTCATCCTCCAAGTTTCTTTAGCTAATTCAGGTACCGTTACTAAATCCCGATCTTCTACAAATGAAATAGCCTCTTCCGCTAAAAATTTAATATCCTCAGGCCATTGACCAGGCGGAACGTAAGTGTTTTTTACATGTTCTAATGCTTCTTTCCAGTTATCGCCAAATCCCAATTCATTTGAGGCTAATAGCATCTCTTTTTCACACCATTCAAATTGTTTTTCTGCTTCCGCTATAAGGGCTTCTGGGTCATATGGAATATATTCGAATTCTAGCTCTTTAAGTATAGCCGCTTTGCCTATAGGCCTACCAATGATACCGCTGCCATCATCTTTTACCAAAGTGTTTTCAAAGTGATCTTTTAAGAAATTTTCATAAGTAGACAGTTCGGCTACAAGATTTTGGAATGGCTCCTTCATCCACCATGAGAAATCAGGATCATAATCCAGATAAAAATGATAGGCTTCATCCACCGTTTCCCGGAGTGATTTTATGGTTTCACTAGCCAGTTCTGCTTTTTGCCAGCTGTTAAAAGGTTTGGATTGTTTTAATTCTTGGTGGCGTTTATTTATAGTTTGGGTAGTATGATTGAATATATTGGAAAGTTCTTTGCCATTGGGCTTTATTCCAGATCTTCTATCGGTATAAAATTTTTGCAAAGGCTCTGAAAAGTCGGCTACATGAGAAATCTCTTTATAAGATGTATAGTCCAAATTTAAAAAATGTAATTCCTTGTTTAATTTGTTTTTGA
The DNA here is from genome assembly GCA_035461405.1 of Anditalea sp. GTDB lineage: Bacteria > Bacteroidota > Bacteroidia > Cytophagales > Cyclobacteriaceae > Anditalea. The sequence continues at coordinate 902 of DATHVH010000140.1, forward strand.
ACAATAGATAATCGACCTGACCATCTTTGTTTAAGTTATTAAATTCTATATTTTCTAAATTGATAATCCAGTCTTGATATAATTTTTCTATTCTCTCATAATATTCTGATGAATTTTTATTGGTATACTTTCTATTCAATGCAGAATAATCAGCTCTAAAAGATTCTATTTGTGAATAGAGATCGTTGGCATATGTATATGAATGAAATGAAAAAAATATAAATAAAAGTATTATTACCCTCGTTAGTAATTTAGATGTATACTTATTAGAGCTAGATATGGTTTTCTTTAACATTACTTATTTATATTAGTGTTGTGGATTTCTTATTATTCAAATTAAAATTTTTATGAATTTAATAAATAAAGTTTTCCATTTTTGGAAATGCCAATATAGTGCAAGTAATGATTAATCTGGTGCAATTATCCCTAGAGAGGATGTGGTAATTTTGAATTTGAAGAAACCAAATTAGAAGATATATGAATTGGAATGGTGTTTTGCCTGCGGTGACGACAAAATTTCACGCAGATGGCAGTCTTGATTTTGAGCTATTTTTTAAAAATATTGATGAACAAATAAAGGCTGGGGTGTCAGGGGTCATTTTAGGGGGAACCTTAGGAGAGTCAAGCGTTTTGGAAGATGATGAAAAAATTCTTTTGACTCAAAAGACTATTGACTACTTGGGGGGTAGAATTCCTGTAATCTTAAATATTGCGGAGGGATCCACTAAGAAAGCTGTAGAATATGCTCAGAGAGCAGAAAAAATGGGAGTGGATGCATTAATGCTTTTGCCACCTATGAGATACCTTCCAGATCATCGTGAATTGGTAACTTATTTTGCTGCAGTGGCTAAAAGCACATCTTTGCCTATTATGATTTATAATAATCCTGTTGATTATAAAACATACGTGACGTTAGAAGTATTTGAAGAATTATTGCCTTACCAAAATATCCAGGCCGTAAAGGAGTCCACCAGAGATGTATCTAATGTCACTAGAATGATCAATAAATTTGGGGACCGATATAAGATTCTTTGTGGGGTAGATACCTTGACTATGGAAAGTTTGACGATGGGAGCTCATGGCTTAGTAGCTGGATTGGTTTGTGCATTTCCTCATGAAACGGTAACCTTATTTAACTTAATCAAAGAGAAAAAAACCGAGGAAGCCTTGCAAATTTACCGTTGGTTTTTGCCTCTATTGGAATTGGACATCCACCCAAAGTTAGTCCAATATATTAAATTGGCAGAAGAAATGGCGGGAATTGGATCTACATATGTTCGAGCTCCCAGACTAGAATTAGAAGGTGAAGAGCTTAATAAGATAAAGAATGTTATACAAGTTGGATTAGATACCAGACCTGTTTTAGAATCGAAAGATATTTCAGTATGAGAGAACGAATAATTGAATGAAGAAAACTTTTAGCTGTATTGATGGCCATACATGTGGTAATCCAGTGAGAATGATTATAGGAGGTGGACCTCCACTCGAAGGCAATAATATGTTTGAAAAGAGGAGCCACTTTTTAAAGGAATACGATTGGATTCGTAAAGGATTGATGTTTGAACCAAGGGGTCATGATATGATGTCGGGAAGCATACTCTTCGATCCTTCTGATCCCGGTAATGATATCGGTGTCCTTTTTATCGAAACGAGTGGTTGTCTGCCCATGTGTGGCCATGGGCTGATTGGAACGGTGACCATGGCTATAGAAGAAGGGATAGTAACACCAAAGCAAGAAGGTGTTTTAAGAGTTGAAACCCCAGCTGGCCTTGTATTAGCTACCTACCAAAAGAATGGTGATAAAGTAGACTCCGTAAAAATTACCAATGTTCCCAGCTTTCTGATACATAGTGATTTATCTATTGAGAGTGAGGATATTGGAATGTTACAGTTCGATATTTCTTATGGTGGAAATTTTTATGCCATAGTAGATCCTCAGGAAAACTTCTCAGGAATTGAAAACTACACAGCGGAAGAATTAATCCGCATAAGTAGAAGACTTAGAACAGCTATCAACCAAAAATATGAAGCTGTGCATCCTGAAAACCCAAATATAAGAGGCATCTCCCATATCCTGTGGACCGGTAAAGTCCTTAATAGCGGATCCGATGGACGCAACGCAGTTTTCTATGGAGATAAAGCTATAGACAGATCTCCATGTGGTACAGGGACATCGGCTAGAATGGCCCAATTATATCATAGGGGTAAATTAAAGGAGGGGGATCAATTTATACATGAAAGTTTTATCGGCTCCATTTTTAAAGGGGAAATTACTACCACTGTTAAGGTAGGAGAATATGAAGCTATAGTACCCAGTATTGAAGGATGGGCTATAAAGACAGGATATAATACCATCTTTTTAGATAGTAAGGACCCTTATATTCATGGTTTTCAGGTGATATAATTAGAATTAAATATGCATACAGTAATCGTTGGTGGTGGTATAGTTGGATTATTTACTGCTTACTATCTTCAGAAAAGTGGTATTGATGTTTCTATAATAGACAAGGGGGATTTTAAAGAGAGTTGTTCTACTGGCAATGCGGGTATGATTGTCCCAAGCCATATAGTACCACTAGCTTCACCAGGAATGATTTCTAAAGGAATAGGGTGGATGTTTTCCTCGACTAGCCCTTTTTATATCCATCCAAGTCTGGATAAAGAGTTGATAAAATGGTGCTATTATTTCTACAAAGCTTCAAATTTAAAGCAGGTCACAAAAGCAATCCCTGTATTAAAAGATTTCAGCTTGCATAGTAAATCATTGTACCTCGATTTCCAGGAAAACCATGCCCAGGCAGAATTTTCTTTACAACCCAAAGGACTTTTGATGCTTTATCAAACCAAAGCAGCCGAGGAAGAGGAAACTTCATTTTCTCTCCTTGCTAAAAAAAGTGGCCTCAATGCTGAGATTATAAGTAAAGAAGAAGCACAAAAATTAGAACCTAACCAAGAACTTAATGTAAGAGGGGGGCTTTATTTCCCTGATGATGCGCATCTTGATCCAGGTAAGCTTTATCAAATCTTAAAAGATAATTTGATAGCTAATGGGGTGAAGTTTATCAGTAATACCGCTGTGACCGGGTTCGAAAAACAAGGGGAAAAAGTAGATAAAGTAATTTGTGATACAGGTACTTATTCATGTGATAATGTGATAATCTGCAGCGGTGCCTGGTCAGGTGTGCTGGCTAAAAAACTTGGATTTAGACTTCCTATGGTGGGTGGCAAAGGTTATAGTTTTGTTCAGCCGAACTTACCAAAGCTACAGCAGGCCACTATTTTAACTGAAGCAAAAGTAACCCAAAGTCCCTATGAAAACTTTGTAAGGTTTGGTGGCACTATGGAGATATGCAAACCTAATTCTACTATTAATCTAAAGCGGGTGGAAGGTATATTCTCATCTATAAAGAAATATTATCCTGGATTGTCGATTGAATTCCCTGAAACCAATAAGATTTGGAGCGGTCTGAGACCCTGTTCCCCGGATGGAATGCCCTATATAGGTCAAGCGCCAGGTTATAAAAATGTGTGGGTAGGGGCAGGGCATAGTATGATGGGCATCAGTTTAGCTCCCGCCACCGGTAAAATGCTTACAGATCTAATTTTAGGGAAAAAGATAAACCCAGTGCTTCACAATCAACTATTTAATGTTGATAGGTATAATTAGTAGATCACTAAATTATGTAGTTGGTGTTAGTGCATGTTTGTGGTTTATGTTTTTATGATATTGTGAGGGGGTACAATGAGTAATGGCTTTAAATTGACGATTGAAGTAAGATATGTTGTAATATCCGACATTAAATGCTACCTCTTTAATGCTTAATTCATCTTCTACTAGTTGCCGACATGCATGTCCTATTCTGATTTCATTCAAAAATTGAGAAAAGGTTTTTCGGGTATGTTTTTTAAAATATCTACAAAATGCATTTACACTTAAATTAGCTACATCAGCAGCATCCGATAAAGTTATATCTTTTGAAAAATTCTCAATCAGGAAGTTGATGACTGCACTGGCTTTATCAGTATCAGCAAATTTAGTACTGTTTTCGTAAGTGATGTGGCTTAAAATTTCTATATCATCAGAATGTGATAGGTCATTTAATATTTTGAATAGATAGATGTATTTATCAAAGCCTTCTTTCTTTGTTATTTTTTTACTGGCTTTAAGTAATCTCTCTTTTGAATTTCCTTTTAGAATTAAGCCGCTATTGCTTTTTTCAAGTAGTTTATTAATCTGATGGAGCTCAGGTAATTTTTTAAAGTTTTCACCAATAGCATCCAAAGAAAACAGGATGGAAATATTTCTGGATCGCAGAACACTTCCAGGTTGATAATATTCACTATTGCTTCTAAAGAAATGAGGAAGGTTGGATCCTATGATAAATGTATCACCTGAATTAAAATTGCCAAAAGCATCTCCTATAAAATAGGTGCCACTACCTTCTATAATAGTCATGATCTGATACTCAGAATGAAAATGAAGATTGTCGTAAAAATGGGGATGATTTTCTTTAAGGATACGAACTGGTTCCTCTGTGGTCCTGGGAAGATGGTATAAAAGAGGTTTCATATGTATAAGGGTTAATTATTTTTCGATTAGGATGAACTACTTAATAATAGTAGGAATAATCTGTAATAGCAGCAGGAATGAATTGGTTATCCTTACACCAGATTAATTTTATTCCCTTTTCTTAATATTACGAATTAGTATTCATATTCCGAATTGTAGGTTAATATAGTATTAATATTGGGCAAAGGAGTTCAATAATTATCAAAAATTAAATCACCTAAAAATCTATTATTAACTAATAAATAAAATCTAAAACTTAAATTTAGAACTTTATAACTGATTGATAGATAGATTTTTAAATTGATTAAGTAAAGTTAGTTCACTACCTGGGATGATTCTTATATTTTTGTTAGAATGAATTGGGTTGCTATATAAGATTACATTTTTTAGTTCAGGAATTATGAATAGAGAGTTTATATAACCTGCTGATTTGTAGTTTATAAAGTGGTTATTACCTCTTAACTTTTGTAATAAGCCCATCGGCCGATTTTCATCAAATCCTGGAAGTATATTTTAAGCACCCTAAACATTGGCATTTATTGGCTGAAGTCTAAAGTGGTTAATATTGTATTAGCCAATGATAAATCTATGTAATATATCAATATGCGTTTTATTTACATTTGTATCAGTCTATATCCGAACTTTCATTAAGGCAAAACCCCTCCTAAAAATATTTTAGAATGAATTTAGAAAAGAGAGTTAAAAAAGTTATTCCGAGATATATCATGAAACCAAGACTTATTTTTAGTGTGATTATAATATTTATGTATTATGATTTATCCGCCCAGGGGATTTGGGATAAAATTGAAAAGCAAGAACAGACTTTTAGTATAGATAAGGTTCATTACATAGAATCAGAGGATATTAAACTGGGAATATTGGAATCCACCCAAACAGCTTCCTCTCTGAATCCAAAGATCGACTCGACATTTGATTTTTTACCTTCGGAATTACTGGAAATTAGGAGTAGGGATAGTCTGTATCATTTGGGGGATGTAAACTTAATGTATCAAATGGAGGGTGATACCGATTGGAGAAAATTTTCCAGTGCTCATAATAGAGCGTCGGTGAAGAGCAGTGGTGATAATACTCGAAAAAATCATTTTGGAGCAATTTTAAATACTTCCAGAAATCACAACTCCAATTTAGAGATTCAGAGAAACTGGAAAGTAGAAGGAAAAAATATAATCCTTGAATTTATCATTAAAAACCAGTCAAATAAAAAAGTAGAAATAGGATATTTAGGTATACCTATGATATTTGACAATGTATTACATAGAAAAAATCTAGAAGAAGCGCACCTGGAGAAAGTATTTTATGATCCTTATATAGGCGCAGATGCTGGTTATTTACAAGTGGTCAGATTACATGGAAAATCACCCGTATTACTTGTGCTTCCAGAACAGAATGGTGGATTTGAAGCATATAATCCTCTTTTGGATGATTTGACTCCAAGAAACATAACTTTCGAAGGTTTTCATGATTGGGTGGTGCATAGTAAAGCACTGGCAGAAACTAAGTGGAGTAAAGCAGAGCCATGGGTAAAACCGAGCTCCAAAATTTTGGAACCGGGAGAATCATACATATCGAGTTTGAGATTGGTGCTTTCAGATAATATCAGAACAATTGAATCCTCTCTTTCTGAAAATAATAGACCAGTAGCTATAGGGCTTCCCGGATACGTGGTAGCCAAGGATATAAATGCAGCATTAAGAATTAAATCAAACTCCAAGATCAAAAATATTAAGGTACAACCAGAAGGGGCTCTTGAAATTTCAAGAGCATCAGAAAATGATACTAATGATTGGTTAGCTTATAATGTGCAGGGTAAAAAGTGGGGCAGAGCTAGTGTCACTATTGACTATGAAAATGGATTACAGCAAGTAATTTCCTATAAAGTTATTGATCCAGAAGAAGAGGTTATAGATAAGTTTGGAAGCTTTTTGACTAATCAGCAGTGGTATGAAAATGAAGATGACCTCTTCGGCAGGCATGCTTCTATTATTTCATACGATTATGATAAGAAAGAGAAAGTGCTAGAAGATTCCCGAGCATGGATAGCTGGACTAAGTGACGAAGCGGGGGCCGGATCTTGGCTAGCAGCATTTATGAAACAGATGTTACAACCCGATAAGGCTGAAATCAATAAGTTGAATCAATTTATGAATAATGTCATATGGGGCGGGCTACAATACAATGAAGGTGATAAAAAATATGGGGTGCGTAAAAGTATGTACTATTACGAGCCTACCTTAATGCCTGAAGGTACTTATAGTGAGGATGTTAACTATAAAACATGGGCTGCTTGGGACAAAGAACAAGCCGAGTCTGTAGGTAGATCTTATAATTACCCCCATGTAGCTGCAGCCCATTGGATTATGTACAAATTGTCTAGGTATCACGAAGGTTTAGACATAGAATATTCATGGGACTGGTATCTTAGAAATGCATATCACACAGCTGTTGCCATGGTCAAGCAAGCACCTCATTATGCTCAATATGGACAAATGGAGGGCACAGTATTTTTATTGATTTTAGAAGACCTTAAGCGGGAAGGCTTATCTGATCTTGCTGCGAATTTAGAAGAACTGATGAGGGAAAGGACTGATGTATGGGTGGAACTGGCTTATCCATTTGGAAGTGAAATGCCCTGGGATTCTACAGGTCAGGAAGAAGTTTACATGTGGACCAATTATTTTGG
>DATHVH010000141.1:0-14527 GCA_035461405.1 Anditalea sp.
TCCAAGGCAAATCATATAATGCTGATATTTTCAATAGCCTTCACCATGACTGTCTTCGTTTTATCAAAAAGGAACTCCAGACACCTTTTGCAGGAAAGAAAGTCGTTGTCACTCATCACGTGCCCACCTTTCGGCATTACCCCAAAAAATACATAGACAGTCCCATAAATGAAGGCTTTGCAGTGGACCTCAGTTCTCTAATAGCAGATAGCGGTCCATATTGCTGGATCTATGGCCATCATCACCACAATAGCCCAGAGTTTTTAATCGGCAAGACCAGAATGCTTACTAACCAGCTTGGATATGTAGAAAGAAGAGAACACGCAGGTTTTAGTAAAGAAAGGACTGTGGAACTTTAAATTCCCCAGTCCTTTAAAAAACAATAATTAAGCTTCCGCCAGCTCCATTTTATTTTTAGATCGATGTGATCTTTTCTTTTTATTTTTCTTTTTTCTGCCATACCATAGTAGTACTCCTGTGACAGGCATGGAAGCAATGGTCAGACTGAGCAAAAAAGCCAAAATTTTACCGGGAAAGCCCAATATGGCCCCCACATGGATGTCATAATTCATTCTCATCAGGATCTCCGCATTGGTTGATTCTTCGAACCTATTCCACATATGGTCCACAGAAAGCTCCTCTAAGGTATATTGATCAAAATATCGGTAATCTGTTTTCCAATAGGTGGAAGCATCAGGATTGGCATTGGCGGCAATAGCGGCATGCTCAAAGTCAGGCGGATGCACTTCTATCCATTCTGCTTGGGGATATTCAGCTACCATCTTATAATAAACCTGATCTAAGGCAGGAATATCCAATGCAGCAAAAGAAGATATGTCCGAAGCTGGGGTGTAGTAATCTACATATTTTTCGCCGGCAGATGTTATGGTATAAGAACCATCTCTAAACCAGTCAAAGCCATAGATCAATCCCGTAAATACAAGTACTAAAGCCAACCATGACGCATAAAATCCCATAACACTATGCAGGTCATAATTTTTACGTCTCCAGCCCCCATTCCACTTTATGGTAAACTTTGCATGCTTCCCCGCTTTATTTTTTGGCCACCATAGGATGATACCAGAGATAAGCAATACGAAAAAAATCAGCGTTGCCGTGGCTACTATGGGACGCCCTATTTCTACAGGCAACCACAGATAATTGTGCCCGTCAAAAATAAACCTAAAAAAGGTCGCATACTCATCCTTCACTTTCAGCACATCCCCTGTATATGGATTCACATAAACCATGTCATAATAATGATCTTCATAACTGAAATAAATGGCTTGGGCTGACTGGCCTTCCTGATTATACATTACCGAATGCAAGTGCTTGCCAGGTAGCTCCTGATCAGTAATTTTCTGAATTTCAGAAGGTGGCAAAACCGCCTTATTTTGGATCTCTACAAACCTGTAGGGCTGGGTGAGGTTTTGGATTTCTTCTTGAAATACATAAATACACCCCGTAAGAGCAATGATAAACACCAATAGCCCGGAGATTAATCCGAGCCAAAGGTGCAGTTTCCTAACTATTTTCTTTAAAGATTTCAAGGCTAAAATTGATAGTTTAAGCTTAAAGCAATATTTCTAAGATTCTGTGGGTTAACACTTGACCATCCAGTGAAATACATCTGATTGGTCAGGTTATTGCCGCGAAGGATGATATTATATTGATTTCCTCGATAGGATATGGCACCATTAAACACCTGATATGCTGGAAGGATAAATGTACCTATGTTCCCCCTATTAAGCGTTCTGTGTTCACTGGCACTGTTCCCTCCAAAGCCAAAACCCAATCCTTTCAAGCTTCCTCTTTGGACGGTATAGCTGGTCCAGAAATTCACCAGCTTCTCAGGTCCTGCTTCTTCAGGGCGAAGACCTAAATAACCGTTTTCAGGATTGTCTTTGACCACTTCACTCTTGTTGTCGCTAAAGCCCGCTATAATGTTTAGTCCTTCGATAGGGTTGGCAATCAGACTGAATTCAAAGCCCCTGCTTAATACTTCTCCACCCTGTATCATGTTATTGATATTTTCCGGATCAGTCATCACCCTGTTTCTCACCAGGATATTGTAATAACTTGCTGTGGCAGAAATTCTATTCTGGTAGAGGTTAGTCTTTATCCCAAATTCATACTGGTTGGCATTTTCCGGTTCAAATATCTTCAGTCGGGGATTGGAGCCATCCAGATCACTTACTTCAGAAGGGGCTACATTTGAAAAGCCATTCATATAATTGGCAAATAGTGATACCTGATCTTTTACCGGCTGATAAACAAGTCCTAATTTAGGAGATACCGCTGTCTGGCTGACCATTTCCTCAGTGGCCCAATAAGCAGTACTTCCCTGAAATCTGTCCACCCTCACACTGGCCATGGCGGATAGTGTAGGTGTAAAATTAATCACATCGGAGATATAGGCACTCAGCACTTCACTGGAGGCATTGGAATTTCCTTCAAAGGAATTTACTAATAAATTATTTACCCCAGCCCGGGTCAATAAGCCTGTATCTTCACCATTTGATAAGGTTACTACTCCATTGCCTACCCAACCGGTGCTGCTGTTTAGGATATCAGATTTAAAATAATCCACTCCAATAATCATCCTGTTTCTGAGCGTTCCTATTTTAAAATCCCCTATGAAATTCTGCTGTAAATCGGTAGTGTTAGTTTCACCATTTCTTTTAGAGATAAAACGGTCAAAGCTATCGCCATCACTTTTATCCCAGAGGTAGTGGTAAAAGCCATCCGTCTTGCTGTTGCTTCTGGACAACACTGTCTGGGAGATCCAAGAGGAAGAAAGTTTATAAATTGCCTGAGCCTGCATACCAAAAGATGGATTTCTTATATTCAGCTCATTGCTGGTAAAGGAATTCTTATAGTTGGTTTTAAAAGCCGCAATGTCATTAAAAGAAAGAGGAGAAAACCTGCTAAGGAAAATCATAGGTGCATTGGCTGATTCTCGTGATAAAAATTCAGTATTGATTATAAAGGTCAGCCTGTCATTAGCTTTATGCGTAATAGAAGGCGCTATAAAGATTGATCTTCTAAATCCCGCGTCCTGAAAGGAATTTTCAGTATGATATGCCGTATTCAGCCGGGCAAAGGTCTTTTCGCTCAAAGGAACATTGACATCTGCTGTCACACGATTCAGTCCATTGCTGCCATTTATGAAAGAAAGTTCTCCTCCAAAAGCTTCATATGGCTTTTTAGTGGTAATATTGATCAACCCTCCATAAGAAATCATCGGGCTCCCAAAAAGTGTCCCGGATGGCCCTTTGATTACATCGACTGATTCAATATTAGCAGGATCCAAGCCACCATTATTGACACTGGGCATTCCGTTTACCATCGTAGGCTGTACTGCAAAACCCCGCATGGAATAATATTCGGCACCATCACCACCTCTGCCTGTTGATTCCCACAGTCTGGTGATCCCGGTAGCATTTTTGAGCCCATCATTCAAAGTGGTAGCCACCTGTTCTCTCATAAGAGTTTTGGACACTGAATTATATACCTGGGGATTTTCTAAATCTTTTAAAGGTAATTTAGAAACAACAAATGCACTGTCCCTATAAAACTGGTTAATTCTGTTATCCGAAACTGTAAATTCATCAAGGTCTGCAGCGCTTTCAGTTAGGATAAAATCAATCTGGATATTTTCTCCTGCATGAAGATCGATAGTTTTCTCCTGCCTCACCGCTCCTATTTTTGAGGCAAATAATGTGTATTTTCCAGGTAAAAGCTCAGAAATCACAAATGCACCTCTACTATCGGTGACAGTTCCTAGGGTAGATCCCTTGATTCCAATGTTAACATATTCAGCAGACAAACCTTCTGCAGTCGTCACCTTTCCATGTATTGTTCCCTTTTGAGCATAGATAGTGCTACTGATCAAAAGGAGTAAAATAAATAAGACAGTATATTTTGTTTTCATATAAATATAAGTTTACGGGGACAAAACTACTATTAAGATTAATTCTAAACAAAGCTTATTTAGAATTAATCTAAAAAAAATTAAACTTAATAATTTCGGTGATACCATTCAGGCTTTCCCATATACAAAGACAGTATGTTCATAACCTTTTTTGTTTTTTGCACTGATCCAAATTTTATAAATACATCGTATCTGTTTTTCATAAGGTTCTATGGCTGATTTAAGTTATTAGAAATGACTTTTCAGATAAAGTTTCTTTGCTTTAAAGCCTTACCGATACATTTCATAAACTTACACTCACATTGACATGACCAAAAAAAGTAATCCAATTGAGGAAAACCCGCTGGAGTTTAAAGGCTCGCGTAGAAAATTTCTGATGTATGGGGGAGCAACGGCCGCAGCTGCAGGCCTCTTCCTAACAGGATGTAATGATCTGGATGACCTGATCCCCAACCAAGGGAAAGGAAAACCAGGAGGTCCTCCAAGACCAATAAATCTAGGTAGGGGGGATATAGGTGTATTGAATTATGCTTATGTATTGGAACAGTTGGAGGCAGCTTTCTATATCAAAGTAGTAGCTTCACCATATGCCAATATCTCGCTGGATGAAACTGTTATCATGCAGGATCTCAAAAATCATGAAGTAGCGCACCGGGATTTTTTGAAGGCAGCTTTGGGAAACAGTGCCATCGGTACATTGACATTTGATTTTAGCTCGGTAGATTTTTCCAGCAGAGAAAGCGTGTTGAACACAGCCAAAGTATTTGAAGATCTCGGAGTGGCCGCTTATAACGGTGCAGGCAAATTGTTGGAAAGTGCTGACCTATTGCTGATAGCAGGCAAAATTGTTTCAGTAGAAGGCAGGCATGCGGCAGCTATCAGAAGTATATTGGATTCAGATCCCCAGTCTTTTGCGGGTAATGATATTATAGATGCAAATGGTTTGGATAGGGCTTTTGAACCAGACATGGTATTGGAGGCAGCTTCACCTTTTATAGTCAATAAAATAAATGCTAACCAATTGCCCAAAACGTAAAATAGGAGGACCAAATCATGAACATATTTGAATTATTAAACATATACGATGTAAAGCCGAAAGAAATGGCGGCGTTTACATCAAGAAGAGAAGCATTTGCCAAGCTGGCTAATTTTGGTAAAAAGACAGCACTGGCTGCTGTTCCTTTTTCCCTTGCGGCTTCATTAGGAAATAAAGCAATGGCACAGAATGGCAATTCTATGAGTCCAGTTGAAGTTTTGAATTTTGCACTTACGCTTGAATTTTTGGAGGCTGAATTTTACCAAAAAGGATTAGCAGCTTCAGGATTGATTCCAGGTGGTAAGGATAGGGCCATTTTTGAAATTATAGGCAGGCATGAGGATGACCATGTTATACTTCTGAAGCAGGTAATCACCTCTCTGGGAGGCACTCCGGTAAGTAAGCCTACCTTTGATTTTACTGTAGGGGGTGCATTTACTCCTTTCGCCGACTACAGTCAGTTTTTGGCTTTGGCTCAGGCATTTGAAGATACTGGGGTAAGAGCATACAAAGGCCAGGCTGCTAATTTGATGTCAAGTCCGGCTTTACTGACGGCAGCCCTGCAGATCCATTCTGTGGAAGCAAGGCATGCATCTGAAGTCAGAAGGCTGAGAGGTTTGAAAGGTTGGATTACTCAGGATGAGCGCGGGGCCGGAATGCCGGCAGCTACACAGGCTGTCTATAATGGTGAGGATAACTTGATTCAAGGTGGTGTAGATGTCAGAAATGTCACGTCTGTAGGTGAAGACGGCATTACTGAATCGTTTGATGAACCGCTGACCAGAGAAGAAGTTTTGACTATAGCAGGCCTGTTTATAATCTAACATTTATAAGGTCCTAAAAGACAGTGGTTTTTTGGGGCCTTATTTAAATACATTTAAACAAAATACCTTATTTAGCACCTAATTTTCTTCGATTTTTTATCTTGTATTTCCACTTGGCTAATGAGTAAGCAGGAATAGCGCGAAATGATTGTATAATTATGATCACCAGCATACCCATGGTGACCAGAAAAACAGTATCAAACCCCCAGCCCAAATCCAATATAGCACCATATAAAGCAGGACCAACCGCAGAACTTAGTACCATCAAAGATGTGAACAGACTCCTAACCGTTCCGATATAAGTCTGACCAAAAAACTCTACCTGTAAAGCCGCCACTGTAGCATTACCAAATCCTATAGAAAGGCCCATCAGAACCATATAGGCAAATATACCCCATTGACTATCCACCAGATAAATTACAATCAATGCTCCTAAAAAAGGAATAAGATAAAATGGAAAAAAAGTTTTGGCGCTGTACTTATCTATCAGTGGGCCTGCTGTCAAGATACTCGTGGTACTAGCGATAGCATAGGACGTTAGGCCTAAAGCTATGAATTCTATTCCCCAACCTTTAAATTCAACTATACTAAACTGGAAAAAGAATAATCCAGTGATGGCAAAAGGAACAAAAAATATATTGGGAGCTAAAAGCCAAAATGGTTTAGACTTTAAAATATCCCGTTGCCGAACTTTATCAACTCTCGGGGCTTTCACCGATCCATCTTTATTAGTTATTACTGACTCAGGCTGAAGATGAGATGGCTTAATGGCAAAAATAGTGAAAAGGGTTACAATTACTCCCACTAAAACAGCATTGACCCATAGAGATTCACGCCAACCAATTTGTGCAATAATCAACAGTGTAATCGCTGGTAAGATGGCCTGGCCCAGTGGATGTCCAAGAGAAGCGATGCTTATAGCTTTACCCCTATTTTCTATAAAATAACGGGACATCGACGTGATAGCGATATGAGAAAATAATCCCTGCCCGGCCAGTCTAAGACCAAAAAAAGCAATGGGAATATACCACCATACCCTGGCAAAACTAAAAAAAACCAACGCCACCAAAAATATGGCAGTGGTCATTAAAGTGTAATTTTTTAGTGATACTGAATCTATATACTTTCCCAATTTGGGAAGAATAAGTGCACTAGCAATAGTAGCTATACCATAGAATGATGAAATCAGACTATTCGTAATAGCAAATTCCTCAATTAAAAATGGTATATACAAAGCCAATAAAAATGTCTGCCCAAAGCTGGATAAGGTAGTCATCATTATCCCAAATAATGACATGGTTTTATTTCTTCTAACAAATTGTATATAATTCACGTTAACCTGATGTTCAAAATTTTAAGAAAGGAGTTACATGGGCGGGATTGCAAAGCTAAACAATCTAGTTTTTCCCACATAGCTTAAGGAAAGGTTATACTGTATTTTTATTATTATAATGTATCAAATTTTAAAAACGATATTTCTACCAGATATGGCACGGGTTTGGACTATTGATATTAATACAAATTAAAAAGATAGCTATACTTTATTTTTTGTAAAGTAAACGCAAACCTTTAATTATCAACACCACGATGAAATTAAGTATAATAGTACCAGTATATAACCTTGAAAAATACATAGGTCCATGTTTAGAATCTTTAACTAAAATAGCTTTATCCCCAAAAGAATATGAAATTTTAGTAATAGACGATGGGTCTCAAGACGGATCAGTTAATGTAATTGAAAGTTTTGTGAGAGAGTTTGACCAAGTCTCGCTGATCAAACAAGAAAATATCGGGGTAGGAGCTGCCCGGAATCTTGGCCTTACAAAAGCTTCTGGAAAATATGTGTGGCTAGTAGATGGTGATGATTTAGTATGCAGTGATAAAGTCCCGGCAGCCCTTGAGGAGGCCCTTACACAGAATGTGGATGCTTTGGCATTTAATTTTGACGCTGTCAATGAAGATGGCAATAGCGATCCCTGGATAAAATTTGAATTGAAATTTGAAGGAAACAAAGCATTGTCAGGCCCTGAATTTTATTATCTAAATTATGCTAAAAGCTACCTTTGGCTTTACTTTTTCAAAAGAGAAATATTTGTGAAAGGGAATCTTAAATATCACGAATCCATAAAGATGCAGGATGGTGAACTTATGCCAAAGATTTTTATGCATTGTGAAAAGGTGGGATTCCACGAAGAAGCACTTATAAAATATAGATATAGACCTTCTTCCGCGGTAAATAACGCAGATCACCATCAAAGAGCATATTTTTATCAATCTATGGTGACAGTCGCAAAAAGTTTGGCAGAATTGCAGCAGCAGTTTGATAAAAATGACATCATGTTTAAAGCAATTCAGTTAAAAAGAAACCAGATGAACCAAATGCTTTTTACAAATCTGGTTTCTAATAAATATAGCGACGATATCAATCAAAAGTTTATATCAATGCTAAAAAACAATGGATTATTGCCATTTGCACCTATTACCGGTTTTACTCCTAAAATGAATTTTAAATATAACCTAATTAGAAAATTGGTGAATATTAATCCACAAAACGGAAGAACTATTTACCAAAAATTTATCATGTAGGTTGCTTACCCTCACCCATAGTTAAAGCTATCCCTTAAACAAGGGATGGCTTTTTTTTTATCTCCTTCAATTTAATTCCTATCCCCATTATTCCCCTCTACGACCTTTTTAGAAGGTACACGCCTAGTGTTCCAGAAAAAAGAGAAGCGAGTAATATCCCATATTTTGACTGGTCCACCAACATTGGATCTTCAAAGGCCAATGCTGTAATGAATATGGACATGGTAAATCCCACTCCAGCCAGACTTGCAATACCCGCAATATGTTTCCAATTCATGTTTCTTGGTAGTTTTGCAATATTGGTTTTTACTAATATCCATGTGAAAGATAAAACGCCGATTAATTTCCCTATGGTTAAACCAAAAAATACCCCTATGCTGATCGGGTTCATCAGTTCCGCAAAGAAATTACTTCCTATTTCTACACCAGCATTTGACAATGCAAATAATGGTATAACTACAAAAGTAACTATGGGGTGAAGTGCTCCTTCAATTTTTTGGAGCGGTGTCTGGGCATCTCTGGAAATAACCTTTATCTTTTCTATGATACGATGTTGCTTAGGGGTCATTAATGGTCCCCTTATAGGTATCTGGTGATTGAATTTGTAGATAAGGTGACTTATATATCTGGAATAAAGATTTTCATTTACTCTGGTACGGGCAGGAATGGCAAAGGCTACCAATACCCCTGCTATGGTGGCATGTACTCCTGATAGCAAAAACGCCAGCCATACTCCACCAATGCCTATAATAGCATAAAATATAGTATTTCTAATTCCTATTAAATTAGCGCCCACCAAAATACTTAATAGGGCTAGTCCACTAAATAAACTAAAATAGGACAACTCTGAACTATAAAAAAATGCTATCACGAGTACAGCGCCAAGATCATCTACTGTGGCAAGGGCTACCAGAAACACTTTAGCTGCTAGCGGTACCCGTTTGCCTGCCAGTGACATTAGAGATAGTGCAAAGACTATATCTGTAGCCATCGGAATCCCCCATCCGGTAATAGTGGGTTCGCCTATATTTATGAAAATGTAAATCAATGCCGGAAATACCATTCCACCTAAAGCGGCAGCCATAGGCAATATGGCCTTTTTAGCTGTAGATAATTCTCCAGCTATAATTTCCCTTTTGAGTTCCAGGCCAACTACAAAAAAGAACATAGCCATGAGCCCATCATTGACCCAATGATGTAAGGAATATGAAAGGACGTTGTTTTCGAAACCTATACTAAAATAGGTATGCCAAAGGTGGTGATAAGAATCTCTCCACGGTGAATTGGCCCATACCAAGGCCACAATGACTGCCAAAAATAAGGCTATACCACCAGAATTATCGTAATGTATAAATTTATTTATCGGTCTGATCGTTTTGTCCAGCAGGGTTTTCTTCATAGCAGATATAGATCGATTTCAAAAACAATATTAAAGGTTAAAAACGGCTTGTCAGGTAATTTAAAATATACTCCCCCATGATTTTTATCATAGTTTTTTTCTAAACTATTAGACTATTTTTAAATCCTCAAATGATGAATATAAGGATTAAGGATTGATTAATGAAATTAGTGGAAGACTATGCCTGATGTGCCAGCATATTATTGGAATGCGTTAAGACACATTATTATTAAAAAAATATAAAAAAGCATGGAAAACATATATATCCATGCTTTATACAATTATTGGAAATAGAATTAATTTTTCAGCATTTCAGACATATCAGGAAACCCTTGACTTCTTGAATGATCATAGGCCGTACTTCCCCTCCCATCCTTAATAGATTTATCTGCACCGTTTTGAATCAAAAGTTCTGCAATATATTGCTGTCCAAAAGTGGCGGCATAAATAAGGGCTGTGGCCCCACTGTGATTTTGTATATTGACATCTGCCCCGGATTCGATAAGTATTTGGGCTATTTCAGTATTGCCCTTAAAACATACTCCCATTAAAGCCGTATTTCCTGCAGCATCCCGGGCATTAATATCTGCACCAGCTTTTATAAGGTATTCAGTAATTTGAACTTGATCATTATAAGTTGCCAGGGTCAAAGGAGGGAAACCCTTCGGGTCCTTACTGTCCAATAATGCAGGAGATTCAGCTAAGCGCTTTTTAATCTCCTCAAGTTCACCTCTCCGTATCAATTCAAAGAAATCCATATTTTTATAGTTTTATTGTAGCTAAAAAAGCCCCCCATGCTTATTTTTTGCAATTTGGCTATTATTTTTCAAATTCATTATTTTTATTAAATATAGGTTTAAAAATGCCTCACTTAAACCAAATTTACAAACTCCTTTTCCGAAAACCTCCTGATGCTTGGGGATCATCATGGCTATATTGTTAATTAAAAACTTCTGATCTAAATAATTGTTAGATTTTAACCGAAGGAAGAGTAAATAATCTTAGTTTTATTATTTCATTTTATGATTATCCGCCATTATGCCAGTATTTCAATTGGAGCTTTATTTTATTGCGGGTATCGTCGAAAGTTCCCGGTCGACAATCCACTTCATTTTAACCTAAGCAACAATGTACGGACTAAATAACCTACTATTAATAAGAACACTCCAGTTAATATAGTCTGCAGATTCATATAAGCAGCCATAGCCAGACATGTAACCAAACCTGCTATTGGAATCCAGTCAGGAAATAGTTTTTGTGCTTTTTCTTGCTTTAAAGCCGCTATATTGGTGATGCTGTAATACAGAAGAATACTGAAGGATGCCGTGGAAACTATAAACTCCAAGGTCCCAAAAACGCTGAGTAAAATAATTATCCCTCCGCTTACAAAAATCCCCATATATGGAACGCGATGCCTTGGATGAACCTTTTCCAAAAAAACAGGCAAATCACCCCTTCTCGACATGGCAAACATCATCCTACTGATGCCAAACAATTGACTTAAGAGAACTCCAAACATGGCAGTCACTGCCCCAATGCTTACCACCAGCACTACCCCAGGCATAGAGAAATATGACGCTGCCTGTACCAGAGGGGAACTGGTACCGCTCAAAATCTCTGTCCCTACCCCTCCTACTGCCACTACGGCTACTGCTCCATATAAAATTATGGAAGAAACCAAAGTAATAATCACAGCTCTGGGAATGGTAACCTTAGGATTGGACACCTCTTCGCCCAGTGTAGCTATACGTGCATATCCCGTAAAGGCAAAAAACATCAAGGCAGAAGTTTCAACAATCCCTCCCCATCCCTGGGTAGCGAAAGGTTCAAAATTAGCGATACTAAACGAAGGGATTCCCGAGATAATAAAATAGATCAAAGCTATTAACGTACAGGCAATGATCGCCAAATTGATTTTTCCCGCTTTCTTGACACCGAAGTAATTGGCTATAGTCAGAATAATCGCTGCACACACAGCAGCATATGTGGGATTTACACTTGGGACTAATTCAGCTAAATAGCTTCCAAACCCCAAAGCTACCACCCCTCCGGCTGAAAGCTTGCTAATCAAGAACATCCATCCTGCACTGAAACCCAACCAAGGGTTTAATACCTGGTAGCCATATTCATAAGTACCACCAGACTGCGGATAGGCACTTGCCAGCTGAGCTGAGCTCAGTCCATTACAGGTAGCGGCGAAACCGGCTATTAGCAGCCCTATTAAAAAACTCGGCCCAGCCACCCCTGCTGCTACACCCGTTACCACAAATATACCTGCACCAATTACCGCCCCCAAACCGACACCAACGGCATCCAGTAGACCTAAATCCCTTCTAAGACCTAATTTTACTACCTTATCGCTGTCTTTCACTTATTTCTTTTTTGAATCGATATATCTGCAGACCAAGCGCCGCCTCCTTTGATCAATAGAAAAATACTGCCAAGGAGCATAGACCAGTCTGTCCTGCTTCCATGCAACATTTCCCAGAATCCATCTTCTGTCAATACTTCCAGTTTAGTAGAAGCTATGGCGACGAGCATGATGATGATCAATGGCAAAGCAGCCATCCGAGTAAAAAGTCCAATAAGAATCAGAATTCCACAAAACACCTCAAAGCTGCCAACAAAATAACCTAAAAATCCCGGCTCGGGCAGTCCTATTTTTTCAAAACGCCCAGCTCCCCGTACACTAGGGAAAAGAAATTTCTGTATGCCTTCAGAGAGGAACACGGCGCCTACCATCACCCGGAGGAGTATGGTGGTATAGGAGTTATCAGTTTTAATAATTTTTTTTACATACATGATCCTGGGTTTACATGTAACTGCCAAATTTAATAAATCATATCATAAACCTTCAGAGAAGGTTATTTTAAGTAAGGTAAAACAGTTTTTGGCGTATTTTAATAGATTTATTATTTCACTTTAAAATTTTTTCCTTAAACCCTATATATTGATAGCTGTTAAGTACAATTATGAATAAAAATCCTTACGATATCATCGTAATAGGCGCCGGATCTGCCGGATTAAGTGTAGCCCGGGGTATGCATGAGTTTGGCTTTAAAGTGCTATTGATAGACAAAAGTGGTAAGAGGATCGGCGGAGAAGGCATCGGAATATAGATTATATGCTAAATGCTGCTTTTCTACAGAAACCTGAAGACTTTCAGGTGAGTCTGGGCTGATCGCGATAATCTGATAGCCCAATTTTTTGATTCCATCTTCTGACTCACCTATTTCTGCTAAATGAACATTACATTAAGGACACCAGCCTCCCCGGTAAAAAATCACCACGCTCTTTTGATCTTCAAACCCACCCCTGGAAGGGAGAAGTATCTTATTACCATATCAAAGTAAATGGGGAATCAAATAAAGATGCCGCCTGGTATTATCCCGAACCAAAGAATGCCGCAGAAGGCATTAAAGATCATATAGCCTTTTGGCGGGGCGTAAAAGTTGAATCATAATTTAGTGAAATCCGGAACTGACATTCCGGATTTTTTTTGCTTTTCTTTTTTTCAGTCCGGACAAACTTTTTTGAGCTAACATTATGTTATTCAACCCGTAACAGTAAATCCTACTGATTTTAAAAATAAATTGGAGATTCATGCATATGCCAGATCTCTCCATTACCAGATTGATACAGAATATGTCCTCACATAGAATAGGTTAGGAAAATAATATAAAACGTTTTACCTTTTACCACCCAATGATAATCCATAAATAACCATAGCATGAATAGAAGAGATGCCCTCCGCAATCTGGCCCTATTGACTGGGGGAATGATACTGGTCCCTTCCTGTAATTTCGATCAGGAAGAGATACTCAAAGCTTATGATAACCTAAAAATAACACCTTCCCAAAAAGGCCTGTTGAGCAATATAGCAGATACCATTATTCCAGCCACTGATACCAAAGGGGCAGCGGATATCAGTACAGAAGATTTTATCCTGGTCATGGTAAATGACTGCATGAAGCCGGAGGAGCAGGAAACCTTCTCTAAGGGGCTTTCCGAATTCAATGCTTATAGTAAAAAGACCTCCGGGAAATCATTTGAAAAACTGGAACCAGCAGAAAGAGAAAGGGTCATCATGCAGGGTATGGCCCTCGAAAATGAAGACCAAAAACATATCCCCACCTTCCTTCAGACCACCAAACGGTTTACCATACAGGGATTCATGGCGTCAGAATACATGATGACAGAAGTGACCCAATATTCCCTTATTCCCGGAACTTATCAGGGCGAAGTACTGATTGCCAACATAAAACCAGAAACCCAGATCCATGGCTAATCTTAATCTTAAAAGTGTAAAAGAAAGAACCTTTGAAGCCATAGTAATAGGTTCGGGCATCAGCGGGGGCTGGGCGGCCAAGGAACTCACCGAACGTGGCCTTCGCGTGTTGTTGCTCGAACGCGGTCGCAACGTGGAACACGTCAAGGACTACCCCAACGCCCTGAAGGGTCCGTGGGAGATTCCACATCGGGGACGGATTCCGGTGGCGCTGCGCGAGAAGCACCCGGTGATGCGCCGCGACTACGTGCTCAATCAGACCAACTACGACTTCTGGGCACACGAGGCCGAGCACCCCTACATCGAGAAGAAGCCGTTCGACTGGTTCCGCGGCTACCACGTTGGTGGACGGTCGCTCACCTGGGGCCGGCAGAGTTACCGCTTCAGCGACCTCGACTTCGAGGCCAATCTTCGCGAAGGGGTCGCCGTGGACTGGCCGATCCGCTACCGCGACATGGCC
>DATHVH010000142.1:0-7681 GCA_035461405.1 Anditalea sp.
AGATCATCTGGATAAGAAACATGCCATATTCTTAGTGGCAGAAGGTGATGATTCTGAATTGCTATTTGATTTTATCGGCTTAGGCTTCAGTTCAAAAGACAGAGAAATCATACGTCCGCTATCTCCTAAAGTTATTATACATGCGAATGGGAATCCGATAAATGTTTCAGAAACACCGGTGAGGTCTACTAATGAAAACGGGATTGTTGGTTACGATATTTATGAATCAATCTATAAAATACCTTCAGGTACAAAAGAAATCCCCGTCATAACTGCCTCTTCGGATAATTCTGATGTTAAAATAGAAATTAATCAAGCAGCGTCAATCAGTAGGGAGGCAATAGTCAAATTTGATTATAACGGCGTGGTTAAAACGCATAAAATAGTCTTTGATTCTGAATAAAATTATTATATCATAAAAATGAGGAGTGTATTTAAATATAGATATTAACTCATAAAAATTTTGATTCCCATGTCATCACTAAAAATGTGAGACATGGGGATTATATCGATTTCAAACCGTACGCTATGAAATATATCATCTTTTTTGTTTACATGTTGATCACCACTGCAGGCTTTTCCCAATCCACACGTAATGTCTCAAGTCCAGATGGATTACTTCAAATAGAAGTGTCGATGGACGGTACAAGTCCTGTATACGTTGTAAAATATAAGGGACAAGAAATGATTGAACGCTCTCCTCTTGGCCTGGTAACCAACGAGGGTGATTTTACAAGAGATATGAGCTTTGTAAGTTCCTCCCTTGATAAGATCGATAAATCATATACCCAAGATAGGATTAAAGTTTCATCAATAGAATATAAAGCCAATACATTAATCTATACTGTCAAAAATGGTGAAGGGAAAGAAATTTCTATCCATTTTCAAGTCAGCAATAATGATATAGCACTAAGGTATGAACTGCCAAAGTGGAAAGAAACCAGAGCGGTTGTTGTGGCAAGTGAAGTAACAGGATTTCGGTTTCCTTTAGATACCAAAGCATTTTTATCTTCGATGATGAAACCTATGACAGGATTCGCACGGACGGCCCCAAGCTATGAAGCTGGTTATACTGTAGAGACACCTTTGGAAAAAACTAACGCGCAGTTTGGGTATGTCTTTCCCGGGTTATTTGAAATTGCAGATAGAGGTTGGGTGTTATTATCCGAAACTGGAGTAGGGAGTGCTTCTAATGCTGCTCACTTAAGCAACTTTCAGGATGGGATGTACACTGTCCAGTATCCCCAGATGGAACAGAACAATGGCTTCGGCAGTACTGGTACACAGTTAGGATTGCCCGGTCATACTGCTTGGAGAACTATCACAGTGGGTGAATCATTAAAACCTATCGTAGAAACCACCATTCCTTTTGATGTGGTAGAGCCATTGTATGAAGCTTCCCAACCTTACAAGTTTGGAAAAGGAACTTGGAGCTGGATCATATGGCAGGACAATAGTATGAACTATGATGACCAAGTTAAGTATATTGACTTGGCAGCGGCTATGGATTTTGAGTATATCTTGATCGATGCCTGGTGGGACGATAGAATCGGGTACCAGAAAATGGAGGAACTGATCCAGTATGCCAACTCAAAAGGGGTAGATGTATTCCTTTGGTATAATTCAAACGGAACTGCAAACGATGCCTTTCAAACTCCTTTGAACAAAATGAATACTTCCATAGCCCGAAAAGAAGAAATGAAATGGCTACAGTCTGCGGGAGTAAAAGGATTAAAGGTAGATTTCTTTGGTGGGGATAAGCAGGAGACTATGCGCATCTATGAGGATATCCTAGTGGAGGCAAATGAATACGGCCTGATGGTCATTTTTCATGGTGCCACCTTGCCAAGAGGTTGGGAGAGAATGTATCCAAATTTCGTAGGTAGTGAAGCAGTCATTGCTTCCGAGATGCTGGTTTTCGTTCAGGATGTGAGAGAAAAAGAAGCTTTTTATGCTACTCTACACCCCTTTATACGAAATGCGGTTGGAAGCATGGAATTCGGCGGTATTCTTTTGAATAATTTTCTGAACAGGGGAAATGAAAAAGGCCAGAAGCGGTTGACTACGGATATATTTCAACTCGCTACAGGAGTACTTTTCCAAAATCCAGTTCAGATGTTCGGATTGACACCAAATAACTTGACTGAAGTGCCAGAATTTGAACTCGATTTTTTAAGGAAACTGCCTACTACCTGGGATGAAACCCTTTACATAGACGGCTATCCGGGAAAATATAGTGTCATAGCCAGAAGGAGTGGAGAAAACTGGTATATAGCAGGGGTCAATGCTGAGGAAGAGGTCAAAACCGTGAAGATAAAGCTACCCATGTTAAACGGTAAAAAAGTTTCTATATATAACGATGATAAGAAAAGGGAGCCTACTTTAAGTTCATTGAATATAAAGAAAGGGGGAGAAGTCACCGTTTCCATACAGCCTAGAGGAGGCTTTGTGATCACTGATCACTAACCTCTAATCCACTATATTAAACCTATTACCTATGAAATGTAATTTTGGTCTATATCTTCTTTTTGGAGCTATATTAATACAGACAGAAAACAGCTTTGGACAAAACCCCATAGTACAGACAGCCTACACGGCCGACCCTGCCCCCATGGTGTACAATGATAAAGTATATCTATATACTTCGCATGATGAGGATGAATCTACTTGGTTTACCATGAATGATTGGAGACTCTACACCACCAGCGACATGGTCAACTGGACTGATCATGGATCCGTTTTATCATACAAAGATTTTTCATGGGGCAAAATGAATGCATGGGCACCACAATGTATAGAGCGGGATGGGAAGTTTTATATGTATGTGCCGATCACAGATCGGGATAATAGAAATGGCATCGGAGTGGCTGTGGCTGATAGTCCTTATGGACCTTTTATAGATCCACTTGGCAAACCTTTGATCAGTAATACTATGGCAGACATAGATCCTACAGTCTTTGTGGACGATGATGGACAGGCTTACCTGGTATGGGGAAATCCCGAGTGCTATTGGGTAAAATTAAATGAAGATATGATCTCCCTGATGGGGGAAGTGGACAAATTTCCCAATACGGTAGAATCATTTGGCAAAAGGGAAGGGGACGATCCCAAAAGGCCCACCACTTATGAAGAAGGTCCTTGGCTCTATAACAGAAATGATTTGTATTACCTGCTATTTGCGGCAGGTCCTATTCCTGAGCATATCGGTTACTCCACCGGCCCCAGTCCTACCGGTCCCTGGCAATATCAGGGCGTTTTGATGCCCACCGAGGGAAGAAGCTTTACCAATCACCCTGCTATCATAGATTTCAGAGATAAAACATATTTTTTCTATCACAATGGAGCCTTGCCGGGCGGGGGTGGTTTTACCAGATCCGTAGCTGTAGAGGAGGTTACCTTCAATGAAGATGGGACCATAGTGCCTATGAAGATGACTGAAGGAATCACGGAAAGCCTGGGGGCGATCAATCCCTATATAAAAAATGAGGCTGAAACCATAGCCTGGTCAGAGGGTGTAAAGGCAAAGCATAATAATGTGGTGGGAAATTTCATCACTGCAAAGGAGAATGATGCTTACACCAAAGTGGTAGGGGTGGATTTCAGAGAGGATGGCCCATCCAAATTTACAGCTAGGGTAGGCACCACCCACAACAGTGATGTAAGCATGGAAATCAGGTTAGGGAGCAAAGATGGCGAGCTCATTGGGTCCATAAACGTGCCCAATACAGGAGGCGATGACAGGTGGACTTTGGTTGGTACAGACGTGAAAAATGTCAGTGGAGTTCATGATCTGTTCTTTGTCTTCAAAGGAAAAGCAAAAACCAATATTATGTATTTCGATTATTGGACTTTTTCAAAGTGAGTCTTGATAATGAACATTTCAAACTTAAATTATCTAAACTAATTCATTGATGAAAAAATTTCGATTTAACATATGGACTATAATTGCTTTTTCGGTTTATGCATTCAGCTGTGCTTCTACTGAGGAGCCAGATCCTCCCTTAAACAATCCTCCTGAACAAAATGAAGGCAATGAGGAAGAATTAGTCGCCATTCCGCTTAAAGAATTGTTCAAAGATTATTTTCCCATAGGTGCAGCAATTACTCCGCAACATGCAGAACCTAATTCGGATCACGGAAAAGCCTTGCTCAAGCATTTTTCCAGTGTCACGGCTGAAAATGTAATGAAACCGGATGCCTTGCAGCGCAATAAAGGAGTCTTTACGTGGGATGGGGCAGATAAGATTGTACAATTTGCAAAAGCTAACAATATGCTAGTACGAGGACATACTTTGACTTGGCATTCACAGACTCCTGACTGGATGTTTTATGATCAAAGTGGAGCGCTTTTGTCTAAGGAAGTTGCATTGAACCAATTGGAAGAACATATCACTACGGTAATGTCCAGGTATAAGGATGATGTATATGCTTGGGATGTGGTGAATGAAGCTATGTTTGATTGGGATCCCGATGGAGTGATTATCTATCGCGAAGACTCTCCCTGGTATAAAATAGTTGGAGAATCCTATATCGATTCTGCATTTGTTTATGCCCATAGAGCGGATCCGGATGCCAAACTGTTTTATAATGACTATAACTCCATATTCGGCTGGAAAAGGTATAAGATCTATAATCTTGTCAAGAGGTTGAAAGACAATAATATCCCTATCGATGGGATAGGTCTTCAGGGACATTGGATGGTAGGGACTGCCGAAGAGGATATTAGAACTACCCTGGAATTGTTTAGGGGACTGGGAGTTGAAATCCAGATTACCGAATTGGATTTACCTGTGTATTTGTCAGCTGATGAGCCGGGTTCCATAGTATACACGGAAACATTTTCTAAAAGGCAAAAGCAGACATATAGCATGATTTTCAAAGTTCTTTTAGATTATAGTGATATTATCACAGGGGTGACATTTTGGGGCATTGGGGATGATGGATCATGGTTGGATAAGCCGGGGAGAAAGGCTTTTCCGTTTTTGCTTGACGAAGAATTACAGCCAAAGCCTGTTTACTTTGAAGTCCAAAAGTTGCTGCAAAATTAGTAGCATAACCATTCTACTTCAATGTAGCTCAATTAGTAAATTAATTGCCTAAATGTGGTTACAAAATATTAAATGTTGTCAGATTACAGACTAAACCAATATTCCTTTTAGTGAACCGTTGAAATATTGTCTTGCAGACAAAGAACATGTAAAGAAATATGTAAATTGTTTCTGTTTCAGTTAAATACGAGATAGATAGTAGTTTAAACTTTAAATTAAAAACAGATGTCAGAAGAATTTAATCAAACGAAACTATCAATAAAGAATGACAGAAGGAGTTTCCTCAAAAAGAGTGCTTTAGCTTTTGGAGCCATTAATATAATTCCTAGCCACGTGTTGTTTTCCAAACCAGAAATTAGAAATAGGGCAGGCGAAATTGTGCAGATGGCATCCAAAGTTCCAAGTGATAGGATTAACCTTGCCTGTATTGGGATAGGAAATAGAGGTGAACAGGTAATAAATGATTTTGATAATACGGGGATGTCCAATGTGGTGGCCCTTTGTGATGTAGATATGGGTGCACCCCATACGAAAGCCATTTTAGAGAAGCATTCCAAAGCAAAACGATATAAAGATTTCAGAGAGCTTTTTGATCAGAACGACGTCAAATTTGATGCTGCTGTGATATGTACTCCTGATTTTTCTCATTTCCCTATTACCATGCATGCTATGGCATCGGGTATACCTGTATATGTGGAAAAACCAATGGCGCGGACATTCCAGGAAGTAGAGTTATTAATGAAGGCTGCCGAAAAATACGGAGTAGTAACGCAAATGGGTAACCAGGGACATTCTGAAGCCAATTCTTTTCAATTTAAATCATGGGTGGATGCTGGTGTCATTAAGGACGTTCATGCTGTCACTTGCCACATGAATAGCAGAAGAAGATGGCATGGATGGGATACTTCGGTGACCAGCTACCCAAAACCTGATCCTATACCCGATACATTAGACTGGGACCTTTGGCTGACTACGGCACAGCATCACGATTACAACGAAGATTTTGCCAATGGCCAGTGGAGGTGCTGGTATGAGTTCGGTATGGGCGCTTTGGGAGACTGGGGGGCACATATCATGGACAGTTTCCATAGATATTTGGAGCTTGGACTCCCGGAAGAAATCAATGCCGTGAAGTTGGATGGCCATAATCCGCTGTTTTATCCTCAAGCTACTACACTGGAATTTAAGTTTCCTAAGAGGGGTGAAATGCCACCTGTCGCTGTTTCCTGGTATGATGGATTGGATAACTTACCACCTCTGCCGGAAGGATATGGTAGTTCTGAATTAAGTGCCGATATACCTGCTGCCGGTACAGGCCAGATAGAAAAGAGAAATCTAAACCCAGGCAAAATAATCTATGCAAAGGACTTGACTTTCAAGGGAGGTTCTCATGGAAGTACGCTGTCTATTATTCCCGAAGAAGCGGCTAATGATATGAAAAATTCCTTGCCGGATGTTCCCAAAAGTACTTCAAACCATTTTGCCAATTTCCTTCTTGCAGTCAAAGGAGATGAAGAAACCAGGTCACCTTTTGCAGTTGCCGGACCTTTAAGCCAGATATTTTCCCTGGGGGTATTGGCACAGCAGATGAATGCAAACTTAAAGTTTGATAGGGAAAAGAAAATCATCACCAATAATCAAAGAGCTAACGAACTGCTAAACGGAGCACCTCCAAGAAAGGGGTGGGAGGAATATTATAAATTATAATGATCTGTCCACCTAATGTTTTCTAAAGCTTTCATTAAAAATAGGTTCTAATAAATTGGCTAATTATTAAAACATTATAATTTTTCAATTAAAAAAAAATAGTAAATGAAAAGTATAAAAATAACCCTTTTAGCACTCACAGCTTTTGTATCTCATTTTGCCTTGGGTCAAGAAACAAGTGTCCTTGCCCCTAAAGGTTTTGATAATGCTAAGAATGCAGGTTCCAAAGGGGAGGTAAAACAAATCAATTACCCATCCAAAACTGTAGGAAAAGACAGGGTGGCACATGTTTATTTTCCGCCGGGGTATTCCGAATCCGAAACATATCCCGTACTGTATTTATTGCATGGCATAGGAGGGGATGAACGGGAATGGCTGGATCAGGGGACTCCTGAAGTTATCATGGATAATCTATATGCTGATAACAAAGTAAAGCCCATGATTATCGTCCTGCCCAATGGAAGAGCTATGAAAGATGACCGTGCCGGAGGAAATATATTTGAACCCGAAAAAGTCCAGGCTTTTGCTACCTTTGAGAAAGACCTGTTGGAAGATTTAATACCTTATATAGAAAGTAATTATAACGTGTATAGTGACAGAGACCATAGAGCTATTGCTGGACTGTCTATGGGTGGCGGCCAATCTCTCAATTTTGGATTAAATAACGTTGACACCTTTGCATGGGTAGGAGCTTTTTCCCCAGCTCCGAATACTAAGGAAGGTGATAATTTGCTGCCCAATCCTGATAAGGCCCGAGAAAATTTAGAATTGTTGTTTTTAAGTTGTGGTGATAAAGATACTCTTTTAGGCATCACTAATAGGACACACCAATTCTTAAATGACAATCAAATTGAACATGTTTACAGGATAATTCCAGACCATCATCACAATTTTGAATATTGGAAAAATGAGCTGTATTATTTTGC
>DATHVH010000143.1:0-5007 GCA_035461405.1 Anditalea sp.
TGTTTGTTTTATGTTCAGGTGTGTTGAATCCTAATAATAAGTTAGGATCGAGATCAGTCAATAACTTATTGTAATTATAATTTCCGCTGATGCTGTAGTTATTCGGTAGGTTAAAAGTTATCCCTATGGCAG
Source organism: Anditalea sp. (assembly GCA_035461405.1). Classification (GTDB taxonomy): domain Bacteria; phylum Bacteroidota; class Bacteroidia; order Cytophagales; family Cyclobacteriaceae; genus Anditalea. The sequence continues at coordinate 133 of DATHVH010000143.1, forward strand.
CTCCATGAGCTTTTACTCTTTCATCGATTATATTTGTGTAGGTCTGAAACGTGTTTTCTTGACCGGGGATCGTTATAGGAGTCAAGAGAGTAGGAGCATTTACTGCATTTATTGCTCCTTGATCAGTATTTAATGATGCACCTGGATATACAGGTCCAGGAGCTTTTCGGAAGGCAGTTTGTGCCAGGAAATCAGAATAATCATTATAGTAATAAGCTAGATCGATCAATAACCGTTGATGAGCCAATAAACCTTTATACCCTATTTCCATAGATCTAACTTGTTCTGGCCGTAGGTCCGGCAGCGGTTCGGCAGGTTGGAGAAGTGCAGTGGCCTGCGGACTGATAGGACTGGCTCCTGCCCCTACCGCGGCAGTATATCGCTGTACGGAGCGTAAGGTAAATGCATTTTCATAAATATTGTATTTTTCTCTATAGTAAGGCAGTCCGCCGATTAACCGCGCCGAAACTACATTTAAATCAATGTGCTGAGCTTGAGTGGTGGGCATACGGAATCCTGTTTGATAGGATAGTCTAAAATTACTGTTACCTTCCGTATATACACCCGATATTCTCGGACTGAACTGCCCTTTGAAGTTTTCGTTTTTATCGTATCGGACAGATCCGGTAATTTTGAGTTTATCCTCGAGCACACGCTTGGAACCCTGAGCAAAAGCCCCCAATTCCTGAATCGTGATTTCATTTCCTTCCGTATCTGCAAAGATGGTCCCGTTTGATCTTAAATCATAAAGTCGATAAGAGCCGCCTATCTGCAGATCAATTACCTTTATTTCATTTTTAAAATCGTATTGTCCTTCGACCATATTCATTCTGGAGCGATCGTTGAATAAAGAACCCTCCGGTATTGCCACTCCTCTGATTTTCTTGGCTTCTGCCTGGAATGCATCTGAACCAGGTTCGAATCTTCCCATATCTGCCTGAGATCTGGCAAACATATGGGCGGCTGTTTGTTGTTCTATTGTGCCCATAGTTCCCGGGGCTACCTGCTGCTGAGCCAATGCCCCCATATAATTTAGGGTATATTCTCCAAACCACTGGGCATTCCCTTTCCAGGCATTGTTAATATTTACCCCGGTCAGATCTGCTATATAGGAATCCCCTGAATTTTCTCTAGTAGTATATGCTCTGATAAAAAAATTGGTGCCCTTTAGTTCTAATTTATGTTGGGCAATGTGGAAATTATTTAGAGAATAGCGTTGTGCACCGGTATGGACCGAGGTTCCTGAGCCATAATTGAGAGTATATGATAGTTCTGCCCGATCAGTTACGCGATAATGCAGTGCGCCGTTGAATTTGATGTTTTTAGCACCATAATCTACCAAACTCCGCTCGTCATATCCTGTACGGGATACGATCTGATCCGGAATGCTCCCAATATAACCTCCGATTCCCAGAGCAGTGGCCTGCGCTTGAATGGCACCTACGTTTCTCAGCAATCCTATATTGTTGGAAACCTCGTCTCCAAATACATGTACCTGATTTTGGCCGGGGTTAAAAGGCAGGTCCCCTTGGGCATTTGCATTAAGGTCGGACAGGTCTGTTCCATACCAGTCTTCCGCCTGCATAAATGAAGCATTGATTTTAAAAGCTACCTTATTATTGAAAGCATGAGCATATCTGATAGAGCCTTCGTACATAGGTTGGGGTGACTGAGGCTCTCCCGGTCTTCCGTTAATGTGGTTTACCCCTTGTCTGTAAAAGGCACTTAAACCCTGATATTCAAATGGACTTTTGCTATTTATCAGCAAGATGCCGTTAAATGCATTAGGCCCATATAATGCAGAAGAGGCCCCGGGGATGAATTCCAGACTTTCTACGTCCAGCTCAGAGGGACCATTTAGATTCCCAATCGGAAAATTGAGTGCAGGAGCCTGTGTATCCATCCCGTCTATCAGCTGGACAAAGCGTGTATTGCCGGTGGAATTAAAGCCCCTGGCATTTATTATTTGAAAATTGATGGATGAGGTGGTTACATCCACCCCTTTCAGATTGGCTATAGCCTTGTAATAGGTGTCACTTGGTGTTTCCTTTATACTAAGAATATCCATCTTTTCTATTGTCACCGGAGACTGTAAGATGCTCTCCTCCACTCGGGAGGCAGACACTACCACTTCTTGCCCTAACAGCATTTGTTCTTCCAGCAAGATATTGAAGTCACTGGGATTATTTTCTGACAAAACCTTTTCCTGTGAAGCAAACCCTACCATAGAAAAAATAAGCGTTAGGGGAGGGTCCTGGTTTATCTTAAGGGTAAAATTCCCATTCGTATCCGTTACGGTGCCTATAATTTTGTCCTTCACCAGGACATTGACCCCGATAAGTGGTTCCTTGGTAGAGGAATCTAGTACTTTACCGGATATGCTGGTGGTCTGCCCTTCGGAGTAAAATGGTATAGATACCAATATCCCTACAATGAGTAAAAATCCCGGTTGATTTAATAAAAACTTTTTCATGGCTAGTCAGATTTAATGGTTCACATTTGATCATTCTGTATATAAAAATTTAGTTGTTATTGCCGTTCAAAAATATTTGGGTTTGAAAAATCCTATATCTGACTATTTGTGTTTTTTACTCAGTGAATACTAAAAAAGAGATTCAACAGCAACATAAATGCAAGATCCCAATACAGATCCCATTTGGACCGATTTCTGGTTTTATATTCTGATCAAATGTAAAACCTCGATGATAATAACTAAAATGGATTTTTGTCTAAGTGTAAATCTCTAAAAAGTGTATTTACTTGATAATGAGAAGCTGTTTGTTTCACAAATGACCCCATTTGCTCTTTTTTATACCATGTTATTCATCACAAACTTTAAAAAGCTAATGCAAACAAAATATGATAAAATAGAGAACTTCAAATCTTAAAGCATTTCGTGCCAAAGTCATTTTTGGTTTTCCGAGTAGATTACGTCAGTTAAATTTTTATCAGAAGCCTTAGCTTTTATCCAGTTATGGAAATTGAAATAAATTTTTATTTTCGTGGTGTTTTCAAACTTGGGACCGAGATTCTCTACCGCTTTTTCGAGGTCTTTCATATGCTGAATGTATTTTTTCTTTGACTCCGCCAGCATGGCGGCCTGCAGGGAGTTGAGAAGAAGTTCATCCAGTGGATTAAAAAAATTATGATTTTTTAGATTTACTCTAACTTTTCGGATCAAATCTTCCGCTATCTCAAAATTTTTCAGTTCAAAGTGGATGATTATTCGGATAAGAAGATTGACGATGTAAAAATCATCTGCCACCCCTGGGGTATATTCATTTATTACTTTGTTACAATACTTTAGAGCTTGTTTGTAATCGGCTAGGCAAAAATAGAACCTAGTGGCGGCATGAAGGAGCGGTATAGCCCCTTCATTCATGTTGTTAGGGTTTTTGGACAGTATTTCATTTAAATATTCCAGCCCTTCCCGGTATTTCCCAACTTCAAAGAACAAGTATGAATTCATGATTTTTATAACATTGGCGGCCAAGTGTCCCTCTGGAAGGTAAATAAGAAAATCTTCAGGGTATCTGCCGGTCTTTATATAATATGCATTTATTTCACTTACTTTAATAGTACATCTGGCATGGCCATAAGCTACCTCACAGGATAGAATAGAAAGGTCAAATATATTTTCTGAATGATCTATTATGTGTATAAATTTTTCTGCAGCTATTAGCGCATCTGAAAAATTATCAGTCATCCAACTGTATAGGTATTTAATCCAATATTTATAAATTAAAAATCCGTTGGAATTTAGAATGATTTCATCAATAGAATTATTTATGGCCAAAATATCCTTTCTGATTTCATCGTTCAGAAGCACTCCAGTTCTATAAAAATGTCTGCTAATCTGATAGGCAAGATGCTGTCCCCTGAGTATTGCTAATTTTTCGATAAGAATCTCCTGCTGATCCAAAAAATTCATATTTAATTTTTCGTCTTTTAGACGGGGTATTATAAAAACAAGTTTTTGTTCCATTTGATATATTTCCCCAAGAATATCCATGTTTTTGGCGGCAAGTGCCATGGCCCGGCACCTCATCAGTATTTTTCTCGCCTGCTTATAAAGGCCTTTGTCAAAGAGAATTTCAAAATTCTGAAGTTGATTAAAAAGGAGTATGCTTTCAGAACTCTCTGCATGAAATGATCTTAAACTTTTGAGAATTAGCTTATATAGATAGTTTTTATAGACATGGATTTGCCTGATTTTAAGTTTTTCTGCTATTTCTTTTTCATCATATTGGTCCTGTTTTTCTATAATCTCAAAAATCTTTTGATAGATATTTTTACCCGACAGAGGTAAGCTGAAATACCTTTTTTCAGCTTTGCTAAGCGAATGAATCAATTGATATAAATCCTCCGTAGGCTTCATATGTAGGATGATGAATTACTCCGTATAGAAAAAATATATATTAATAACAGTAAGTCCGAGTTTGTGCGCGGTGGTGTAGTTCAGGGTCGACTGTTCACAAAACTGTCCATCGGCAACAGTACCCATTTCAATAAATGCTTAAAGTTAATTTCGTTAGTATAAATAGTTATTGACAGAAAATCATATTCTCATATACATCAATATAAAAATACGAATATTAATCATAAAATAATTAAGAAAATATAAAAACTATTGTGCCTAAAATCCTATATATACCATTTTAACTTCACTGACTTTTTGGAAGAATTTTTTGAATACAAATGGAGGGAGGCGGTTACATATTATTAAGAAAAATAATTAAGGTTGATGCTACATTTTATTTAATAAAAGCAATGTATATCCCTTAGGGAGTCAGAAGATATAATCTGTTAATATTGAAGCTTTCGGAAGGAAATATCCTATTCAAAAAAACTTTCAGGGCAAAAGAAAGTTTTTAA
>DATHVH010000144.1:0-34053 GCA_035461405.1 Anditalea sp.
TGATTATGCTTCGCACATCCTGCCAAAAACAGAAGGAAATAAATTTTCTGCGGATGAAGGATTTAGTGTAAGCGATCTTACTATTGCTGAAGAGCTGGACATCATCGCCATTACACAAAATGAAACAGCTAATGCATCTCAAGTGCCATTAGAGGTAATTGAAGATATCCGAAGTAAATTTCCAAATAAACTTATCGCCGTAGATACCACTTCCTCCATGGCTGGTATTGAATTGGATTTTCAGCAGGCTGACGTTTGGTTTGCTTCAGTGCAGAAATGCTTTGGGCTGCCAGCCGGGCTCGGTTTTCTAATACTATCTCCCCAGGCAATAGAAAGAGCTCATGAGATAGGCGAAAAAGGAAGGTATAATAGTGTAAACTTTATGCTCGAAAATGCGGATAACTATCAGACCCACTATACACCAAATGTTTTGGGTATCTATCTTTTAAAAAGACTGTTGAAGGATATAGAAGAAATCCAGTTCACCGATAAGCGCATTCGTGGACGAATGCAAGAACTGGAAAATATTGTGGCCAGTAAAGATAAATTTCGATATCTCGTAAAGAGACCAGAGTTTAGGAGCCGAACAGTCCTAGGTATATTGGCCGAGGAACAGCTAGTAGAGGATATTAAGAAAAGTGCGGAGAAAAACGGTATTATACTAGGTAGCGGGTATGGGGGATTTAAAGCCACATCCTTTAGAATTGCTAATTTTCCTGTGATCTCTGACGAACAATTTCAAAAACTAACCACATTTCTTAAAGAATATTAGATGGTAAATATATTTTCTTCAAAATTTAAATCTAATTTTGCGGGAAATTTATAATAAATGTTTGATTTAAGAGAGATTTTCTCCGTTACGCTGATTCTGTTTTCTGTTATTGATATTTTAGGATCTATTCCTATCATCATTAATTTACGAAAAAAGGTAGGGCATATCCAGTCTGGAAAAGCTACTATAGCTGCAGGGGTTTTAATGGTTTTGTTTTTATTGGTCGGAAAGTCTATTCTTAATCTTTTCGGGATTGGAGTAGATGATTTTGCCATAGCGGGCGCTTTGATCATATTTGCCCTGGGCGCTGAGATGATCTTGGGTATTGAAATTTTCAAACCGGATCCTGAAGCCACTACCAGTGCTTCTATAGTCCCTATTGCCTTTCCTTTGATAGCAGGGGCGGGGACTCTTACCACCATACTTACGCTAAAATCAGAATATACACAGCTTAATATAGGAGTAGGTATAGTTATCAACTTGGCAGTGGTTTTTATTGTATTAAAAAGTACAGATTGGCTGGAATTAAAGTTGGGGAAAACTGGTCTGGATGTGCTTAGGAGAATTTTTGGCATCATATTGTTATCTATAGCCATCAAAATCTTTAAGTCTAATTTATTTTAGATCAACTGTAAATTATTAAACTAAAAATCAATGATTACTATATATACAGACGGGGCCGCCAAAGGGAATCCAGGACCTGGAGGATATGGTACAGTGATGATTTATAAGCAGCATAGAAAAGAACTTTCCGAAGGTTTTCGCCTTACTACCAATAATAGGATGGAATTATTAGCTGTGATCAAAGGGCTGGAAGAGTTGAAGGTAGAAGGATTACCAGTTCAGATATATTCAGATAGTAAATATGTAGTAGATGCTGTAGAGAAAGGCTGGATATGGAGTTGGCAGAAGAAGGGGTTTAAGGATAAGAAAAATGTGGATCTCTGGAAAAGATACATTCCTCTTCATCTAAAATTTAAACCAAAATTCGTATGGGTAAAAGGACATGCCGGAAATATAGAAAACGAACGGTGCGATGTTTTGGCCGTTGAAGCATCAATCTCGCCGGGCCTGAAGGCAGATGTCGGATACGAACATAGCCGTGGATAAGGTATAAAAGATGAAAGTCAGCAAACCTTTTGTTTTTAAGAAATTTACTGTAAAGCAAGACAGATGTGCTTTAAAAGTAAATACTGACGCAGTATTATTGGGGGCCTTAGCAGAAGCTAAAAATCCTGACAACATAATGGACATTGGGACAGGGACAGGGGTAATTTCGCTGATGCTAGCACAGCGATTTCCTCATGCTTTAATACATGGTGTTGAAATAGAATCAAATGCTTTTACGCAGACACTTGAAAATTTTTCTGAAAGTCCTTGGGCAGAACGATTAGTAATCTCCCATCTGCCATTTCAGGAAATGGCAGATAACTGTGACAAAAAATTTGACCTTATAGTCAGCAATCCTCCTTACTATAAGGATCATTTAAAGACACTTATACCGGAAAGAAATATAGCGCTGCATTCTGAATTTTTGACTTTTGATGAACTGAGTGAAGGTGTGATGAAAATCTTGTCCAAAAATGGTGAATTTTTTGCTATCCTTCCTGAAAGACAGATGATGCTTTTAGAGGAATGTTTAGCAGAGAGAGGTTTGCATCCAGGATCAAAGATGACAATTCTGGACAGGCCTGGAGCACAAACATTAAGAGTAATTCAGTCGTTTGGTTTTAGGGCAAGAAGAGTAGCTGATTTAAAAGAAATATTTATAAAAGATTCTGAGGGAAATTATTCTGTCGAGTATGCTACCTTACTTAGAGATTTTCTTTTGATTTTTTAGGTATTATTTTAGCATAAGTTTTATTATATACGGATTATCAGGTAAGATAATCAATTATCAAATCACAGAATGTAAACTTAACTAGGAGCACATAATCTCTTGGAAATAGCGAAATAAATAAAAATATATGATTGTAAGCCGGAATATAAAATTTCAACAAATATTACACTATACGTGGAGACAACTTCTATATTATGTACTTCTCTCTTCCGTAATAGTGATATTACATGATGTATATGAAATTGTTTTCTTTAATATTCCATCATATACCATAGCAGCATTAGGTACTGCATTAGCTATATTCTTGGGTTTTAAAAATGATCACGCCTATGATCGTTGGTGGGAAGCAAGAAAGATCTGGGGATTAATGGTCAATTATAGCAGAGCTTGGGCACGACAGGTTTTAACCCTAATCATTCCGGCCTCTTTTGATGAAGAGGCAGAGGCAAGAGAATTCCATCAAAAATTGGTTTATAGACATCTAGCATTTGTTAACGCCCTTCGAGTATTTCTTAGGAAGAAGCTGGAATACAACAAAACGGGGATCAAGGAATTATTTATAGAAGAAAACACCTATCTGGATGCTAAACCTTTTTTAGCCACTGATGAATTCGAAATTTTCCGAAAACAAAATAACCCACCCAACTACTTACTCCAAAGACAAGGTGAAGATTTAAAGTATGCCTATCAAAGGGGTTGGCTGAGTGATTATAGGTTTGTAAAAATGGAAGAGACGCTGGTTGATTTTAATGATATTCAGGGGATGAGTGAAAGGATTAAAAATACCCCGCTGCCTAGACAATATACATTTTTTTCTCGTGTATTTGTATTGATACACTGTACACTGCTGCCAATGGTTTTTGTGAGTGAGCTTGGATGGAAGACTATCCCAATAGCATTAGCTGTCTCATTCGTATTCTTGGCCCTAGATCTTATTGGTGAAAGGACAGAGGATCCATTTGAAAACAGATTGGAAGATACGCCTATGACTTCTCTAAGTGTAACTATAGAAACCAATCTGAGAGAACAGTTAAGAGAGTCTCAGGAAAATTTCCCTGAAAAATATAATGCCGAAAATGGTATTGTTTTTTAATGGTATACTTCCTCCTTCTCAGTAAAAATTATACCCTCCTTTTTAAGTTTATCTAAGATAGGTAGGTATATACTAGGACATATAGGCAGATGAAGCCCTCTTTTGTCGATCTTACCATCCATAAATAAGTCTACTGCCACTGCTAGAGGTAAGCCTACAGTTTTAGCCATTGCCGTATATTCCTGATCTATGCCCTTGGTGACTAAGCTGGAGGTTATTTTTTTTATTCCATCAGAAGTTTCTACCTCAAACTGATGTTGCATAATGATCATGTCTTTGTCCCCCTTTTTGAGTTGCCACTTTAATTCTAAAATTGCTTGGAGAATTTCTGCTGGGCTTCCTTTCTGAATAGGTAGCGGACTATTATCCAATATGCCGGTCCAGCTGATTTTGTCCATTATTTCTTCATCTACCCAAGGCAGAAGTTCCTGCAATTTATTTTCTACAGATTTATCTTCATGATATGGTAAAAAAGAATTGAAGAACATTCTCATCGTAAATCCATCCGGCACTTCTATCTGAAAGGAGTTGTCTGTTATGCCCAACTGAACGAATACATCCCAACTTTTGCAAAACCCAGACCGCCGCAATGTTCCTCTAAGTATGGTAGGAATATTTTCCAGGCCATAGGTTTTGCGGTAGCTTAAAGAATCTCTGTTTGGATATCCATCAAATTCCCCTAAGCCTTCAAAAGATATCGTTTCTATCCTTCTGAATAACATGTGATATGGAATAAACTTTAATTTTCCATTTCTTATAAACCTCGATACTCCCTGGCCTGCCAGCACCACATTGCGAGGATTCCAGGTGAATTTATATTTCCATGGATTATCCTCGCTTTCTGGAGCTAGTAGCCCACCTGTATAGGATTTAAAAAGTGTGATTTTATTACCTTTGGCCTTTTCTGCGTCTATGATTCTCATTGCTGACATATGATCTAGCCCCGGATCTAAACCACATTCATTTAGAAAGAGTAGATTTTTTTCTTCTATCTCTTCTTCCATTTCTTTAAGTTCCGGTGATTCATATGATGCGCTAAAAAAATGCTTACCATAAGTAAGGCAATCTTTGGCCACGATAGGATGTAAAAATGCAGGTAACATAGAAACTACCACATCTGAATCACGAATGAGGTTTTCCCGGGATCCCTTATCATAGATATCCAATAAATAGGGTTTAGCAATAGCATGACCCTTTGCTTTCTTTTGTGCTAATTCCAAAGAATTGTCGGCAAGAATTATCTGCCTGCTTTTTTCGGTAGCTTTTTCTATTAAATAATCAATAAGAACCGTAGCAGATTTCCCTGCCCCAATGATAAGGATGGTTTTCATATTTTAGCTTTGAATGGATAAACTTGAAGATGCTAAATAATATAGTGGGTAAAAAATTTTGGGTAAAATATTATATTTTACTAATCAATGTGATTTTTTTTTTGTTATTTGAATCCCTTTTTAAATAAATAAGATGTCCAAAAAAATAGAAATAACAGTTAGTCTGGAAGTTTTACAATGGAATGAGTTAACTAATGAAGTCCAACTTTTAATATCAAAAGCAAAAGAAGCATCCACCAATGCCTATGCTCCATATTCCAATTTTCTGGTTGGGGCAGCTTTACTTTTAGATAACGGGGAGATGATGGCGGGCAGTAATCAGGAAAATGCCTCCTATCCTGTGGGTAATTGTGCAGAAAGGGTAGTTATGGGATATTCACATGCCCGGTATCCAGATGCCAAACCTTTAAAAATAGCAGTGGTGGCCAAAAGGAGAGATGAAAAAAACTTTGCGACAGTGACCCCCTGTGGCCTTTGTAGACAGACCATCAGTGAGTATGAGCAGCGGTATGACCAACCCATCGAAATATTTATGTTGTCTCCCAATGGTGAAGTTTTAAAAGCCAGCAGCATCGATGAGCTGCTGCCTTTTAAATTTCATGATTTAAATGGTTAAGACCCTTGATTAGGTGTGCTTTGTGTTACATTATTTTTGGCCGCATACCATATTCCTCCCAGCAGGTGTTTGATAAACAAAGGATTTTCATACACGGCAGGAACGTGGCCAAGCCCCGTATAAAATACTCTTCCACCATCAAATTCATGATACCAAGAAATAGGATGGCTTTCGCTGCTATTCTTTCCTGAATCATAAGATTTACGATCTAATTCCAATAGAACGGTTACGTCATCGTTGAAATTTTTGAAATTATACCACTCATCAGTCCATATCCAGGTGGAGGGAAGGTGGAATGTGGAAGGGTGTTCCCGCTCCACAGTAATTATTTTTGCTGTTTGTATATGCGGGTGGCTCTCAAATTGACCACCTATCAATTTATTATACCAAGGCCAGTCATATTCAGTATCAGTGGCACTATGAACTCCTACTATTCCTTTGCCGCTTTGGACAAAATCTTTAAAAGCATTCTTTTGACTGTCATTAAATATATCTCCGGTAGTGTTAAGCATAACTACTACATCGTAATTTTTTAAATTTTCAGAAGTGAAAACACTTGCATCTTCAGTATGGTCCAGTTTAAAAAAGTTTTCTTTGGCCATTTTTTTTAAGGCCTCTGTTCCTGCTTCAATTGATTCATGGCGGAATCCTTCAGTTTTACTGAATGCCAATACACGGAATTGAGTTTTTTGTGCGTGTCCTATCAGTGGCAGTAAGATGGCTAATAGGATGATAAGCTGTTTTTTCATTTTAGGTTTTTTTAGGGTATTATTTCAAATTTTTGACCGGCTACTTTTCTTGAGTAAGCATTAAAATGCCACCACTCACTGCCGATACCTGTAAATCCAGCGCCGAGCATCACCTCACGGAGCAACTTTCGGTTATTGATGTGATTTTGTGTAATCTTTCCCTCTTTAAGCATCTGAGCCTCTCGATCAGGATAAGCTGCATAGCCAAAGAAATCATATTTTGTGCCCATATCCAGGGGTTGGCCTGTAGTCCTATCTGCTATAGTTAAGTCCACTGCTACTCCAAAATTATGAAGACTGCCTACCTTTGGATCAGCTACGTACAGGGGCTTTAAGCTGTCGGGTTTATCTAAATTGTCCCAAAGTATTTGCTGTACAGCCCTGGGACGTACTGCATCATATACCAGAAAGGTTAGATTTCTATCTTTCGTCTGTAGATTTTCAAATGCCTTTTGCAGCATTTGGGTTACTTCTGGCTGCAGATAGGCATTTTCTAAATCGTCATAGACATCTTGGCCAAAGAAATTATCAGTACTGGAATATTTTAAATCTACCAATATTTCTGGTATCTCAGATTGAATATTAACTAGCCCAGCCTCTATAAATCTTTTATCCCAATGGGTTAGCTCAGTCTGATTTTCAGAGAAATCCATCGATTCTGCCGCCTCTTCTTCAAGCCCATAAACATCATGGCCAAGTGCCTCCGCTGTTATGGCTTCTTCTTTTGGTTGCTGACAGGATAATGTTAAAAATAATAGAATGGCAATATACTTCATACATCTTTTTTAAGAATGGTACTATTAGCCTGTGCAGTGGGTAGTACTACAATATCCGCCAAGACTACATGAGGAGGACGGGTAGCTGCAAATACTATTATTTCGGCTATATCTTCCGCCTTTAATGGATCATAGCCCTTATAAACTGAATTGGCCCTTTCTTCATCTCCTTTAAATCTTACTACTGAAAATTCTGTTTCTACCAACCCCGGGTGGATGCCCATTACTTTAATGCCATATGGATTAAGATCTATACGCATCCCTTTTGTAAGCGCATCCACAGCATGTTTAGAAGCGCAGTATGCATTTCCGTTTGGATATACTTCTTTGCCCGCTATGGATCCTATATTTATAATTTGGCCTGATTTACGTTCGATCATTCCCGGCATCACTCGTTTGGATACGTATAAAAGACCTTTCACATTTATATCCATCATGGCGTCCCAGTCATCTATATCTCCCGATTGGATTGGGGATAGGCCATGGGCATTACCAGCATTATTGATCAAAAGATCTATATCTTTCCAATCATCCTCTAATGATTCAAATGCTGTTCTGACCTCATCTCTTTTGCTGACATCGAAAACCAGATAAGTATAATTGGTGCTTTCAGGAAGTTCTTCCTTTAGATCTATTAATCGTTGCTCTCTTCTGCCGCAGGCTATAATATCAAATCCTATTTTAGCCAGTGCTATGGCACTTGCCTTTCCTATACCTGAGGTAGCTCCAGTAATTAGTGCAGTTTTATTTTTCATGGTTAAATTTGATGGGAATCATCTTGATATCTGTCAGATACTTTAGAATCTGGGATAAGTACCTGATTCTAAAGTAAAGATTTTTACCCATACTAAAAAAAGGAGCTTATATTAAAAATTAATATTGCTACTGAAAATTGAGGTATATGGTGATAGTCTTCATCCTGATATCAGATATAGCCTCTGCAAATCGCGGATCAGTATGTGACGCTTTATAGAGGTTTCTTAGACCATGTGAAAACCGGATTTCCGGAGAAAATTTAAAATACTCAAAATAAATATCAAAACCCATCCCCATTTCCAGAGCTAAATCACTGCCTAAAATTACTAGGCTATCTTCATTGGCTTCTTCCTGGCCTTTAGTCCTAAACTGGGCATTGGCACCTCCTATAAAATACATTCGGGTATTGTTAAAGCGCTGGGATTTATATTTAAAGAGCAGAGGAAATTCTACAAGAGTAGCTTCTGATACTTGGGCTACGGGATCTATGGCCATCCTTCCGTCTCCAAACGGTTCAGTATTATCCGCATTTAGTAATGGGCCATTATAGTAATTAACTACTGTCCTATATTCGTAAAAGCCCACTTTAGGAGTAAAGAGAATATTAAACTGATCGTGCAGTCTGAGCGTGGTAAGAAAGCCTAGGGAAAAACCCCTCGAGAATACTGGCTGTATACTATGGATATTACTCAGCTTCGGTTGGTTGATACCATAAGTTCTATTCGGATCCATGAATGCATCCGAATACCTTATTCTATAGGTATTGTTATGTCCAGCCAAAAAGAAACCATAAGATATAAGATCATCATCCTGACCAGATTCACTGAGCGGCTTTTGGCTGTAGCTATTAAAAAAAACAAAGAGTAATAGTAGGGTAAGGCCTACTTTTCTCCTATATATATCGAGCTTATCCCAAATGTCAGCGGTTTGCATTGTGTGTTTTTAAAGCCTACTTTTTTAAGTACCTGAAGAAAATCTTCCCCATCGGGGAATGCCTGAACGGATTCGGGCAAATAAGTATAGGCAGAATTATCTTTAGATACAATTTTACCTATCTGAGGAAGGATAAATTTGAAATAAAAATTATATGTCTGCTTCATTGGGAATTTTTTGGGCTTGGAAAATTCTACTATCACAGTCTTTCCGCCGGGTTTTAATACACGGTACATGTCCGCCAAACCTTTTTCCAGATTTTCAAAATTCCTTACTCCAAAGGAAACGATAACTGCATCAAATTTATTTTGATCGAAGAGAAGCTTTTCTGAATCTCCCATCTGTAGCTCTATCCTATCTTCCAGATTTCTTTTTTTCAGTTTCTTTTTACCCTCTGCAAGCATACCCTCGGAAATATCTACTCCGATAACCTTATCCGGATTGAGCGCTAATGCTTCAATAGCAAAATCTCCAGTACCTGTGGCGATATCCAATATCAGCTTAGGCTGGTCTTTTTTTAGAAGCTTGATGGCTTTTTTTCTCCAGATAATGTCTATACCTAAGCTTAACACATGGTTTAAAAGATCATATCTTTTACTGATGTTGTTAAACATAGTGGCCACCTGAGCCTTTTTTCCTTCGTTTTTATCCTTGTAGGGTACTACTGCCATCTGTATTTCCTTAATTGAAACGTAATATTACTAAGTAAACCTGAGCATTGGAAAAATGTTAAAGATTAATTGATTGGACTATTTTGTAAGGAAAGCCTTACCTTTGTGAAAAATATTTACGCCATGATCAAAAAAGCTTCTTTTTTAATTAGCAACACCGACCATACGAAATGCCCTGCACCTACCAAACCTGAGTTTGCCTTTATCGGCAGATCTAATGTGGGCAAAAGCTCTTTGATCAATATGCTGACTAATAATAAGAGTTTAGCCAAAACCTCAGGAAGGCCTGGAAAAACTCAATTGATCAACCATTTTGTTATAGATGAGCGTTGGTTTATGGTAGATTTGCCGGGATATGGTTTTGCCAAAGTCAGTAAATCTATAAAGGGTGATTGGGATAAGATGATTAAAGGTTACCTAACCTCACGTGAAAACCTTGAAGTAACCTTTGTATTGATAGACAGTAGACTCGAACCTCAAAAAAACGATCTGGAATTTATATTATGGTGTGCAGAAAATGGCGTGACCATTGTGCTCATATTTACTAAAGCAGATAAACAGTCCAAAACCAAAACCATGGCAAACGTTTATGCGTTTTTGACGGCCACCCAGGATATATATGATGAGCCACCTCTATATTTTGTCACTTCAGCGGAGGATAAGCAAGGGCGAGATGAAGTCCTCGAGTTTATCGGTGCAGTGACAGAAGATTTTTACGCTGAGCGTAATTAATTATTGGGCTTTAGAACCGAACCAGTATATTTGCAACCCTAATAAAAATATAACAGTAATGGAATTTAAAGAAATAGCAACTGTAGCAGGGAAACCTGGATTATATAAAATATTAAAACCAAGTAGAAGTGGTGTCATCCTGGAATCAATGGATGATAAAAAAGGTAAATTAGTGGTAGGAGCCAGCCATAGAGTTTCTATTTTGAGTGAAATCTCTATATATACCATGAATGAAGAAGGAGCCACTTCTCTGGAGGACGTAATGAAGACTATTGAAAAAGAGTTTGAGGGAGATTTGGGATTAAGCACTAATGCAGATCCTGATGAATTTAAGGCTTTTTTAAAACATGTACTTCCAGATTATGATGAGTCCAGGGTTTATTCCAGTGATATCAAAAAACTGGTGAGCTGGTATAATATCCTCAGAAAATACAGCCCTGAATCGCTTCAAGAAAATAACGAAGAATCAGAAGATCAAGTAGGGGAGAAAGATAAGAACTCCAATAAATAATATAATAGTGCCACTTGTTTCACACGAAATAAGTGGCACTATTTTTTATATTAACCTGGTAAGTATATGATACCTTCGATTTTTGATTTGTCTGCCAATGATATAGCAAGGGAGGAATTAATCAGGTTATTTATGCCTGAAGTAAACCTACTTGTAAATAAAGACTTTCAAAAATTCCTTCAATTTTGTTATAGGATAGATCTATCTGAAGAGAAATTAAAGAAAATACTCAACAATAGCGAACCCGAATTTTTAATTAGAGACTTGACGGCTGCCATTGTGGATAGGCAACTTTTAAAAGCTGAAATGAAGAAGAAATATAAATAGAGTTAATTGATATAGGTCCACCATTCTCTCATTTTTAAGGTCCTACTATTTTTTTAATTTCAAGTTGTGCTTTTAAGGGTTAATCCTCTTTTTAATATTTTCATCCTTTTATCTAGAAATAAAATAATACCATTTCCTGGTTTTAATAATGGTTTGTTACGTTTTGCTTTTCACAATAATAAAAATGATTTTTGAAAAGTAAAATCTGCAGATTTAGGATTTAAAAATTAAAATTTAGTAGTTTTGGGTTCTGTTAGAGGAATAATATAACTGGCACCAATAGTGCACCTGCAATTGAACATTTGGTAACCAAGGGATTTCTATAGAGTAAAGTTTATTCGTTTTGTTTACAAATAATTATTAAGCACTTTAAAAGCTAAAGCTTACGTGCTACAAATAGAATAAAAAGCAACATGTTATATTGAATTTTAAGAGGATAGTCAATTGCATGAAAACTTTCCTGTCTTTTAATTTATTACAGTAACATTTTTTTATGGATATGAATAGAATTTTATATAGTCTGGAAAGAAGGTCATCATCAGCTATTAAGCTACATATACAGTATTATAGGAAATTTAATAAAATTCCCAATCTGTTTTTTCCAAAAACCTTCATGGAAAAGCTTTATAGCAGGATTTTAAATCCTTTGCCTATTTTTTCAAAATTGGCCGATAAAGTGGCAGTAAGAGATTTTGTTGAGAAATTTTTAGGTGCAGACTATTTGATACCATTATATGGTCTATATGATACTTTGACTGAAGAGGACATCCATAAGCTACCATCATCTTTCGTCTTAAAAGCCAATCATGGAGCTGGGTTTTACAAAGTAGTTGAAGATAAATCAAAAGAATCTGTTTCTGAATTAGTGACGGAAGCTAATAATTGGCTATCCATAGACTACTCCAAAAGATATTTTGAAAAACATTACGGCATAATTAAGCCTAAATTGATAGCTGAAAAAGCCCTTTTAATCAATGGCAAATCACCTACCGACTACAAAGTGCATGTCTTTAATTGTCCGGAGGGTGAACAAGATTATCTCTTTATCCAAGTCATGGCTAAAAATGGGGAAAAAATGGAAAATGCTTTTTTTCTCGAATCATGGGATCCTGCACCTTTCAAATTGAAACGAAACGGAGTTAATGATATAACTTCTTCCACTTTATTGAAAAAACCTGAATTATTGGAAGAATTGGTTTCTTGTGCAAAAATATTGGCTAAGCCTTTCAGTTATGCCAGAGTTGATTTTTATATACATGAAAATAAACTGTATTTTGGAGAAATTACTTTCTCACATGCAGCCGGGAATATGGTAATAGAACCGGAAATCTGGAATAAAAAACTTGGTGAGATGTTTAGCTGGCCAGATAGGTTTCAAGAGTAAGCCATTGATTGCTATAAATAAAGTTTTTTGCGATCCTTGAGTGCTTACATTATAAGAGGTCCAAAATAAAAATGATCAGTTTTATAAAAAAACTAGCCTTAAATAATTTAAAAAAGATATTACCAGTTTCCTAAGGTTTTTTTAATGTCATTTTCGATTTCCAATAGTCTGTATTTTTAACTTAATTATTTGTAAAGACTTATTAATGTGGTAAGTATATTTTTATTGCCCCATGAACTTGTGGTTTGAAGGTATTTTGAATTAAAATCTAAAACCACTTCTATATAATATTAACTAAGTGACCCTTTCAAATTTATATTTGATTATTAAGATATGGTAATCTAATATTTCATTAGGTGGTACGGGTTTTGTATTTAAACATTTACTATAATCATGGCAATTTTAGCTGAAAAAATTAATTTATATTTGCTAAAAACCTTGAGTAGTAATATAACAGTTTTAAAATATGAAACTCCACGAAATTATGTATGGTATTGAGCGACGATCACCCCAGGCGCTCAAGCTATATCTACAGTACTATAGGAAATTCCACAAGTTTCCAAATTTTATTACTCCAAAGACTTTTACAGAGAAGCTCTATTGCCGTCTAATTAAGCCATTGCCTATTTTCTCTGAGTTAGCTGATAAAGTGAGGGTTAGAGAATATGTGAAGTCTATGATAGGTGATGAATATTTGATTCCCTCCTATGGGGTTTTTGAGAAGATTACTGAAGAAGATGTTCAGAAACTACCGAACAGCTTTGTTTTAAAAGCTAATCATGGTGCTGGCTTTAACTTGGTGGTTAAGGACAAAAGTGTGGAATCGATTCCTGATATTGTAGAAAAAGCAAATGAATGGTTAAAGATAGATTACTCAAAAGTCTACAATGAAATCCATTATAAAAAAATTAAAAGAAAATTAATTGCTGAAAAAGCACTTCTTAAAAACGGTAACTCTCCCGCAGATATCAAGATCCACGTATTTAGTGGAAAAGATGGAGCGGAGCCATTTATTTTTATACAGGTGATGGATGAGAGGGCTACACATGTCAAACAATCATTTTTTCTGGAAGACTGGACAGTTGCGCCTTTTAAAAGAGAAGGTTCTGATCCTATTACCAATCTTGAGCTTCTCAAAAAACCACAGCAATTAGATGATTTATTGATGCTTGCCAAAAAGCTTGCGAAGCCATTTGGCTATGCTAGAGTAGATCTCTATATGTTCGAAAATTCAATATTCTTTGGTGAGATGACATTTTCTGGAGCTGCCGGAAACTTACGTATGGAGCCTGACCACTGGGATGAAAAGTTAGGTGAAAAATTTCACTGGCCAGATGAAGTACTATTGGTAAATTAAAAAAGTCTCCATAGGGAGACTTTTTTAATTATTTGGGTTACTATTAATTATTAAATTTTTTCAGATGGAACATATATTTCATCCTTTACAAAGTTCTCGGCTTCCTCGACCAACTTACTAGATCCTATAAATAGTGGTGTCCGCTGGTGAAGACTCGTAGGCATCATGTCTAAAATTCGATCTTTTCCATTCGTAGCTTTAGCTCCAGCCTGCTCCGCTATAAACGCAAGTGCATTTGCTTCATATAAAAGTCTCAGCTTTCCATGAGGGGTTTTCTCTGTCCCAGGGTATATATATATGCCTCCTTTTAAAAGATTTCTATGAAAGTCAGCCACTAGACTACCTATATATCGGGCACTCATCTCTTTCTTTTTGCAATCACAAACATAATTTCTTAATCCTTCGCTCATCTGATTATATAGTCCTTCATTTATACTATATATATTCCCAGTTTCTGGAGCCTGGATGTCCGGATGGGAAAGGAAAAATTCTCCTAAAGAGTTTTCATAAGTAAAACCGTTAACTCCATGACCTGTCGTATAAACCAGCATAGTAGAAGATCCATATAGTACATATCCTGCTGCCACCTGCTTGTTTCCCGGCTGCATGACATCCTCTGGTTGGATAGGACTTCCCAGAGGAGTAACCCTTCTATATATGGAGAAAATAGTACCTATAGAGATATTAACATCAATGTTGGAGGATCCATCTAGAGGATCTATGGCTACCACATACTTGCCACTGTTATTTTGGAGATCAATGACCTCATCATCTTCTTCCGATACTACGGCACATACTTCACCACCCTTAGTCAGTGCCCTCGTAAATCGGATATTGGCTACTACATCCAGCTTCTGCTGCTCCTCTCCCTGTACATTAGTCTGGCCGAAAGCACCTCCTATATTAGATAATCCTGCCCTATTGATTTCTCTATTTACTATCTTTGTCGCGAGTGCAATATCACGCAGCAGCTGTGAAAGTTCTCCTGATGCAAATGGAAAATCATCCTGTTTACTTTTAATGAATCTGTCCAGGGTTACTCCTACAGAATACCCTAATACCGAATTGTCTTGAATGTAAGGCTTAGTACGCATATATTTGAAAAATCCTATTTGTGATAAATGATTAAGTTAAATTACAATAATAATTTTTATGTCAAAAGCATTTGTATTCAAATTTGGAGGTGCATCTATAAAAGATGCATTAGCAATGAAAAACCTTGTTATTATTTTAAACAATCGATTGCGGAATGACCATATAATTGTAGTTTCCGCAATTGGAAAAACAACTAATGAATTAGAAATAATCTTACAAAAAAAAATTGAAGGTAAAGATTATTCTTTGAATATTACAAATCTTAAATGTAACCATTTAGGCATTTGTCAAGAATTATTTCCAGAGGACCATATGGTATTTGCTCATATTAATAATACTTTTTTGCAATTGGAAAGAGTACTCGCCGGACATATAACAGCGCAGGATTATGATATAAAATATGATGAGGTAGTAAGTTTTGGTGAAATTATGGCCACTAAGATTGTCCAGGAATATCTTTGTGAACAAAAACTATATTGTCTCTGGCAGGATGCAAGAGAAATAATTATTACTGATGAAAACCATCGATCTGCGAAGGTCAATTGGGCTGAAACTGAAAAAAATTGTAAAAAAATACTCTTGCCTAAAATGAGGAAATATCCAGTAATTACTCAAGGGTTCATAGGGAGGAGTGAAAAAGGTAAAACTACCACATTGGGCAGGGAAGGATCCGATTATACTGCAGCTATTATAGCCTCATGTATAGACGCAGGAGCGGTTACCATTTGGAAAGATGTACCCGGTGTCTTAAATGCCGACCCCAAAAAGTTTTCCGATACAATATTATACCCGGTACTTGATTACCATCAGGCAGCAGAGATGACCTATTATGGTGCATCTGTCATTCATCCTAAAACTATAAAGCCATTAGCCAATAAAAATATTCCTTTATGGGTTAAGTCTTTTATAGAACCAAATTCACATGGCACTAAGATCACCCAGTCTACTATAAAACCAGAAATTCCTACTTTAATCATTAAAGAAGACCAAGTCTTAGTAACATTTAAAGTCACTGATTTTACTTTTATAAATGGGATACACCTTCACATGGTCTATGGACATCTCAATTCACTAAATTTAAAAGTGAATCTTGTTCAGACTTCAGCTATAAGCATATCTATCTGTATGGATAAAGATTTTTTTAAACTAGATAAATTATTGGAAGCAGTGAAAAGTGATTTTCAGCTAAAATATAATGAAGGTCTGAGATTGCTTACTATTTTGAATTATAATTCAGACCTTATCGATTTTTATGAGCAAGAAAAACAGATACTACTGGAACAGAAAACCAGAAACTCATACCAGATAGTCTATATATCGGAAAAGAATAGTATGGACTAACACCGACTAGATTAAAAATTTGACTGTCTTTTCGATGGGTGGAAGATAACTTTTACCGAAGAGATTAAGATGGACTAGGAGTGGGTATAAATTATAGATCTTCACCCGCTCTTCAAACCCAGGTTCTAATGGAAAAACATCTTCATATGCATCATAAAACCGCATATCAAAACCCCCAAACAACTTCGAAAAGGCAAGATCAACCTCTCTATGACCAAAATAAATAGCAGGATCTATAAGAGCTGGCTCACCCAAAGCAGTTTCCATAACATTGCCAGACCAGAGATCCCCATGCAGCAGAGCCGGGATTTCATTTGGGAATACGGAGGGGAGTTTATCATAGATATCTCTAAATTTATCCAAAAAGCTTTTATCAATAAGTCCATCATAGAAAGCTTTTCCTAGCATAGGCTCCAGCCGATTGGAAATAAAAAACTCAGCCCATGTAGCTTTAGGCGAATTGATCTGGGGCAGTACTGCTATATAATTGTCATGGTCCAGTCCAAAATTTTTCGAACTCACCATGTGGAGTTGGGCTAATCCTTGGCCAAGATTTTCCCAAAAATCCATATTTTTTCTACCACTGGGAATCCATTCAGTTAAAAGAAAATTCAATTCACCTTTTTTTCCAAAACCGGAAACACTGGGGATGTATAATGAAGTATTGGCTTTCAAAAATTGCAGCGCCAATGCTTCTTTTTCGAATATATCAGATCGTTTTTCAAAATTGGTTTTGAGAAAAAGATCTCCTTGATCTGTAGACAAATAAATAGCCTGGTTTAAATTGCCAGCAGCCACCAATTTCAACTGATTGATCCTTACCGGTGTGCCAAAAACTTCAAATAGGATTTCTTCGTATTGCTCCTGTTGATCAAACATTAATAGGCTCTTTCAATATTTTATCAAGAAGTTTATCGATTGCTTCATCCAGAATATAGTACATATCATTAAAATCTTTTTCTACACCATAGTATGGATCAGGTACTTCTACAGGGGACTCAGCATTCAAATCACGAAGCATATAGATTTTAGGATGATCTAGACCATAGGTGTCCATATATTCCCTTACCTTAGACATATTTGATTCATCCATTACCAATAGATAATGGAATGTCTTAAAATCTAATTTATTGAGTTGTCTCCCCCGGTGGTTTAATTTAATGCCATATTTTTTTGCACAGCTGATGGTTCTTTCATCAGGCAATTCGCCGATATGGTAATCAGAGGTGCCACAACTATCAGCTATAAATTTTTCTTCTATACCTCGTTGCTTTACTTTATGGTTAAATATTGCTTCGGCCAAGGGTGACCTGCAGATATTTCCCAAACATATAAACAAAACTTTAATCATAATAAAATACTTAAATCTGTAGATCCCCCTGGAAGAGAATTAATTCTTCAAAAAACCTAAAAACGTTGGAAAATCAATAAATGCTATGTCATAACACAAATATTATACAAGGATAAATTTACTAATTTTCCTTAAAGAAAAGCTTTAGAAAATTAAATTCGAATGATTTTTTGGAATAAATTATTTTTTCTACTTTTGCGGAACGATTCTTTGATGAGAATCATTCTTTGTGGGAAATGAATATTAATAAGGTCAAAAACATTATTTCAGAAGGAGGATTAAAGTTTACTCATCAAAGGATGGTAATTTATAATTCTATAGTAGGAGCCGAAAACCATCCTACTGCTGAGCACGTTTTTGAATCCATAAAAACCCAAAATCCCTCGATTTCTTTAGGCACGGTTTATAAAACCTTAGATACCTTTGTCAATGCTGGTATTATCCAGAAATTCATTGACAATAAAGGTGTGATGAGGTTTGATGCAATATTGGAAGCACATAGCCATATATATTGCAGAAAGACCAACGAGATCTCTGATTATCAGAATAAAGAATTAGAGTCTGTGCTTAAAGAATTCTTTGATAAGCATAAAATAGAAAACTTTGAGATAGATGAAATTTCTATCGTGATCAAAGGTCAAAAAGTATAGTCAAACTATTATTTATAAAAACCAAAAATTAAATTTATGTCATTAGTAGGAAAAAAAGCTCCGGTATTTAAAGCAGCAGCAGTAATAAACGGTGAAGAAATCGTTGAAAATTTCTCTTTAGATCAGTATCTGGGCAAGCAAGATGTTATTTTCTTCTTCTATCCAAAAGATTTTACTTTCGTATGTCCAACTGAAATTCTTGCATTCCAAGAAAAATTGGCTGAATTCGAAAGAAGAGGTGTGGCTGTAGTAGGTGCATCTACGGATACAGAGGAGTCTCACCTTGCATGGTTAGGCCTTCCAAAAGACCAAGGTGGTATTCAGGGAGTAACCTATCCTATAGTAGCTGATCCTGCTAAAACTATCGCCCATAACTTTGGCGTATTAGCAGGTGAGTGGAATTACAATGAAGAGGGAGAATTGGTTTATGAAGGAGCTCCAGTAGCTTATAGAGGTTCTTTCTTGATCGATAAAGAAGGAAAAGTAAGACACGAAACCATCAATGATCTTCCTTTAGGTAGAAATATAGATGAAATGATCAGATTAGTAGATGCATTACATCACGTGGAGAAATTCGGTGAAGTATGTCCAGCTAACTGGGAAGAAGGTAAAGAAGGCATGCAAGCTACCAAAGAAGGTGTTGCAGCCTATTTAGGTAAGAACTAAGCTTTATAACGAATTGAATTTAAAGCCCCGGCGATGAGTCGGGGCTTTTTTCGTTAGTAGAAATTATGTATATATCTTTATTCGTTAAATCTTCTGTTTATTTTTGCTATCCATGAAACCATTCTATGATATTGCTATAAAAAGTTTTACTGCAATAGCAGGCATGACAAAACATTTTTCTCCCAAATTGAAATTACTGGTAGAGGGTAGAGAGGGACTGTTTGAAAACTTGCAAAATTTTGCCGCTGATCATAAATATGTAGCCTGGTTTCATGTGGCCTCACTCGGTGAATATGAACAAGCGAAACCAGTGATATCAAAGCTCAAAGAAAAGATACCAGAAATATCTATAACCATTACTTTTTTCAGCCCTTCTGGATATGAAAATGTCATCAAAAAATCCCAGCCCCATGTAGATTTCATATCTTATATCCCATTTGATACCCCACAGAATGCTGAAAAATTCATAAGCATTTTAAATCCCTATGTTACCTTCTTTGTTAAGTATGACCTTTGGACAAATTTCATATTTGAAGCAAAAAAGAAAAAAATACCTTTATTTCTATTTTCCGCGGCATTTAGGCCAGAGCAAATTTATTTTAAAAGTTATGGTGGGTTTTTTAGAAAGATCTTAAAATCTTTTGATTATATATTCACTCAGAACCAGACGTCATTGGACCTTTTGACCACCATAAGATTTTCATCAGCGTCACGGACAGGAGATACACGTTTTGATAATGTAAATGCATTGAGCAAGTCCCCGAAAACATTTCCTGATATAGAAAAATGGATAGATGGAAAAAAGGTAATCGTAGTGGGTAGTGCATGGCAGGAGGATATGGATTTGCTTATTCCATTGATTAATTCTAGTGAAGACTATATATACATTATAGCACCTCATGATATTGATATAAAGAGGATCAATCAATGGCAATCTGAGATTTCGAAAAAAAGTAGTCTTTATTCCGAATTAAAACTCCAGGATAAAAGTGAGGTATTATTTATAGATAATATAGGAATGCTATCTTCTTTGTACCAATATGCAGAGATAGCCTACGTGGGTGGAGCATTTGGTAAAGGGTTGCATAATATACTTGAACCCATGGCATATTATATTCCGGTAATCTTCGGTAATTTGAAAAAAACTAATAAATTCCCCGAGGCAGGTATCAGTCAAAATTACGGATGTGGATACAGTGTGTCTCATACAGATGAACTTATAGAAATAATCAAATTACTCGAAGATAAAAATCAATATAAAAAAGCAAGTGAGGCCGCTAAGAATATGGTCAGGGATAATTTGGGAAGTGCTGAAAAAATTATAAAACAAGTAATGATACATTTAGGTAAATGAAGGGAAGAGTAATCAAATCTACAGGTAGTTGGTACCTGGTAAAGGTAAAAGAGGAGGAGGTTAAATGTCGTCTTCGGGGGAAGTTCAAACAAGATGATCTCAAACTGACCAATCCTGTATCGGTAGGTGACTATGTGGAGGTAGAGCGGGAAGCAGATCAGCAAACTGCTGTGATCACTGAAATTCTGCCCCGAGAAAATTATGTTATTCGAAAATCCACCCGCAAATCTCATTTTTCTCATATCATAGCTTCTAATATAGACCAGGCTTTTTTAATTATTACTTTGAGAAATCCACGTACTTCTTTGGGGTTTATTGATAGGTTTCTTGTCAGTACCGAAAGTTTCAGAATACCTGCTACTCTGGTGGTGAATAAAATGGACCTTACATATAAGGATAAAGACCTGGATTTTCTTCAGGACATAAGAGAAATTTATGAACCTCTGGGCTATCCGGTATTAGAATTATCTGCTTTAATGGAGGAGGATCTGCTGGAAGGTTTAACCCCTTTGCTTATAGGGAAGACTACGCTTCTCTCCGGACATTCAGGAGTAGGGAAGTCCACTTTGCTAAACAAACTTATACCTACCGCTAATCAGGCTACGAAAAATATTTCCAGTTTTACAACAAAAGGAGTTCATACTACCACATTTGCCGAGATGTTTGGATTTGCAGGAGAAGGATACCTTATAGATACTCCTGGTATTAAAGAATTTGGTATTCTAGATATAGAAGATCAGGAGCTTTCCCATTATTTTGTAGAAATGAGAAAGTATCTGGGGCAGTGTAAGTATAATAATTGTAAACATATCAACGAACCGGGATGTGTGGTTTTAGAAAAATTGGAGGAAGGATATATACACCCATATCGATATGATAGCTATGTAAATATTATGAATGAGGAAGATACCTATAGATAAGGTCAGTTTTTTCTTTAAGTCAACTGGATGTTATTTATACTCTGTACTATTATAAAAGGATAAGGTGGGTTTAAATATAATATGCAAACCTTTGAAACCCGCCACAATCTATTTAATTTCCCTTTTTAATTTGATTTCTACTTTTAACTATGAGTGAGACAAGAACATTGGTTTTAAATCATAAGCAGATACTCCAAAAGATTACGCGGATAGCTTATGAGATCTATGAGAGAAATGTATCCGCAGAAGGAGTGGTATTTGCGGGCATTTCAGGTATGGGTAATCTATTTGCCTCATTGCTCGCTGAAAGTCTCAAAGAAATTTCTCCGCTTGAAGTAGAGCTACTTGAAGTAAAGCTAGATAAAACCTCAGTGGTACAAGGTGAAGTAACACTATCCAAAGATTTAGAATTAAAAGATAAATGTTTGATCATCGTAGATGATGTGCTCAATACAGGCAAAACCCTGGCATATGCACTTAAACCATTTTTGGAAATGCCAATCAATAAAATGGAAATAGCTGTATTGGTAAACAGAAGCCATAAATTATTTCCTGTGACACCAGATTATACGGGCTATGAACTTTCCACAACACTGAATGACCACATAGAAGTAGACCTATCTAAAGAACAATATACTGTACACTTGCACTAATATGTCCATACACCAATCTTCGAACATAAAGAGAATTACTACCCATACCCTTCAGGAAATGAAAAGTCGGGGGGAAAAAATTTCCATGTTGACCGCTTATGATTATTCTATGGCGGGCATAGTAGATGCGGGTGGAGTTGATATCATATTAGTAGGGGATTCTGCTTCTAATGTAATGGCTGGGCATGAAACCACCCTGCCGATCACATTGGACCAGATGATATACCATGCTACCTCTGTGGTAAGGGCAGTGAGCAGGGCTTTTGTGGTAGTGGATATACCATTTGGAAGTTATCAGGGAAATAGCTCTGAAGCGCTTCGTTCCTCTATCCGAATTATGAAAGAATCCGGAGCACATGCAGTAAAGGTAGAGGGTGGTGCTGAGATAAGGGAATCGGTATGTAGGATACTGAGTGCTGGAGTACCGGTGATGGGGCATTTGGGTCTTACTCCTCAATCCATTTATAAATTTGGGACTTATACTGTAAGGGCAAAGGAGGAAGCTGAAGCTGATAAATTGATAGAGGATGCTAAAATTCTCGAGGAGGCAGGCTGTTTTGCGTTGGTCCTCGAAAAGATACCTGCTAAGCTTGCAAAGAAAGTGGCAGAGACAGTATCTATCCCTGTGATCGGAATTGGAGCTGGCCCAGATGTAGATGGCCAAGTACTAGTGGTCCATGATATGCTCGGAATCACCCAAGAATTTAAACCCCGTTTTTTAAGGCAATATGCTGATTTAAGGTCTCATATGCTTAAAGCAGTGGAGGAATATATAGATGATGTGAAAAGCCGTGATTTTCCGAATGAAAAGGAGAGCTACTGATAATACTTACAGAAAATGAGTAAAAAGTAATAGGTAAGAAGTAAGAAGTTGTTGTCTTTTCGATATATTTTCTTCTTACCAAAGCATTAATATCCGTACTTACCTGTCTAGCGGCAGGCAGGCGGCACGGTCAAGATGTTCGATTACCAACTTGTTACTTTTCACTTCTTTTCTTCGGTCTTCGGTCAATTGTCACGTCCTAATTTTACTTAACCCTTTTTTTACTTCATTATTCGATATTCATCATTCATCATTCGATATTTATTTTTCCTTGAAAAGAAGTATGAATGTCGAACGCCGATCCCGATGGCTATGGGGAGAATAATGGAGTAAGTCTTCGGTCTTATATTTCTATCTTCGGTCATCGGTCTTCTGTCTTCCGGCCTTTTAAAAATTCTCCTTACTTTTCATTTCTTACATCTTACTCTTTTTTATACTCCTACTACTCATCCTCCATCTCTCCAAACCACACAATCGCATATTCTTTATAAATCCCTACTCCCATAGCTTTCCAATTTGCATCTTTGAAAGGTCCAAGATTTGCCATTACGGAATTGTGACCGGGACTTTTTTTCCATACCTCCAGTGCATCTGTGGGAGTAGCTTTTGCGGAGTGCCAATAAGCTATTTCATAACCTGGACTATTGTAACCCGAAATTTCTTTAGGCTTATCCCACATACAGTTTGCACGTTTGTGATCATCGGTATAGCAGCAGTCAGACCAAGGTCCTTTTTTGGACCAGCTATGCATATTACATCGTTTACCTCGGGTGAAATTCTCCTGTAAGTCTTGGGCATGTGCTTTTGCCACCTTAGTCAGCTTGGGAGAATGGGGGACAGGAGCTAAATTTTGTGACACCCTGTATTCATTTATGAATTGTAACAGTTCTTTTTCTTCTATTGTCAATTCATCATTTATGGGACTGGTATAGTTTACAAATAAGACAAGAAAAAAAGAAATCAAGAGGTGAATGGGCATATTTTATCTGTAATATCTGGAACATTTTATAGACAAACGACAATTTTACTTAAATGATCTATTGGTGATAGATTTTATTCATTTAAACTTCTATTTACTATTCCCCGATAAAATGCTTATTTTAGCCACAATTTTACACCTTTATAATAAGGTACTACTTTATAAGAACTTTGTTTTGCACTTTACTTTAACCCGACAAACAGTTTGCCGGCTAAGCTTAGAATTTTAGATAAAAAAAGATGACATCAAAAACTCCAAAAATCCTTTATACCCTAACGGATGAAGCTCCTGCTTTAGCTACCTATTCTTTATTACCCATCATCAAAGCTTTTACCGGCTCAGCCGGAGTGGTAGTGGAAACCCGTGATATTTCACTTTCCGGAAGGATAATAGCTTCTTTCCCGGAATTTCTGAACGATGACCAGAAAATAAATGATGACTTGGCGGAGCTGGGAGAAATAGCCAAAACCCCAGAAGCCAATATTGTAAAACTTCCAAATATTAGTGCATCCATACCACAACTTAAAGCAGCCATAAAAGAACTGCAGGAACAAGGTTATGCTTTGCCAAATTACCCTGATGAGCCTAAAAATGAGGATGAGAAATCTATTCAGGCCAGATATGATAAAATAAAAGGTAGCGCTGTAAATCCGGTGCTCAGAGAAGGTAACTCTGACCGTAGAGCACCTTTGGCAGTAAAACAATATGCCAAAAATAATCCCCACAGAATGGGTAAATGGAGTAGTGACTCCAAAACCCACGTAGCCAGCATGACGGAGGGAGATTTTTACGGTAGCGAGAAATCCCTGACCGTTTCTAAAGCAGAAGAGGTTAAGATACAACTGAAAAGCAAAAACGGAGATACTACAGTACTCAAGGAGAAACTTTCTTTAAAAGAAGGTGAAGTAATCGATGCTTCCGTTTTAACAGTAAAAGCGCTTAGAGATTTTTTAGCTGAGCAAAAGGAAGATGCAAAGAATCAGGGAATCTTGTTTTCACTTCATATGAAAGCTACTATGATGAAGGTTTCTGATCCTATTATTTTCGGTCATGCAGTAGAAGTTTTCTTTGCCCCAGTTTTTGAAAAACATGGTGAAGAATTAAAAGGACTTGGTGTGGATGTAAAAAATGGTTTTGCCGATCTGGTGAATTCAATTAAACAGCTTCCGGAAGAGAAGAGAAAAGAAATTGAAGCTACCATAGCGTCTTGTTATGCAGAAAGTCCAGACCTCGCTATGGTTAATTCTGACAAAGGTATCACTAACCTACATGTACCAAGTGATGTGATCATAGATGCCTCTATGCCGGCAATGATCCGTGATTCTGGTCAGATGTGGAATAAAAATAACAAACTGCAGGATACGAAAGCTGTGATCCCAGATAGATCTTATGCAGGTGTATATCAGGAAACCATTGATTTTTGTAAAAAACATGGTGCATTTGACCCAACCACTATGGGAAGTGTTCCCAATGTTGGTTTAATGGCTCAGAAAGCGGAAGAGTATGGATCTCATGATAAAACATTTGAAATAGCTGAAGCGGGTACCGTTCAAGTAGTAAATGCTTCAGGAGAGGTATTGATTGAGCATACTGTGGAGAAAGGTGATATCTGGAGAATGTGTCAGACAAAAGATGCGCCTATACAAGATTGGGTAAAACTAGCTGTAAATAGGGCTAGAGCCACCGGAGTTCCTGCCATATTCTGGTTAGATAAAAATAGAGCCCATGATGCAGAGCTTATAAAAAAAGTAAATCAATATTTAGGAGATCATGATACCAATGGACTGGATATCCAGATCATGAGTCCGGATGAAGCAACAAGATATACTTTAGAAAGAACTAAAGATGGCAAAGATACTATTTCTGTGACTGGTAATGTATTACGTGATTATCTGACTGACCTTTTTCCGATTTTAGAGTTAGGCACCAGTGCAAAAATGCTTTCTATAGTTCCTTTGATGAATGGTGGAGGTCTTTTTGAGACAGGGGCTGGCGGGTCTGCGCCTAAACACGTACAGCAATTTGTGGAGGAAGGACATTTACGTTGGGATTCACTGGGTGAATTCTTAGCATTGGCTGTATCTCTAGAGCATCTAGGAAATACTTTTAATAATGAGCGAGCTATAGTACTTGGAAAAGCTTTGGACAAAGCTACAGGTAAATTCTTGCAAAATGATAAATCTCCCTCTCGCAAAGTAAATGAGCTGGACTTAAGAGGTAGCCATTACTATCTAGCGATGTATTGGGCTGAAGCACTTGTAGAGCAGGATCAGGATCCGGATCTTCAGGAAGATTTTGAAGAAGTGGCCCAGGCGCTAAATGATCAGGAATCAGATATCCTTGCAGAACTTAACGGGGCACAAGGTAAACCAGTAGACATAGGCGGCTATTATAAGCCAGATGCTGAGAAAACTTCTCATGCTATGAGGCCGAGCCGAACATTCAATAGTATATTAGAAATGATAGGAGAATAAAAGAAAAGCCGGGAATATTTCCCGGCTTTTCTTTTATACTGATTACAATCTTTTGATTCTGATGTTTCTGAACCATACATCATCGCCATGATCCTGTAAGGCTATTTTTCCTTCCTGGTATTTTCCAAAACCGGACCAGTCTTTAAACTTACTGTTAGCTACCATTTCATTCCACTGGTCATCCCACATAGTAGTGGATACTGTATTTACTCCATTTAAATAAAAATCCAGTTTACCGTTTTTTGAAATTATCTCAGACTTATTCCATTCTCCTACAGGATTAGAAGCTTCTTCGCTAGACTCTATAAGATCATATAGATCCCCAGAGCGGTGTTTAGTGATTTTGGCATCAGGATGTCCGTCATTATCTAATATTTGCATTTCGGGCCCTGTGCGATATGGTTCTGGATATTCTTCAGACTCCTGCACATAAAACATTACTCCGCTGTTTCCATTTTTCGAGATTTTCCATTCCAATTCTAAATGGAAATCTGAATAAGTTTCATCAGTAACCAAATCTCCTCCTTCTCCCGCGGAAGAATCAAAATAGAGGACACCGTCTTGGACTTTCCAAGCCTCACCTACACCATCTTTATTATAACTGGACCAACCCTGGGTAGACTGTCCATCAAATAAATTGGTCCACTCTGATTCTTGATTTTGACTGCTCTCTGTTTCTTCCACAGTAGAATTATCGTTACTGCCAGGGTCGCATCCTGTAGCCAACATAGCTACCACTGCCATTGGTAAAAGGGATTTTTTTATCATATTCTATTTTCTAAGTAATAATACATACTTCACCATCTGTTGTGCATCTTCTTCAGAAAGACTAGGGTGTGCCGGCATAGGGACATTTCCCCATTCACCTACATTACCTTTAATCACTCTTGATGCTAGTAAAGCTACATTTTCTGAATTATTTTCATATTTCTCTGCCACTTCATTGTAGGAAGGACCTACAATTCTCCGTTCTGCCATATGACAGCTTGGACAATCCGACTCTTTGATAAGGGCTAGTCCGGCTATATAATCAGGGTCTTCCCCGTATCTCTGTTCCAGAGATTGTTGCTGTGGTTGGCTTTGAGGTAGAGATGAGGTAGTTTCCTTTCTGGTGTCGGTACTTTCTCCACCTCCGCAGGCATACATTAAAGAGGTAATGGCTATTATTCCGAGGCTTAATGGTTTGATAAATTTCATATAGAGTTTATTTGGTTAGTTGGTACAATTTAAGAAAATTAGAAATGTTTACAAGGATTGAAATACGTTGGTTGAGTAAAATCATAAATTATACAGAAAACTGGGTCCATTTTTGATCAGATTTCCCACTTTCTATTACATGGTGTACAAAAGCCATACCCCTAAGCCCATCTGTGGCACCAGGGATGTCAAGCCATGCTTCATCAGGGGTTCTTCCATCTCGTTGAGCTTGCAGCGTTCTTGCAAAGTTTCTGTATAAGTTAGCAAATGCTTCTAAATATCCCTCTGGGTGTCCTGCCGGAGTTCGCGTATTTTCCTGAGGTATATGTCCCAGGTAAGGAGTTCCGGCGCGGTAAATTTCATCAGGTTTGTTATGGTGTCTTATGATCAGGGTATTGTTATCTTCTTGTTTCCACTCCAGTCCGGCCTTATCTCCATATACCCTTATGTTGAGGTTGTTTTCCGTTCCAGTTGCTATTTGGGTTGCTATCAAAGTTCCTGAAGCACCATTGTCGAATTTCAAAAGGACATTGCCGTCATCATCAAGGAGTCTCCCATTTACTTTAGTGTTTATGTCAGCGCAGAGTTTTGTCAATTTCAAACCAGTGATATACTCCGCAAGATTAAAGGCATGGGTTCCAATATCTCCCATACACCCGGCTTTACCACTTTTCTTTGGGTCGGTTCTCCAAGAGGCTTGTTTGTCTCCTTCATTTTCAAGCATTTCGGTAAGCCATCCCTGTGGATACTCTACATATACTTTTCTAATATTTCCCAGCACACCATCAGCTACCATCTGCCTAGCTTGCTTTATCATAGGATAACCGGTATAGGTGTGGGTTAAACAAAATAGTTTACCACTAGATTTGATTTTGTCATATAATAGGTGCGCTTCTTCCAAAGTAAGGGTCATGGGTTTGTCAAGGACCAGATGATAGCCATTTTCCAATGCTTTCATAGATGGGTCAAAGTGTACATGATTTGGAGTAACTATACTCACAAAATCCATTTTATCTTCTTCTGGCAGAAGACTTTCTTTTTCAAACATTTCATCATATGAACCATATACTCTTTTAGGATCTAGATATAAGGAAGTGCCTGCTTCTTTGCTTTTTTCAGGATCGCTGCTGAATACTCCGGCTACAAGTTCTATCTCACCATCCATATTAGCGGCTATTCTATGGATTGCTCCGATAAAGCTGCCAGGTCCACCGCCGATCATTCCCATTTTAAGTTTTTTATAAGCCATGTGTCTTTTTAGTATTGTGATTTATTGTTTTTATAATTGATTATTTTGTTTTAATTTCCAGCATAAAAGTTAATCTTCAAAAACTATACTGTATGCCAAATGATATAAAGGATCAAGTGACATAATTTTATATGAATGGTAAAAATATTATGATCAAGAATAGCTTTCTTACCATTTCGTTTGGATTTACTAATTTAAGTGATTAATGTTAGAAATTGATTGTAAATCCTCAATTAACCTAAACCTGTAATAACCTTCGTTAACCCCCCTATGAACTCCGGTATTAAGATTAGGCTGTCTTTCATGATGTTCCTTGAATTTTTTATTTGGGGTGGTTGGTTCGTTACTTTGGGGACATTTCTCGGCACTACTTTACATGCTTCTGGCACACAGACCGCCGCAGCCTTTTCTACTCAGTCTTTTGGAGCTATCATAGCACCTTTTATTATAGGCCTTATAGCAGATAAATATTTTAATGCAGAAAGGATTCTGGGAATTCTTCATTTACTGGGCGCAGGATTAATGTTCATGATGTTTAGTGCTGAAGATTTCACACAGTTTTATCCATTTGTGTTTGCATACATGGTGGTATATATGCCTACTTTGGCTCTAGTAAATTCAGTATCTTTTAATCAAATGAAAGATCCTGCAAAGGAATTTGCAGTCATACGTGTATGGGGCACCATTGGATGGATAGTGGCGGGTCTACTGATCAGTTATTTGTTTTTTTGGGACAGTGCAGAAGGACTCGCTGCCGGCGCGCTCAGAAATACCTTTATGATGTCTGGATTAGCTTCCGTGGTATTAGGATTTTTTAGCTTTACCCTACCGTCTACACCGCCAAAGATAGCCACTGGTGAAAAGCTGAGCGTAAGTGAGGTACTGGGCCTTGACGCCATTAAGCTCTTAAATGATAGGAATTACCTGATCTTTTTTATTTCTTCTATATTAATATGCATTCCGTTGGCATTTTATTACCAAAATGCAAACCCTTTCCTTACTGAGGTGGGGATGCCCAATGCTACTGGTAAGATGACTATAGGGCAGGTTTCTGAGGTTTTATTTATGTTATTACTCCCAGTTTTTTTCACTAAGTTCGGAATAAAAAAGACATTGCTGGTAGGTATGCTTGCTTGGATAGCCAGATATGCCTTATTTGCTTTCGGCGATGCTGGATCAGGCATGTATATGTTATTGATTGGTATCGCATTACATGGAATATGTTATGATTTTTTCTTTGTCTCCGGACAGATTTACACAGATTCCAAAGCAGGTCCTCGGTATAAAAGTGCCGCACAAGGCTTAATAACCCTTGCCACATATGGTGTAGGGATGCTCATAGGTTTTTGGGTAGCAGGTTTAGTTTCAGATTATTACTTGCTCTCAGACCAAACTCATGACTGGAGATCCATATGGTTGATTCCATCCGGTATAGCTCTAATGGTTACAGTTCTTTTTGTATTCCTATTTAGAGAAGAAAATATTGAAAAAGAAGTGTTACAGACCGTATAGGATGGAGAATTCAAGAAGAAACGTACTAAAGAAGATGCTGGCAGGGACCGCATTGTTTTCTGCTTTGCCTTTTCTAGATATTAAAGCTAAAAACAAAATGGGATTAAAAGGTAATATAAACCACTCAGTATGTCAATGGACATTTGGACACTTGTCATTGGAAGATCTTTGTGTTACTGTCAAAGCACTAGGTTTTAATGCGATTGATCTGGTAGGACCTAGTGGGTGGGAAACGCTAAAAAAGCATGATATTCAGAGTTCGATGTGTAATGGCGCAGAAATTAATCTGATCCATGGCTTCAATCATAAAGACTACCACAGCACTCTGGTGAAAAATTATACTGAAATGATCCCCATGGTTGCCAAAGCAGGGTACAAGAATCTTATTTGTTTCAGTGGAAACAAGGAAGGTATGGATGATGAAACCGGTCTTCAAAATAGCGAGAAAGGATTAAAAAAGATCCTTGGGTTAGCTGAAAAACATGGTGTAATTCTTCAGATGGAATTGCTGAATAGCAAAGTAGACCATCCTGATTACATGGCTGATAACAGTAAATGGGGTGTGGAGCTTTGCAAAAGATTGGATTCAGACAATTTTAAATTGCTCTATGATATTTACCATATGCAGATAGATGAAGGAGATGTGATTAGGACCATAAAGCAAAATTTCCAATATTATGGTCACTATCATACAGCTGGAAATCCAGGGAGAAATGAAATTGATCAAAGTCAAGAACTAAACTATCCGGCAATTATGAAAGCCATATATGATACGGGCTATACCGGATATGTGGCACAGGAATTTATACCCAAAGCCAGTGATAAAGTAGCTTCATTACGGGAAGCGATAGAAATATGTGATGTATAAAAATAAGATTAAATAGTAGGATAAATAATATTATGGCAAATCAAGAATACGATGCTATAGTCGTTGGTTCAGGGATCAGCGGCGGTTGGGCTGCAAAAGAATTAGCAGAAAAAGGACTTAAGGTTTTGATGCTCGAAAGAGGACAAAATGTAGAACACGTAAAAGATTACAAGACAGCTACTATAGGTCCATGGGAGACCAATTATAGAGGTAGAAGATCGATAGAGATGATCGAAAATCACCCAGTATTACGGAGGGACTATGTATTGAATGAGCTAAATGTGGACTGGTGGGCTCAAGAATCAGAATCTCCGTACGTAGAAGAGAAACCATTTGACTGGTACAGAGGATATCAGGTAGGTGGAAGGTCGCTTCTGTGGGGAAGACAGAGTTATAGATTAGGAGATATTGATTTTGAAGCAAATGCCAAGGAAGGTATAGCAGTGGATTGGCCTGTGAGATATAAGGATTTAGCTCCATGGTATAGTTATGTGGAAAAGTTTGCCGGTATATCGGGAAGCAGAGATGGATTAGCACAGCTGCCCGATGGGGATTTTCAGCCACCTATGGACATGAACTGTGTAGAGAAAGATGTTGCTGCTCGAGTTAAGGATCACTTTAAAGGATCCCGACATGTAACTATAGGCCGTGTAGCCAATATTACTCAGCCATTGGAAGGAAGGACTAACTGTCAGTATAGAAATAAATGTTGGTTAGGCTGTCCATTTGGGGGGTATTTTAGCACACAGTCATCCACTTTGCCAGCCGCTATGAAAACTGGTAACCTTACATTAAGGCCGTGGTCTATAGTGCATAAATTGATTTATGACAAGGATTCCCAGCGGGCTACTGGCGTAGAAGTTTTAGATGCTGAAAACAATCAGACTGTAGTATATAACGCCAAAATCATATTCTTATGTGCGTCTGCTTTTAACTCTACCGCCATACTGATGCGAACTGCTACAGATATATGGCCAGAAGGATTGGGAAGTAGCTCAGGGGAACTCGGTCACAATGTAATGGACCACCACTTCAGATTAGGAGCGAATGGTCAGGCAGAGGGATATGATGATAAATATTATTATGGTAGAAGACCTACCGGTATTTACATCCCTCGATTCAGAAATATCAATGGGGATAAGAGGGACTATATTAGAGGATTTGGATACCAGGGCGCTGCCAGTAGACAAGGCTGGAGCAGGGAAGTAGCTGAGATCAACTTTGGTGCACCCCTTAAAGAGGCTATAAGCGAGCCAGGACCATGGACTATGGGTATCACAGCATTTGGGGAAATTCTCCCATATCACGAAAACACGATCAAGCTTAGTCCCGATGTGAAAGACAAATGGGGTATGTCGGTATTGGTAATGAATGCCGAGATAAAAGAGAATGAGCTAAAAATGCGTGAGGACATGATGAATGATGCTGCAGAAATGCTGGAAGCAGCAGGACTTAAGAATGTATCCAAGTATGATGCAGGGTATACTATGGGGCAGGGTATACATGAAATGGGAACAGCCAGAATGGGCAGGGATCCAAAAACATCAGTACTGAATGGAAACAATCAGGTATGGGATGCCAAAAATGTGTTTGTCACAGATGGCGCAGCTATGACCTCAGCAGCAGCTCAGAATCCCTCCTTGACTTATATGGCATTAACTGCAAGAGCGGTGGATTTTGCAGTAAGAGAATTAAAAAATAGAAACCTATAATAGAGATATATTATGGCAATGAATAGAAGAGATGCATTAAAGAATATGGTGCTGATGATGGGGGGGACTATGGTAGGTGCCAATGTCATCCTTACAGGTTGTGCTCCAGAAGATAGAATAGAAGGTCTGGATTTTTCGGACAGTGAGCTCGCGTATATGGATGAGATTGGAGAAGCCATTATTCCCACTACAGATACTCCTGGGGCAAAGGCTGTTGGTATAGGTACATTCATGAAAGTAATGGTGCAAGAGACCTATAATAAAGAGCAGCAGGAAACATGGTTAAGGGGTTTAAACGAAATCAGAGATGGTTTTAAGGATGAAACTGACACTGATTTCATGGATGCCACTGTAGAGCAGAGAACCGAATATCTCAACAGACTACATCAAGATGCGCGTAATGTGGACAAGAAAGATGGGCCTCAGTATATTAATATGATGAAAGATCTCACCGTATTAGGCTATTTTACTTCAGAAAT
This sequence comes from Anditalea sp., assembly GCA_035461405.1. Lineage (GTDB taxonomy): Bacteria > Bacteroidota > Bacteroidia > Cytophagales > Cyclobacteriaceae > Anditalea. The sequence goes on from DATHVH010000144.1 coordinate 33,172, forward strand.
TGGAGCTACCCAGCAGTTGAGATATATTGAGACGCCTGGAAGCTATGATGGCTGTACGGATTATAAGAAAGGTGACAAAGTCTGGGCAATATAAAACCTAACGTGAATATTACTCTGCCTACTGTTTTGCTGTAGGGGATATCTACACTATAAAATTAGACACTATGAACAACAGACGAAAATTCATTAAGTTAGGTGCTATAATGGCCTCAGGCGCTTTTCTGCCTTTACAATTTTGTAGTGGACCCGAAAGAAACTCTACAGAGGTAGCTAGTAGTACTACTGGCAATGGGCTTTCCAGAATAGGCATACAGCTATATTCAGTAAAGGACCAAATGGAAGAAGACGTGAAGAATACGCTCGAAAAATTATCCTCTTATGGGTATGACACTATAGAAGGTTATGACGGAGGCAAGGGTATATTCTGGGGCATGAAGAACACTGAATTTAAATCGATGACTTCGGACCTGGGTCTTAACTTTGTCGCCTCACATGCCAATGTATTTGAAGGGTTGGAGCAGAAAGCTTCGGAGGCTGCAGAAATTGACATGAAATATCTGATCTGCCCTTGGGTGGGACCTCAGGAAAGTATGGATGAATTTAAAAGGTTGGCCGATGAATTTAACCGAATTGGCCAGGTCTGTAAAGACAAGGGGATAAGGTTTGCTTATCATAATCACGGCTATACCTTTGAGCCTTTGGAGGGTCAAATGCCGCAGGATTATCTTATGGATAATACCGATCCGGACTTAGTATATTATGAAATGGATTTCTATTGGGTGGTAGTGCCAGGTCAAGATCCACAGGCATACTTAGAAAAATACAGTAACAGGTTTAAATTAGGACATATTAAAGATAGAAGGATGGATGCCTCGACGGGTG
>DATHVH010000145.1:0-7921 GCA_035461405.1 Anditalea sp.
ATGAGTTCCGGTTGGATATCCCATCCACTGCTCATTCCACCAGATTTTATCCATTCTGTTATCATGACAACCACAGGAAGAGACTGCTACTTTATAAAATTCTGGATGAAACAATAATGCACCTGTGGCACTTTGTCCACCGGCGGATGTTCCAAAAATCCCTACCTTATTAAGATCCATATAAGGTCTATCCTCTGCTGCTGATTTCATCCAAGCAATTCTATCAGGAAATCCTGCGTCTTTAAGATTTTTCCATGCTATATCATGAAAAGCCTTGGATCTATTGGATGTCCCCATTCCGTCGATCTGTACTACTACAAAACCAAGTTCAGCCAATTCGTTTAGTCCGTTGTAATTGGGTGCGAAGGATTTGGGAACAAAAGAGCTATGCGGTCCAGCATAAATGTATTCAATTACAGGATATTTTAAACTTGGGTCAAAATTAGATGGTTTGATTATCACTCCCCAGATAGCTGTTTTTCCATCCCTTCCTTTAGATGAAAAAATTTCAGGAGCAGACCAACCTTCAGCAGTAAGTGCATCAATATCTGCCTTTTCTAACTCCATTATTACACTACCTTTAGCCACTTCTTTTAAAACAGTTACAGCAGGAAGATCCTGCCTTGAATATTTGTCGACAAAATATTTTTGATCGGCTGACAAATATATTTCGTGATTAGCATTCTCTTCTGTCAGTTGCTTTAGGTTTTTACCATCAATTCCGATTTTATAAAAATGGAGATGGTAAGGATCTTCATTTTTATTTCTCCCACTAGCGGTAAAATATATCTCGCCTTTCTCTTCATCCACATGTTTAATTTCTCTAACTACCCATTCACCTTTGGTTATTTGATTGATCACTTTTCCATTAGCCCCATCATATAAATATAAATGTCTCCAGCCATCTCTTTCGGATGACCATATTATCTGGTTGTTTTTTTCTAAATCCTTTCTAAAATATTTACCACTATAGTCAATGAATGTGGGACTGCTTTCTTCAATCACTGTTCGCATATCGCCGGTTTCGGCATCCATTTCGAAAACATTATATATTTGGTGACTTCTTTGATTATACTCCCAGCGAACTGCGGACCCATCCTTTTTCCAATTCAACCTGGTTAAAGAAAATTGATTGTCCATCTGATTTAGATCAGCCTGCCACATTTGATTATTTTCAAGGTTGAATATAACAGGTGTTCTGACAGGCAGGACATCTCCTGGTTTTAGGTAATCACGTTCAAATACCTTGGGCTGAAGCTGGTCTTCGGGTGAAGAAGCTATGAGGGTCAATTTTCTTACCTCACTTGGTTTAAATTTGAAAGTAGCTAATTTCTTACCATCTTCCGACCAGGTAATGCGGGTGGAATAGTATTCACCCATCACACCATCCTTACTTAATTTTTCTTCTTTTCCTGAGGCAAGATCTTTTACCACTACATTATAGTCTCTTATAAAAGCTTCCTTTTTTCCATCAGGAGATTTAATACGTCTCTCATCTCGTTCTGAATCATTTGTCCCCCAATATCTTGAATTACCATTTCCTAAATCATCTACCTGTTCCAATGTACCACGGTCTCCATCCCATTCCCATATAGCCCGCTGACTTTGAAATTGGATTTTCCCATTTTTGAGGTTGATATTAGATATAGTCAACTCGCTTTCTGAAATTTCTTTTCCATTTAATTCTGAAAAAGCTTTAGCCAGGTTTTTAATATCCAGCAATTCTCTTTTACTTTTTTCTTTTGGATCGATAATTAAATATTTTAAGCCGTCTGCATTTCGTATTGAGTAAGTGAGCTCACCACCTTCCTGCCATTGGATACCATTAGGTGAATGGTATACTTTGTCCTTATAAGTTTCTTTTACTTCACTTGCTCTTTGGTAATCTTTTGACGTCCCCTGGGTATGCCCTATTAATGGCAACAAAAAAATTAGGATAGATAAAATTGTTATTGCTTTTATGAAAAGATTTTTCATGAAATTGCCCATTTAAGTGAAAAAGATACCCTTGGTATAAGGGTATCTTTATAGTCTTTTAATACCCGGGATTTTGGGATAGATTTGGATTACTATTAATCTCTCCTTCAGGTATTGGAAACAGAATTCTTGTATTAGCCTGGGGATGTGGCCTATGATTAAACCAGCTCTTTGTTTGGAAAACTCCGAATCTGATTATATCCTGTCTGCGATGAGCTTCAGCAGCAAATTCCCATCCTAATTCATCTAAAAATCCTCCGAAAGGGATATCTCCTCCTCCATCACTTTCTATTGTTCCATCTTCGTTTTGATATCCATATTGATACCTACTTCCTCCCAACAAAGTTTCTGCGGTTACCACTGCTTTTGCTGGATTTGAATTCACAAAGGCTCTTTCTCGCACTTGGGTAACCAAACTGGCAGCTTCCCCTGCTCTTCCTGTTCTTAATAATGCCTCTGCTTTCATCATCAATACATCAGCATACCGGAAAAAAGGAAAATCATTATCCAGACTACCAGTAGCTCCTTGCTTGATTTGATATTTACCTATACGGTAGCCATTATTAGAAGCAGTAGCGGCAATACTGGGTACTTCTTTGGTATAATTTATAACCATTTCACCTGTGGTAGCATGATATTGAGGCCCCATTATCCATGTATCATAAAGTCTTCCATCCTCTTCGTCATAGCTATCAATAAACTGTGGTACTGCACAATTACCACCCCATGGTCCGGCTTGCATATTATAAACAAATCTGCTTAGTGGATCCAGAGTTTTCATGTGGACAGTATTACCGGTACCGAATATTTCATCATAAGGGACAGCAAAGATGGTTTCAATACTATTGGCATTATCCCAATGAAATATATCTGAATAAATAGGCTCTAAAGAATACCCTCCCTCATTAATGATTTCATCACAGACTTCTATGACTTTGTCCCATTGGGGAGTTCCTGTATAAACTTCAGCATTGAGATAAATTTTTGCCAATAGTGTTTTTGCACCCCAGTAATTAAGCTGTCCGTAGGTAGAAGATGCATCTTTACTTAAATATGGCATCACTGCATCCAATTCGTTAATAACAAACTCGTATAGCTCTGTTCGTGTCCTTTGCTGCGGCAATTCCACATCTCTAAAATTTGTGACAATAGGCACATTTCCATGATTATCTAAGAGTAAGTAATAAGCAAATGCCCTCACGGCTTTTAGCTCACCAATTACTTCTTCCCTGCCAATTTCTATGGGAATCTCCCCATCTTCAATCTGTGATATAACTCTATTGGCTGTGGTAATACTACGATAGGAACTCTGCCATAAATTTGTTGGCTGCCATTGGATGGGTGTCCAATTATGCTGGTGCATGCGAAGATAAGTGCCTCCATCATACCATCCATTTGGTCTGGAAGGAGTCACTATGATATCAGCTGACTCTTCCTGGACATCAAAATGTCCCTGCCAACCCATCATCAATCCTCTCAGAGACCCATAGACAGGTGCAATAATAGAAGGTATGTCCCGCTCTCCAGGCTGAAAATTTTCTGCCACAACTTCTGAATACACTTCTTCTGTTAAATCAAGGCAAGATGGTAATCCCAAACCTCCGATAGATACCAGTAGTATTCCTATATATAATTTGCTTTTATTTTTCATGTGTTTATAATTTGTTTTTTAGAAGTCACACTTGACTACCGACAGGCAAAGAGAATTTCACATGACACCCAATATAATGATCGGGGCATCCCAGTGTAAAATCCTTAAGTCAAGCTCAATTTTTCATTCTAAATTCTTTTAAAAGGTCACGTTTAATCCCAGTGTAAATGTTCGAGTAGTAGGATATTTATCCCTTTCATCATTTCCAGGGGCAAAACCAGTAATACTTACTCCTTCAGGATCAATCCCTTGATACTTAGTCAAAATAAGCAGATTCAATCCAGAGGCATATATACGTGCATTTTGCATAAATCTCATTTTTGGTAAGGTATAGCCTAATGTCACATTATCTAATTTGACATAATCTCCACTTTCTATATAGTGGCTGACATAGGCTAAGTCTGAGCTCAACCTTTGGCCATAAACCGGATCATATGCAGTATCCAGCATATTATAAGCTATGTTGTAGGGGTTTTCATAGAACATTCTTTGAAAATTTAAGATGTCATGACCAAATGCGCCCCTAATATTCACTTCCAAATCAAAACTTTTGTAGATAAAGGTGTTATTGAAGCCCAGAATATGTTTCGGGATTCCATTTCCGTAAAACTGTCTATCTTCTTGGACAGCTTCTGATATAGGGATCGTTTCTCCACTTTGGCTCTCTATCAGCCATTCTCCAGATTCATTTACTCCTACTGTATTCCAGACAAAGAATCTACCGATAGGCCCTCCGACCTCTACCCTATGGGTATAATCCTGAATCGGTTCGCCTGTATACCCGGCATTAAAAAATTGGTTTGAAACTTCAAATTGGTCATTTGATAAATTAACCAGCTTGTTTTTATTAGTAGAGTAAGTAAGATTGGATCGCCAGACAAAATTAGGCTTAGCTATAGGGCTGAAATTTAATAAGATTTCAGCTCCATCGTTTTGCATAGAGCCTGCATTTAACATCATTGTATTAATGAGATATGGAGGCACCGGCACGGGGAAGCTATATAGTAAATCGTTTATGTTTCTTCGATAAATATCAAATGAACCACTAATCCTGTCTTTGAAAAAACTAAAGTCTAAACCAAAGTTATATTCTATTTTCCTCTCCCATCTCAAGTCAGGGTTAAAGTTCCTTGCAGGTATAAATCCCTGTACCCAATTCCCTCCGATAAAAGCTCCCTGGCCTCTATTAAAATTATAACTGATTTGAGATAAATAAGGAGAATTGGCTATCGTTCCCGTCACACCGTAACCAGCTCTAAGCTTTATATCCTGAATATTACTATTGTCTTTTAAGAATTGCTCGTTACTTATTCTCCAACCTACCGAGGCTGCAGGAAATGTACCCCATTGATAATTAGCGCCAAATCTGGAAGAACCCTCCCGACGTATACTGCTCATAAAGAGAAATCTGTCATCATAATTATAGGTAAACCTTCCAAAGAACCCAGCCAGTTGCCATTTATCTTTTCCACTGCCCATATTGGCTTGTCCAGTTTGAAGTGCTGCTCCGGCTCCTAAATTGTTCCATCCATACAGATCCGTAGGAAAATTCCAGTTGCTCGCAAAGAATGATTCATTGGTAGCATCTTGCCAGCTATAACCTCCCAACACTGTGAAAAAATGTTTACCTATAGATTTATTGTAATTAGCTGTCAGTTCCATCAAGTTTTCAGAATAGGCACTTGTTGATCTACTAGCAGTCCCATTTTGATTGTTTAACCAAGTATTGGTATGGTCAAAAGTGGTGGCATTACCTGATATATTATTGTTTTGAACATTAGATACCAGTAATTTTAAATCCAAATTATCCATCGGATTATAAATCAAAGTACCACTCATTCTCATTTCGTTAAACCTTGATTCTGAATTAAATTCATTAATTCTTGAGATAGGGTTTTCATAAAAATAGCCGTCTCTTTCTTGCCAGTTTCCCTGTTCGTCACGGACCCTATCCGTAGGGTTTCTGATCATAGCTTGCCTATAAGCATAACCATCTGCACCTCCCCTTTCTGATGAAAAAATCCGGTTTATGATTTGCACATTAGCCCTTAATTTATCGTTGAACATACTATGATTTAGATCAGCACGTAGTGTCAATCGCTGCTGTCCTGTCCTTTGAAAAATTCCGTCCCAGTCTCTGTAATTTATAGAACCTGTAAAGTTTGTAGTACGGTTTCCTCCAAATAAGGTGAGGTTATGATTGTGGCTGATAGGTGTCTGCATCATCTCACCGAGCCAATCTGTATTATGACCATAATCCGTATAAGGTATTCCTTCTTCGCTTATTAATCTTCTATAATCATCACCTGTAAGTAAATTTGGCCTTCGGGCTATAGTTTGTACACTTACATAGTTATTATAAGATACTGTATTTCTATTCTCTCTATTTTGTCTGGTAGTAATTAATATTACACCACCAGTGGCCCTAGTTCCATATATGGCAGCAGCAGATCCATCCTTCAAAACATCAATTGATTCTATATCCTCAGGAGCTACAGTATTCATATCACCAGGAATTCCATCCACCAATATTAGGGGCTGGGATGAACCATTTATTGAATTAATTCCTCTCAAATTTATTTGGGTACTTGCCCCAGGGTCTCCACTGGGAGTGGTAACTCTTAATCCCGCTACCTTTCCCTGAATTAGTTGTGCGGCATCTCGCACAGCACCTTTTACAAAATCTTCTTCTTTAACTCCACCTACCGAACTTGTTACGTCCCCTTTTCTCATTGACCCATATCCGACGACTACTATTTCGTCCATAGAGGCTACATCTCCCACCATTTGTACCTCAACTTGAGACTGGTTGTTAATTACCAATTCTTGGGTAACAAACCCGATGAAACTAAACACCAATGTAGTAGGCTGATCAGGTATTTCAAGGGTGAAATTACCATCTCCATCTGTAGCGGTCCCCGTAGTAGTTCCTTTTACTACTACACTTACTCCAGGTAATGGAAGATTATCTTCAGTGGAATATACCGTGCCCCGAATAATCCTTGCCTCTGTACTTTTTACAGATCTTTCGATTTCATTAGCCATGGATGCTAATTTTACTTCGTCATATGCATTAGCGGTGGTAGAATAGCAAACTATAAACCCTACCATTACTAAATTACATAACCATTTAGTAAATATTTTCATAAATAATACAGATTAAGTTGTACATAAAATTTTATATTATTGGATTAAAATTAAAATCTACTATAATATAAATGTACTTAAAACACTTTATAAAAAATGCTACAAATATAGCAGGTTCTTATACTATATTATCCATTTAAAAAATTGTGTTTTGTTCAGTTAAATAATTTATAAGGCATATTTTGGTATGAAAAATATATATTCGGTTATATACTTTAGTAAATAAAAGATAAAGGTTTAATTATAATATTTGAATCTAACTTTTACATATTTTAAAAATTAATTTCTATAGTAGTCGGTTGATCTTTTAGAGAAATTTTATATACATCCTGGTTTAATTTCGGGTAATCTAGGAGTTTTACATCCTTATTTTCACTCTCAATTCGTAAATATGCATGGGGAGTAATCGCATTGGTCTCTTTTAATGATAAACTTAATTTGCGTTCTTTAATATTATAATATGCTGTATCAATTTTTCCCGCTTCCATGATGATCATGGTCTTCTCTGGTGCTATGAATAATTTATTTTTTCCTGCTGTAGTTAAATCTAATTGAACAATATCAGAAGCTATATTTATATTTCCTCCAAAACCTAACCATCCAAATTCAGAATCTTTCATTATTACACTTTTTGAGTTGACAGCATATCCAAAAAAGCCTGAACCATAATCCCCACTATAGCCGTCAATATCCAACATTTCAGGAAAGGAATGGAATGCAGCAGGACCAAAGCCATCTTGTGTAATATTAGCTATTCCACCCAATATACCTCCGTACCCAACTCTGAGTAGGTAAAGGTCCTCTGGATTTTTGGTGAATTCCTTCATAACAGGTATAGCATTTAAAGCTGATCCATAGTGATGTAGCTGTCTTTCTACTCGCTGAATCTTGCCGCCGTAAAGAAAATCCCAATAACGCCTGGCTGATCCATTATATCCCCAGTGGGGCACTGTCGGCATATAAGCAAGTATAGCATTTAAAGTAACATCAGCTTTTTCGGTAAACCCAAAATAATTGGTCCACATGTAAACTTCTTCCTGACCTGTAGAATCCCAGGGCATTTCACTTCCAAATGGATAAGCCAGTTCCACCCATACATCAGTCCTTTCCCTCATCAGTTCTTCTAAATTCGCAGCAAGATCAGAT
>DATHVH010000146.1:0-22915 GCA_035461405.1 Anditalea sp.
TGATCATTGTTTTTATCCACCAGGGTTATCAAAATCGCAGCGGGATCGTTACCATAGCCATAAGTTATCTGGTAAACGCCTCTACTTTGAAAAGAACGGTCCCCGTCTTTAGTACCCAAATATGTTTCGGTTAGTTCATAAGCTTTATCATCCGCACCGGATTTGTTTTCCAGCTTTAGCCGCATCTGTATACCTTGACAATCCGCACATGGTATAGTCCCTTCATATATTAGCCACTCAGAAGCATCTGCCTCCAATATTACTTCATCAGGTTCTGCATCTGGCTGATCTACTACATTATTATCTATTACTTCATCAGTCCGCTCTGTGACTTCGTTTGAAGTGGTTTCCTCCGCAGGTGGGTCACATGAAATACTAAAAGGGAATAGCAGAAATATGATAAGGACTTTCTTCATATAGTTTATTTAAGATTTACCATAAATTCCGGTAAGTTGGTCAATATATCAGATGTCATTTTACTCAAATCATAATCGTGCGCCCAACCCCAATCATTTCGTGCAGCACTATCATCTATACTATCAGGCCAGCTGTCTGCTATAGATTGTCTAAAATCCGGATTATATTTTATTTCAAAATCCGGATAGTGTTGCTTGATGCTTTGGTAAATCTCTTTGGGAGAAAAGCTAATTGCTGATAAATTATAACTTGATCGGATTTTGATTTTTTCTGCTGGAGCATGCATAAGATCAAGGGTTGCTTTAATAGCATCCGGCATATACATCATGGGAAGATAAGTATTCTCTCCCAAGAAGCAATCAAACACTTCACCCTCTATCGCTTTATGATAGATGTCCACAGCATAATCTGTAGTACCTCCTCCCGGTAATGACTTATATCCTATCAATCCCGGATATCTTAGGCTTCGAACATCCACCTTGTGTTTTTGATAATACCACTCACACCATCTTTCACCTGCTTGCTTTGATATGCCATAGACTGTATTCGGATCCATGATACAGTGCTGAGGAGTGTTTTGCATGGGTGTGTTAGGGCCGAAGACTGCTATGGATGATGGCCAATATATCTTATTGAGCTTAAATTCTCTGGCTAACTCAAGTACATGAAGTAGGCTATCCATATTTAGCTGCCAGGCAAACATTGGGTTTTTTTCACCTGTAGCTGAAAGAATTGCAGCCAAATGATAAATTTGAGTTATATTATTATCTTGAACCAGCTTTCGAAGATGAGCCTTGTCCATTACATTTAGGACTTCAAATCGGCAAAAGTCCAATTTTTCCGCAGCGGATTGGTTAATGTCAGTAGCGATTACCTGCTCATCGCCATATATTTCGCAAAGTGATTTGGTAAGTTCAGAACCAAGCTGTCCAGCGGCTCCAATAATGAGTATTTTCTCCATTGTTGATCTTTTTTCTCTCCAGAGCTTTATTTCAATGCCTCCGGTATTTTCGTTATATTTGGGTATTCGTAGTGCAAAATTAACAATTTCAGCTGACCCTTTTATAGATCGCCTAAATTACCTTAAGCAAATTTTCACTCTATCATAAAAAAATAATAAAAAATACCATGTACGATACTCTAAAACCCAAATTAGAACAAGAGATTAAAGAAATAATAGATGCAGGACTTTTTAAAACGGAGAGAATCATCACTTCTCCTCAATCTGCCGAAATAACCATCTCCGGAGGAAAAAAAGTATTAAACTTCTGCGCAAATAATTACCTCGGACTGTCGAGTCACCCGAAGGTTATAGAAGCTGCCAAAAATGCTATAGACACACACGGTTTTGGTATGTCATCGGTAAGATTTATTTGCGGAACTCAGGACATACACCGCGAATTAGAAAATAAGATTTCTGAATTTCTAGGTACTGAAGACACCATCTTGTATGCGGCGGCTTTCGATGCCAATGGTGGCGTGTTCGAGCCCCTATTCGGTCCAGAGGATGCCATCATCTCCGATGCGCTTAATCATGCTTCAATTATCGATGGGGTAAGGCTTTGTAAAGCGATGAGATTTAGGTACAAGCATAATGATATGGAAGATCTAGAGACTCAACTCAAGGAGGCAGATGCAAAAGGAGCGAAACAGAAAATAATAGTTACGGACGGTGTTTTTTCTATGGATGGTACCATAGCCCAATTGGATAAAATTGTTGCACTAGCCGAAAAATATAAAGCTTTGGTAATGTCTGATGAGTGTCATTCTACAGGATTTATGGGCAAAACCGGCAGAGGTGTACATGAGCTAAAAGGAGTTATGGGCCAGATGGATATTATTACCGGTACTTTGGGCAAAGCATTAGGAGGCGCTTCAGGAGGATTTACTTCAGGCCGTAAAGAAATAATAGATCTTTTGAGACAAAGATCGAGACCTTACTTATTCTCAAATACTTTGGCTCCATCTATTACAGGAGCATCCATAGCCGTGTTTGACCTGCTGTCCAGAACTACCGAGCTTAGGGACAAACTAGAGACGAACACAAAATATTTCCGTGAGAAAATGACTGAAGCTGGATTTGATATGAAACCGGGAGAACATCCCATCGTTCCTATCATGCTTTATGATGCGGTGTTATCACAGAAAATGGCAGAAAAGCTATTGGAAAAAGGCATATATGTCATCGGATTTTATTATCCGGTAGTACCTAAGGGGGAAGCACGGATAAGAGTTCAGATTTCTGCAGGTCATGAAAGAGAGCATCTTGATGCAGCCATCAATGCTTTCATTGAAGTAGGTAAGGAGCTGGGAGTAATTGGTTAAAAAGTAACTAATTCATCCGATAATAAATTGCATTTAATGAAATCAAGGAATTCCTAAAAGAATGATTGAGTTGATGTTAATAGTCCATAGTCAATAAATCTGACTATGGACTACTAGCTATCGACTTTCTGCAATTATGAAAAAGCCTATTTAATCACTTGACTTTTTTTCGGCTTCTTTGGCTCGTTTTATTTTTTTTCTTTCATAGCTGCTTATTGAATCAAATTTATCATCTGTATTTACACCAGTAAGGTAATCATTCAATATTTCACGGACTTCTTGAAAGGATAAATTGTGGACTATGGACCCATTTTTGGCAAGAGAAATCTGCCCTGTCTCTTCAGAAACGATTACTATCAAAGTGTCAGTAGCTTCTGACATTCCTATAGCGGCCCTATGTCTTAGTCCAAATTGAGCTGGGATCTCTCTTTCAGTTACAGGTAAGATACATCGCGCAGCTTTTACCCGGCCATTAAAAATTATAACCCCTCCATCGTGTAGTGGGCTGTATTTATTGAAGATACTGATGAGCAATCTCTTAGATACTATAGCATCTATTAGATCACCGCTTTCTGCATAAAATTTTAATTCAGAACTACGTGAAATAACCATCAATGCACCTGTACTGGTACCTGCCAGTGATTTGGCTGCCTCTAATATCGGTGTAATGTTAAAAGCCTGGGTTTCTCGTTTTCTCCAGAAAAGAAGTTCCTGAAGGACATTCTCATTTGAGAAAATGGAAGACTTTCCTATGATCAAAAGAAACTTACGGATCTCCGGTGCAAATAGGATGATCGCTGCTATAACACCGACCCCCATAAACTGTCCTAAGATAATAGAAAGCAATTCCATCCTGGCAGCATTTACCACTAGATAGATCAAATAAAGAGAGAGAAAGCCTAGGAAAATTTTAATGGCAACACTGCCCCGCATCAATTTATACACTTGATACAATAGGAAGCTGACCAAAGTAATATCTATAATATTAACTATGGAGATGTCTAAAAAACCTATTCTGAAAAGTAAGTTCAAGAGTTAATTTGTTTAAATAGTTGAACCGTTTCGACAGCTTCCTTTACATCGTGAACTCGAAGAATATTAGCTCCTTTGAAGAGGGCTGCCATATGGAGGGCAGTGGTTCCATTCAGTGCATCATCGGGAGTAACATCCAAAAATCTATAGATCATTGATTTCCTTGATACACCTACTAATATAGGTGCGTTCAGTGATTTAAAATAATTTAGATTTTTAAGTAATCGATAGTTTTGGTCCAGTGTCTTGGCAAAACCGAATCCTAGATCTAGTACTACATCATTAATGCCAGCTTCTCGACAATGGTTCAATTTTTGTGCAAAATAAAACAATATTTCTTTTTCGAGATTTTCATACGCTGTTAAGTTAGTCATTGTGCTGGGATTTCCCCTCATATGCATACAAATATAAGGTACGTTTAATTTTCCTACCGTATTAATCATGTCGGGATCAAGGTTGCCTCCCGATACATCGTTCACTATATGGGCACCTGTATCCACAGCTATTTTAGCTACTTCTGCCCTAAAAGTATCTACCGATATTATAATCTTTTGGTTTAAAGATCTAATAATCTCTATCCCACTCACTACTCTTCTTATCTCTTCTTCTATACTTACCTCCTCTGCATGAGGTCGGGTACTATAGCCACCTACATCTATTATGTGGGCTCCTTCATTTATTATTTGCTTTACTCTAGCGGAAATAAACGAGTGGTCTGTCGTTCTACTGGGAGTATAAAAAGAATCTGGCGTGACATTAAGTATCCCCATCACCCAGGGCTCGGATATTAAGTGGAGCTTTCCTTTAATATTGAGTGTTATTTTTGGGGGAAATAATATATCTTCGATCCCAGAAGAAATAAAGTTATCAGTCATTAAATATTATTGCTTTGAAAACGCAAACCGTGAGCGAATATAATCAAGTTATTAACCTTTGTAAAGAACTTTTTAAGAAGAAAACGCAGGATTATGGAACAGCATGGAGAATATTAAGGTTGCCATCCATAACTGATCAGATATTTATAAAGGCTCAGCGGATCAGGTCCATCCAGGAAAGGGGAGTACAAAAGGTGAATGACCCTATTCAGGATGAATTTATCGGTATTATAAACTATTGCATCATAGCTTTAATTCAAATAGACCTTGCTACTGATGACAGATTAGATTTAGGATTTGAAGAACTTGAACCCCTCTATGACAAATGGGTGATGGATACCCAATCCCTGCTGGAAAATAAAAATCATGATTATGGAGAAGCATGGCGTGATATGCGGGTAGCATCCATCACTGATATTATTTTGATGAAATTATACAGGGTTAAGCAAATTGAAGATAACCAAGGCAAGACTATAGTATCTGAAGGTATAGAGGCAAATTATCAGGATATGATAAATTATTCTGTTTTTTGTTTGATTAAATTAGGAGTATAAAATGATAAAGCAAATAATATTATTGATAGTCCGCTTTGTAGTAGGTGGTTTGTTCATATTCTCGGGATTGATTAAAATCAATGATCCGATAGGCACTTCTATCAAATTAGAAGAGTATTTTGATGTCTTTAGTTATGATATAGCACCGTTTTTCTCATCACTGAAAGCTATTTCATTACCCTTGGCCGTATTTTTAGTAGTAGTGGAGGTGGTCCTGGGGATCATGTTAATACTTAATTATAAACCTAAGTTTACTACTATTGCTTTGGCAGTGATCATAGTGTTTTTCACTTTTCTGACTTTCTATTCAGCTTATTTTAATAAAGTTACTGATTGTGGTTGTTTTGGAGACGCCATTAAGCTCACCCCATGGGAATCTTTTTATAAGGATATATTCCTAGTGGTATTGATTGCCATACTGTTGATTTTCCAAAATTCCCTTAGACCAAATAAACAGTATTGGGCAGCAGGAATCACTGCAGTTTCATTAGTACTAGCAACAGGCCTATCTATTTACGCTATTCAGAATCTTCCTTTCATTGATTTCAGAGCTTATAAAGTTGGTGTAAATATCAATACAGCGATGCAGCCTTCTGCTGCTTTGGAATATAGTTATGTGATGACCAAAGGTGGGGAGCAAGTGGTTTTTGATCAGTATCCCACAGGAGATGAATATGAATTTGTGGAAATGAATTTAAAAAATCCAGATGCTCTTCCGAAAATCTCTGATTTTTCGGTCTGGAATGAGCAAGGAGATTTTACAGAAGAAATATTGAGTAAAAAAAGAGTCTTGATCTTGATAAGCAATATTTCCAAAATGGATCAAAGCAACTTTGATGATATTGATAATTTAATCAAGGATTTGAAAGGTACAGAAGTAAGGATTTCTATGATATCAGCTAGCTCGGAGGATGAGATCAAAGCTATGATACAAAGGTTAAATTGGGATGTGGATTATTATATGGCTGATGCTACGGTGGTAAAAACTATAATAAGATCTAATCCGGGAATAATGGTACTACAGGAAGGAATAATACTGGGAAAATATCATCACAATAACACGCCAGATGCTTCTGAGGTAACAAACTTATTTACAGTTGATGGAGCATTAAGTGCATCAGTTCCTGAATAAATAATTTGAAGAAAAATGGAAAATACTTCTGGAGATAAAATAGTATTAATGGGTCTTCCGGGAAGTGGCAAATCTACTCTTGGAAAGCATTTATCTTTGAATCTTGAATATCCATTTTACGATTTAGATGAATTGATTGTTGAGGATATTGGCTGTAGTATTGCACAATTTTTTAAAGAAACTGGAGAGGAGCAATTTAGGTTACTTGAATCCAGAATTTTGCAAAACACTTTACTTCAAGAAGGATCGTTGGTGCTCTCTACAGGTGGAGGTGCTCCCTGTTTTTATAATAATATTAATGTAATCAATGAATATAGCACATCCATATATATTGATGTTCCTACACATGTATTGGTAAAAAGGCTTATGAATAATGGGGGAGGGCAAAGGCCTATGTTTTATAAGCTTCCTGAGGAAAAAGTAATAAATAAGATATTGAGCTTAAAAGATGCAAGGGAGAATTTTTACAATCA
Source organism: Anditalea sp. (assembly GCA_035461405.1). Lineage (GTDB taxonomy): Bacteria > Bacteroidota > Bacteroidia > Cytophagales > Cyclobacteriaceae > Anditalea. Next base: position 6,809 of record DATHVH010000146.1, read on the forward strand.
GGCAAAAATAAAGCTCAGTGGAGTTGATATTACCACTGAGCTTATATTATCAGAGTTAAGAAGATTTAAAAATTAAATCCAACTGTTAACATTCCTGAATTCATCGTATTTCTTATGTCAGATACTGGTCCGAAATCCTGGCCGCCCTGTCCTATTAGCGAATAACTTCTGTAGAACTGATTGAAAGTGGTATTCATAAATGCGGCGTCTACATAGAATTTAGCTAATCGCACACCAATACCTCCAGTGATCTGTTGGGTATGTCTGCTAGGGTCATCAAAATCATTTCTGAATGGATCTCCATAGTATCCATATCCAGCCCTAAATCTAAACATATCATATCTTATTTCTCCCCCTACGCGATAATTAAAGGTAGCAGTATATAATTGATTGATAGCATCATTATCTGGACCAGGATTAAAATCACGGGAATTAATTCTCGCAGATGTATAATCCACATAATCTATATCCGCAGATATAAATCCATTTTTGCCAATGAAATAGGTAGCACCCGCATTAATTTTCATTGGAGTATTTATATTAAAAGTAGAAATCAGAAAATCAGTGCTTTCATCATAAATCGCATTAGGATTTTCAAACTCAGATATGATTTGGGCATCATATTCTTCATTAAGCCTATACCAAGTGGGTGATTGGAATGATAGACCTAAATTTAATTCATCTATTGGTTTGTAAATAGCTCCGATGTTTAGATTTATTCCGGTACCATTGATAAATAGGTTTTCGTTAATGTCAAAACCAATTAAATCCCCTTCTAAATAATCTTCGGTAAACGTTTTAAACTGTGAAAAATTTATACTGCTAACTCCTAGTGAAGCCCCCAGAAATAATTTATTATCAAAATTACCTCCATAAGCAAACGTTACTTGGTTAATGCCTCCCTGTGTGACTACTTCTTCATACATATCGGGAGTTTCAGTCGTATTTGCAGGCACATAGGTAGTCCCCCCTTCGGTGGTTGGATCTATCAGAAAAGTACTGTATGCAAGTCCCGTTAAACTGTTTTCAGCATCTAAAACATTACCTGGTGCGCCGAATGCATCGGCAGCAAAGAATTCCATAATGGAGGTGGGAGAGATACCGGCAAAAGCAAATTCGCTATTAAAATTAGCCAGCCTATTGACACTGATACCAAATGATCCACCTCTAAACCTTCCAGCTGCTAGTGGATCTCTAGGGCTGCTGATGACCAAGCTTAAATTTGGAAGGGCAAAATTAGAAGTAGGTATTCCATCAAAAGCTTGTGCTCCCCCATAACTAGATTCTGTCCTCCAATCACTATAGCCTGGTGATATACTAAATTCAGAACGTCTGAAAAAGCCAAGGCCTGCAGGATTATGGTGAATATTTGAAACGTCTCCTCCTAATGAATTTTGTGTGCCGCCAAGTCCTGAAACTCTAGCTGATCCTGTTGACATGATCTGGCTAAACCTAAGTGCGTCTTGATAATAGCCACTTTGGGCCATCACTTCTCCTGTACAAAAAAGGCTAAAAGCCGAAATGCCCAAGATCCATTTATTGATTGATTTCATTGAGTAAAGTTTAGATTGATAAAATAGAAAAACATAAAGTAAAAGGCATGTCACGGAGAGGACAAATGTTGTGCCTTTTAAAGTTTTGCTAATTACTTAACGAAGAATTTAAAAAAAAGGATAAAAAAAAAGGGGGATATTATCTCCCCCCTCTTCCTCCACCTCTAGAGCCACCGCCGACGCTACCGCCTCCACCTCTGGAGCCGCCACCCATGCTGCCTCCTCGAGAAGGAGCACTATATGATGGACTTGATCTCTGGGTAGGTGCTGTTCTAGCTGGAGCAGTCCTAGCAGGAGATGTTGATCTATTGTATCCAGGAGAAGTACTTCTGTTATATGAAGGAGATGTGCTCCTGTTATATGATGGAGAAGTTCCTCTGGCAGGTGCTGCAGTTCTGTTAGAAGGTGCAGCAGTTCTAGATGCTGGTGATTGAGCTCTAGATCCTGTAGTATTTCTTGGAGCAGTATATGCATTTCTATTAGAAGCACTACCTGCTCTGTTCATTGCAGGAGAATTATTAGTTCTTCTTGAAGGAGCTGCTGATGCTGCTGTTCTTGCTCTATCTGAATAAAGATCGTTCTGCGATCTGTTAAAATCATTGCTTCTTACTCTAGAGGACGGTGTAGATGTACCTCCTACTGCATCTCTTCGTGCAGCTGCTCTTGAAGATGTAGGTGCTGCAGCTGTTGCTCTTGATCGTTGACCTGGAGTAGCTACTCCAGCTCCTCTAGAAGCTCTAGCACCTCTTACCATTTGTCTTTGACCAAATTCACCACCTGGAAGAACATATATTGGTCGGCCAAAGCCTCCGTACATTGGGTGCATACCCATCATACCGAATCTTCCCATGCCCATCATTCCGAATCCTGGTCCCCAGAAAGGATCCCACATTCCCATCATGCCGAATCTTGAACCCATCATCCAAGGATTGCCAAAGCCCATCCCGAATCTATTAAAGCCCATTCCAAACCTGCCGAAGCCCATTCCGAATCCAACTGACATTCCAAATCCACCTCGCATACCAAATCCAGGTCCCCAGAAAGGATCATAGAATCCGCCCATCATCATAGGGTTCATCCAAGGGTTCATCATGCCAAATCCACCCATGCCCATCATCCAAGGGTCCATCATGCCAAATCCTATCATAGGATTCATCCATGGGTTCATTCCAAATCCACGGTTGAATTGGTTTCCTGCACCCGGACCATAAAAATTGTTGTATACGTTTACATCAGCTTCACCACGTTCTGTAGCTGTAGGCCCAGATTCATCAAAATAAACAGATCCTTCATCCTCTGGATCTTGACGCTGATATTTGGCGATATATTCAGGGTTAACATTTTTAGCAGAGAAATTTTCTTGAGTCAATTGCTCAGGATCGGCCTGCTTTACTTCCCTGAAATTTTTTGGTGTGTTGTTCTGTACGGCAAATTCAGTGGCAACTGCCGCATCCGAAGCCATGAAGTACAAGTCATCAGACTCTCCTCTCATGGCCGTGTTGCTGGTGGTGCAGGAGGCCAGGCCAAGACCCGCGATTGCGGTAATGTACAGTATGGAGTTTATATTTTTCATAAGGATCTAGTTTTTCTACTATTAACACTATATACGTGCTATTCTCGAGAGGGTTATAATTTTTTAATTTATATTTGTACCCTTACTTAAAGAACGGAACGAATATAACGAGTTTTTTTTATACAACAAATTTAGTAATGAGCAAAGGCCTTCCAAAAAGAAGTGAAGATTATTCACAGTGGTATAATGAATTAGTAAAAAGAGCAGATCTGGCCGAAAATTCAGCTGTTAGAGGCTGTATGGTCATTAAACCATACGGTTATTCTATATGGGAAAAGATGCAGGCCCAGCTCGATAAAATGTTTAAAGAGACTGGCCATCAGAATGCTTACTTCCCTCTTTTTATCCCCAAATCCTATCTTTCTAAAGAGGCCAGCCATGTGGAGGGATTTGCAAAAGAATGTGCAGTAGTAACACATTATAGACTCAAAAACTCTGAGGATGGCAAAAGTGTAATAGTAGATCCGGATGCTAAACTGGAAGAGGAACTTATCGTAAGGCCTACTTCGGAAACCGTAATTTGGAGCACTTACAAAAATTGGATCCAATCATACAGAGACCTTCCCTTATTGGTCAACCAGTGGGCCAATGTGGTAAGATGGGAAATGAGGACAAGATTATTTCTCAGGACTGCAGAGTTTCTTTGGCAGGAAGGGCATACTGCCCATGCTACAAAGAAGGAAGCTATTGCAGAAACTGAGCAGATGTTAGACGTTTATGCCACCTTCGCCGAGAATTTTATGGCCATGCCTGTCATCAAAGGAATTAAATCTGCGAATGAAAGATTTGCGGGTGCAGAGGAAACTTATTGTATTGAAGCCATGATGCAGGATGGAAAAGCACTTCAGGCTGGAACTTCACATTTCTTGGGTCAGAATTTTGCAAAAGCTTTTGATGTTAAATTTGCTACCAAAGAAGGTGGGCTGGATTATGTATGGGGTACCTCATGGGGTGTGAGTACACGTCTGATGGGCGCGCTGGTGATGGCCCACTCAGATGACAATGGTTTGGTATTGCCCCCAAAGCTGGCGCCTATACAAGTGGTAATCGTGCCGATATTTAGAAGCGAAGAGGAGTTGGATGCTATTACTAAAAAGGCAAATGAATTTATTAAGAAATTCCGGGCAATGGACATTTCTGTAAAGTATGATAACAGAGACACCCATAAGCCAGGATTTAAATTTGCAGAATATGAGCTTAAGGGTGTACCGCTAAGGATTGGATTAGGTCCAAGAGATCTAGAAAATAATACAGTGGAGATTGCCAGAAGAGATACACTGACTAAAGAAACGATCGATCTAAATTCTGAAGAGATAGATGTAAAAGTGAAACAGTTATTAGAAGATATCCAGACGAATATCTATAAGAAAGCTTATGATTATAGAACAGAGCATACTACAGAGGTAAATTCTTGGGAAGAGTTTTTGGATGTGATTGAAAACAAAGGAGGTTTTGTTTCTGCCCACTGGGACGGCACTTCTGAAACTGAAGAAAAAATCAAAGACCTCTCCAAAGCTACCATAAGATGTATTCCTTTAGACCAGAAAGATGAAAGTGGGAAGTGCATATTGACCGGTAGTCCATCTTCAGGCAGAGTTTTGTTTGCCAAGAGCTATTGACGTATGCTATATTACATATGGAGAAGTGTAGATTAGTAGCCAATTTTAATAACTATAAATAATACAATAAATAACTTGCCATGCATCACTCATAATGAGGATGCATGGGCAAGTTTTTTTGATGTTAATTTTTTTTCAATTTATTAACTTTTAAATACACTCCCCTTATTCATTTAATCGAAAAAAACACCTAATTTGAGCTAATTATTTAATTGACGCATGGCATTGTTCGTACTTTCCAGCCTATTAGTAATAGGCCTATTATTAGTATTAATTGAAATCATCTTTGTTCCCGGTGCTACTGTGGTAGGGTTATTAGGGATTGTATTCTCAGCCCTTGGTGTTATTTATGCGTTTATCGCATTTGGTGAAAGTACAGGATGGTATGCCATGGGAGGGACTATTATGATCAATTTGATTGTATTGATTATAGGTTTCCGATCTAATGTTTGGCATAGGTTAGCTTTAAAGGACACTATGCTGAGCAGAAGTCATGATGATAGGCTCCTTGGTCTTGAGGTAGGGCAGAAAGGTAAAACAATTTCTGATTTGAAGCCTTATGGTAAGGCTATGTTCAATGATAAGATTTATGAAGTGAAATCTGAAAATGGTTTTATTTCACCCAATACTGAAATTTATATTTTTAAACTTGAAAGTAACAGAATAATAATTAAACAATAAATATGGAAGATTATAACTCAATGTTCATCTTAGTTGCCGCATTTGCAGGATTGATCCTGCTTTTTGTGTTTTTGTATTTTGTCCCTGTAAACTTGTGGATAACCGCTCAGTTTTCCAACGTAAATGTAGGGATAGGTGAACTCATTGGGATGAGAATCAGAAAGGTGCCACCAAGTATAATTGTAAATTCAATGATTACGGCCACCAAAGCAGGTCTCCATTTGACCACAAATGATCTTGAAACCCATTACATGGCTGGTGGAAACGTTCCGAATGTAATTAGAGCATTGATTTCTGCAGATAAAGCTAACATCAGCATCACATTTAAACAAGCTACAGCAATTGACCTTGCGGGTAGAGACGTTTTTGAAGCGGTCCAGATATCGGTAAATCCAAAAGTGATCAATACTCCTAACGTAGCTGCCGTAGCAGCCGATGGTATTCAACTAATCGCCAAAGCAAGAGTCACTGTAAGAGCAAATATAGCCCAACTAGTCGGTGGGGCAGGAGAGGAAACTATCCTAGCCAGAGTAGGGGAAGGTATAGTAACATCGATAGGTTCTGCAGCTAATCATAAAAGCGTGCTTGAAAATCCGGATAAAATTTCCAAGCTGGTCTTAGAAAGAGGTCTTGATGCAGGAACCGCTTTTGAAATTCTTTCAATCGATATAGCAGATATCGACGTGGGAACTAATATAGGTGCCAAGTTACAGATAGACCAGGCATCTGCGGACCTTAAGGTGGCAGAGGCGCGAGCAGAAGAAAGAAGGGCTATGGCTGTAGCCTTGGAGCAAGAAATGAAAGCCCGTAATGTAGAAATGCGTGCAAAGGTAATAGAAGCAGAAGCAGAGGTGCCACGTGCTATATCAGAAGCATTTAGAAATGGTCAGTTAGGAATAATGGACTATTATAAGATGGAAAATATTAAGTCTGATACATCTATGAGAGATTCTATCGCTGGTTCGGATGCTGGCAAGGACTCAAAAAAAGGAGATAAAAAATAAAACCAGTATATTGATTTGGTAGGAAATGCTTCCTGATTGTATATTAAATAGGCCCAAGGTAAGTTATAATAACTTTTCCTTGGGTTTTTTATATAATGGGTAGTTTTAAGTAATGTTATAATATTCTGACGCAGCCTTTAATTATCATATAATGGGATAAGTTTAGGTTGATGTTAATTTATTTAGAAGGAAAGTTATCCGAATCGCTTATTTTAATTTTGCCATGTGATTTAACTTTTGTCAATGATATTTAATGAATTTTTAATTACATATTTATTTTCGCTTTTGTAGTTGAAAGATCTAATATCCTCTGTAAGCTCTCCTTAATTGTTTCGTTCTATACAAATTCCTTAACATAAGATTTGATCCATAATTTTTCATTTTTAAATATTTTGTGAGCGGTTTATAAAATATGTAAATAAATGTAATTGGTATAATGTAAATTGGAAAGGTGTGTTAAGAGGTGAAAGTATACGTTTTTGAAGTAGTTATAGTCATTTATTTGCTTTACCATTACTACTTTAATCACTTAAATTTGAACAATAAGATGTTACCCATTCCCGAAAATGAATTTGACAGGTTAGTATCTTTAAGTGAATTTGACCTGGACTACACCAGTTTCAATGAAAATTTTAAAGACTTAACTAAGCTAGCGGCCAAAGTAGCTGGTACTAAAATGTCCCTCTTAAATTTAATTGACAATTATACCCAATGGAGTATTTCTAACCATAATCTACCCATTGAACAAATGCCCAGGGAAGATTCTATTTGTCAATACACCATAATGAATGAGGCTCATTTTGAGATTAAAGAGCTATCTAAGGATACAAGGTTTCAGGATAGAAGCTATGTGAAAAATGGGCCAAAATTAGACTATTATTTCGGTTTACCCTTACGGACAGAAAATGGACATAACCTGGGAGCTCTATGTGTCTTGGACACTCAGGCCAAGGTTTTGTCTTCAGAAAAAATAGAACTGCTTAAATTAATAGCTGCAGAAATCATCAATCGCCTGAAAACCATTAAGGCAATTCAGGAAATGAGGACAGAAATGCAGGAGATGAGTGAAAGCAAGAAAAAAGTTGCCCATGATATAAGGGGACCCATTGGGGGTATTATTGGATTGGCCCAACTTATCCAGGAAAAGGGAGATAAAAATAAATTGAGCGAAGTACTTGAGTTTATTCAGCTCATTCATAATAGCGGTAAAGGTTTGCTTGAACTGGCAGATGAAATTCTTACAGTTGATTATGAAAGGCTTGATTCAGAAGAAATTGCAATCAATCATCAAAATGAATTTAACCTTATTACATTAAAGGAAAAGATAGTTGACATGTATTCACCTCAGGCCATAGAGAAAAATATTGAATTAAAAGTGCTCATTTCAAGCAGTTTTGTGGATATACCATTTCCTAAAAACAAACTTTTGCAGATTATAGGTAACCTGATGTCCAATGCTATGAAATTCACCTCCAAAAATGGAAATGTTACTGTAAGATTAGGATTGGAAAAACTTATTGATTCCCGTAAATTAAATATAGAAGTAGAAGACACCGGCACAGGAATGAGCAATGATAAAATTCATCAAATACGCTATGGAAAAGCAAGGTCTACTAATGGAACTCAGGGAGAGACAGGATATGGGTTTGGTCTTGCTTTGGTAAAGCATCTCACAGCTAATATGAACGGGACTTTAGATATCCGATCAGAACAGGATAAAGGAACTAACTTTATTATAAATTTAACTTTATAAATATTTAGGATAATTTCAGTATGTAATTTGAGTTTTATATATCATTACTCCAAAACAAAAAAGGAGCATTTAAGCTCCTTTTTTGTTTTTCTTCTTATCATCTGAAACTGTTTCCAGTAGGACGGGAACATATTCATCTTCGGCCAACACTCTTTCATTTGATTTATCAAATACAATATTTTTATAGTATATAGGTAAGCTATATTCCCCCGATTCTCTCATTACACCATATTTATCCCCCCTTCGGATTAGAATTTGATCATTCCCTTCCCGTCTGATTTCGTCAAATTTAGGTATTGAAATTTCATTGCCGAATGAATTTACTAATCCAAATTTCTCGTTTTCTTCAGTCAGATAATAATTGTTTTCCGTAAGGGATATTCTCTGGTAGTAATTATTAAGTAATTCTTTTCCGTTTCTGTCTATTAAATTTGATTTGCCATTCTTCTTTACTATTGCTATGCCCTGGTTGAATTCGCCGACTTCTTCATATTGAGGCTGAATGGCTATCCTGTCATAGGTGTCTAGAAATCCCCACCTATTGTCAATTTTAAATGCAGCAAGTCCTTCAGAATATTTCCCTATCTGTTCGTAACGGTTCGCTACTCTAAGTTTCCCAGATTTGTCTACAAAGCCATATTTACCATCTATAAGCGCTCCAAATAATCCATCGTTGCCAGGGAATAATTTTTGAATGTTTTCTGAGGGAATCACCTCCCATTTCCCCTGTTCATTGAGGAGCCCTACTTTTTTATCACGGAAATATACATTGTAGTGATCATTACCTCTCCTAACCACAGAATCCATCCCGTACACATCTAGTAGAATACCATCGGTTTTCATCACCCTCCGGAGTTTACCATGTATGTATTCAAGTATCATATCATTATCTGTAGATATGCGGTGGTAACTGGAATATTTTATATCAGCCTTAGTTTCCAAGGCTTTGAGTAACATATGCTGGTTCCCTTCCAATCCATAATAGTAGTCTCCTTCGAGATGTTTTAATTCATCCACTACCGGATCAAGTATGTAGTTACCTTCGCGGTTAATCAGTCCATAACCAGTGTTTTCCCTAGAAAGGATATTCTTTTGACTGATCACCTCTAGGTGTTGATAAATCTTATTTGGTTTATCACTTAGAGGCAGCAGATAACCTGCAGGTACTTTTGCGATAATCTGTCCATTGTCAGCAAAATAAGCATGATCAAAAGCTCCGAGGGGTTTTATTTTTTTTGAACCCCTATCGTAAAAGAAATAAGCATTATCCTTTCTTCCCAGGATCTTATTATAATAAGTGGTGATCTCATCATATTCTACAGGAAATATTTCTTCTCCATATTCATGAAATGCACCATATTTTTCATCTTCAGTGACTATAAGCCATGGTTCCAGAAATTGATAAATTTTATGACCCTTTAAAGTATAGAAGGGTTTGTAATCCTGATTTAAAAGTTGAAGACTTCTTTCCCTTACGCTCACTCTTACACTTTCACTCAGCACTTTGATGTTGTCATTTTCAATTCTCTGGGTCATCTTAAAGTCATGATCATACACTTCCCAGGTCTGAGCATTAGCTGCAGTATTTATTGAAAAGATAAGCCCGGCCGCTATGGCCCCCCTCATGCATTCTTTTATTAACATCAATTGGATATTTATTTTCGAGTAAATTAAACAGATTACAACTGCATTTCAAAAGAGAAACGGTAGATATGGGTAAAAAATATTATTTTAGTTAAAATCTCCCCTTTGTCTGAATTTTTATCCCAAATAAAACAAAAAAAGGACCTTATGAGGTCCTTTTTTCAAAGTTTTCTTTTTCGAGATCAAATAGATCTGATAATATATCTATCATCTGATCAGCCTCATCTCTTTGACAGGCAGCCCTTAGCTGCACCACCGGCACTTTGATGATTTTCTGCATCATGCTCTTGGTGATTTTATCTATTATGGCATATTCTTTTGGATCTGCATTTTTAAGATGCCGTTCCAATTCTTCTTTTCTGATTTGCTCCAGTACATTCTTAAACTTATTGATGGTGGGAGACACCATCATTTCTTTCTTCCAATTATAGAATTCCTCTATGCTTTCATCTATGATTTTCTCAACCTGAGGTATGGCTGCCAGTCTTTTTTCTAATGTTTCTGAAGCCTTGCTACGGATATTGTCTACATTATACAGTAACGCTCCCGGTACATCTTCAATTGACGTTTCTATACTACGGGGAACAGACAAATCTACAAAAAGCTTATAACTGGGGATATCCAATCCTTTAACAAGTTCCTTTGTAATAAATGGCTTGGAGCGTGTAATCGAAGATACAATTACGTCAGCATCTTGAATAGCGGCTATACAATCTTCAAAGGGAATGACATCAAAACCAAGTTCCATAGCAAGATCATTTGCCTTACTAAAAGTCCTATTAGTGACGGTTACCTTAGCTTCAGGTATATGAACCATGTTCTTGGCTACATCTTCTCCTATCTCGCCAACTCCAATTAGCAATACTCTGGGTTGATAGGTATTGGTAGTTAGTTCCTCGATAAGTTCAACAGCTGCATAAGATACAGAAGCTGCACCATCTCTAAAAGCGGTTTCTTGCACCACTCTTTTATTGGTAAAGAAAATGGTGTGCATTAACCTATGAAGAAAAGGTCCTGCCATATCAAGATCAGCAGAGGTCTGGTATGCCCGTTTGATCTGGTTTGAAATCTGCATATCGCCTACCACTTGGGCCTCTAGCCCCATGGAAACTTTATAAAGATGCTGAATAGCTTCTTTATCATCATTGAAAATAGTAAAGTATTCAATATATGATACGATATCTTCCAGGCCTTTTTGAAGGCCTATCAGCTTTATGATCTCAACACTAAGATCTAGATCATGTGAATAGTAAACCTCAGTCCTATTGCAGGTAGATAGTATAAGCGTATCCGTAACGCTAAAAAAGTCTTTTAATTTAATCAAAAGCGATTGTACAGCTTGTTCATCGAGAGATATTATCTCACGGATCTCCACTGGTGCGCTTTTATATGATAAACTTAAAGCTCTAAATTTATTTTGCATTACGGAATGTTGTTATCGACCACAAATTTAAATCAGAAACATTAGACAAAGAATAATTTGACCCAGTTTAAACTAATTTAAAATCTTTCTAAATAAATTATGATTTGACATTTAATAAATATCTTCATTCTCAAATCCCAAATACTCCTAAATAATTCCCTGTTATGTGATTTTCTTGAGAATTAGTATCTTATCCAAGATGGACAAAATATACAAATAGTTGCATGGGATAAATATCTGAATATTAACGCGTATTAAAAAGGATAAAGTTGTCTTTTTTGTTTCAATCTTTGATTAGATAAAGTATTGGCTTAAAAAATATATTTAAACGATTAATTTTTAATAATCTTAACAGGATACGCTCTCATTGCCAATGGTTTTGCATGTTTTTTGATATTTAAAATAACCATCGATTTTTTTTATGAAAATTTTTATCCTTGTGATATCTAATACTTCGCAAGCGTAGCAAAATGGGATATTAATCTAGTATGGAAGGGATTTTTATGTCTACCTACGGCATGGTACAAGTTCTGACCATTTTGAAAAAATTATAAACACATGAAGAGAAAAATTTTTTACTTTTTAAAATTTTACTTAGGGTTTACTAAGCGGGAATCAAAGGGATTTCTTTTGATTATGCCTACCTTGATTGTTTTGTATTTTATTCCGATTTTTTATCAACGATGTGTGAATATTTCCCATGAGCAAGAATATGAGCAGTATTTACAGGAGGCTCAGAGGTATCTTGCTAGTCAGCCCACAATAGCAGCACAACCTTTTGAAGAAATCGACGAAGTACTTACTCCAAAATTTAATCCCAATAATGTGGATAAAGATTTTCTTTTAAAGTTAGGGCTTGACGAAAAGACAGCATCCAACTGGGAAAAATATGCTAAAAGTGGGGCTCACTTCCGAACATGGGAAGATCTTAAAAAAGTATATGGTTTGGATGAAACAGTTCTTTTGAAATTTAAAGACCAAATGATCTTTGATACAGTTCCTACCAAAAAAGAATACAGGCGTCCATCAGGTCCCGCGATTGCAAAAATACCTTTTTCAGAGGCGGATTCTATTACTTTGCAAATAGTCCCCGGAATAGGAGGTGTGATGGCTGGGAGAATAATTAAATTCAGAGAAAATCTTGGCGGTCTGCATGACAAAGAACAACTAATGGATGTTTATGGAGTAGACGAGGAGCTTGCGCATCGGATATTTGAACACTTTATATTTGATCCGGGGATATCAAGCCAACTGAACGTGAATGCACTACAGCTTTCTGAACTGGCACAGCATCCGTATATCACCTATGCTCAGGCTAAAGTAATTATAGCGTACCGGGATCAGCACGGACCATATAAAAGGGGAGAAGATTTATTAAATATTAAAATTTTTACCAAGGAATGGTTAGAGAAATTAGAACCCTATTTAGCGTTTTAGGACTATATTTTAAACAGTAGATTTAGGAATAATTATTATTGCTAAATAGCAGATAACCTATGAATATTAAATGGGGACCTTATGTAATACCTTTTGGTATAGGTACTAAATTAGGGAAATATATTTGACTAAAATGTGGTATATGCCACCGCCAAGTTGGGATTGTTTTATAAATCTAAAAAAATCCAAAAAAAAGGCAGAAGTTAAAAACCTCCGCCCTTCTTAAAAAAACACTAGTAAACTTTCTCTCCTCCTATATACGTACCCATAATTTGTAGGTTGCGTAGTTTTTCTTCAGCTTCAGTCATTAGATCCTCCTTCATGATTACAAAATCAGCCAATTTTCCTGACTCAATACTTCCCTTAAGGTCTTCTTCGAAATTTGCGTATGCCGCCCATATAGTCATTCCTTTTAATGCTTCTTCTCTGCTCAATTTGTTATCCATCTGGAAACCTTCCTCTGGCCAATTTTCGGCATCTCTTCGGGCAACTGCCGAGTGAAAGCCATACAATGGGTTGATGTCTTCCACCGGGAAATCACTTCCTAGGGCTATCATTCCGTTTTGTTCTAATAGATCTTTAAATGTATAGGCAGTTTTAATCCTTTCTGGCCCAAGCCTATCTTCAGCCCAATACATATCTGAGGTGGCATGGGTTGGCTGAACTGATGGGATGATGCTATAGCTAGCAAATTTACCTATGTCTTCTCTGCTTACAATCTGGGCGTGCTCTATTCGCCACCTTCTGTCATTTTCACCTTTCAAAACTCTGGAATATATATTCAGTAATGTTCTGTTGGCTGAATCTCCGATACAGTGGGTGTTCATTTGGAAGCCATTGTCATACATTTCGTTAGCCAATTTTTCAAATTCTTCAGGAGTATTTAACAGAAATCCCATTTCCTGAAGATCATCATGGTATGGCTCCAATAGAGATGCTCCTCTAGAACCTAATGCACCATCTCCATATATCTTAAAACTTTTTACGGTTAAATAATCATCTTGGTAAGTACCTGATTCAAAATAATGTTTTCTATTATCTTCGGTGGGGTTTACCATGGCATATATACGCATCTTTAGCGTTCCATTGTCATGCATTTGCTGCATCAGTTCTATTGTTTCTCTATCCAAACCCGCATCTACTACAGAGGTGAGGCCTACTGCAAAGCAGTTTTCCTGAGCTGCTATTAAAGCATCCATACTTTCATCTAAGGTAGCATTAGGTATGTGAGTAGAGACTAAACCTATAGCATTGTCTATAAGAACACCTGTAGGCTGACCGTTCTTTAATAGTACTTTTCCTCCAAGTATTGTAGTGCCTGCAGTTATTCCTCCTAAGTCCAATGCTTTTTGATTGGCAATAGCAGCATGTCCATCCACTCTAGTCAACAAAACTGGAGTATCGGGAAATAACTCATCTAATTTTTCCTTGGTAGGAAATTCCTTTACATCCCAAAGGTTCTGATCCCAGCCTCTGCCCAATATCCATTCCTGATCCTGGTGACCTTCCCTATGGATTTTAACCCTATCTACGAGTTCATCAAATGAATCAGATCCTGTGAGATTTGCTATAATAAGTCCTGTTCCGTAGCGGTAAAAGTGAGCATGACCATCTATAAAACCTGGATATACCACGTTTCCTTGAAGATCTTGAATATTATCGGAATTATAGTTTGATAAAATGTCATCACTACTTCCTACGGCTACGAACCTACCGTCTTTAACAGCAAATGCTTCTGCCTGGGAAAAATCATTATCAACAGTATAAATTATACCTCCGTGGACAATAAGATCAACAGTCTCTTTTTGGTCGCCACATGAAGTGAAACAAAAGATGATTAACAATGGAATGATGATAAGAAGATATTTTTTCATATGGTGATAAATTTTAAAATTCATAAATAGCATTCATATTTGTGCTATGGTAGAAAACAGATTTCCTTTCTTAGAGACAGTGTTAAATTTACCTACTACTGATTTTCAGATAAAGGAAATGGGGGGTAAATTAAGTATTTTTGACTCATTGCGAAAGAAGTTTTTGATATTGACACCGGAAGAGTGGGTGAGACAACACATTATTTTTTATTTGGTCAATTATAAACAGTATCCAAAAACTTTAATATCGCAGGAACGAGGTCTAAAATACAATACCTTACAAAAAAGGTTTGATCTATTAGTCATGGACCGATCAGGTAAGCCATTTCTTCTGGTAGAGTGCAAAGCTCCGGAAGTGAAACTTACCCAACTGACTGTGGAGCAGGTCAGTGTTTACAACAAAACAATAGGAGCTCCCTATATGGTCATCACGAATGGTAAACAACATATATCTATGGGGATGAATGAAGAAAATGGCAGATATAATCAACTCACTTCTTTTCCTGATTTCCCTGCATGACCTAGCGTTTATTATTGAATAAATTTCACATTCTTTTATTATATGATAAGTGGAAGTGCTTTTTTTAACTACTTTTTCTATATTTAATGATACATGAACGATAGCTGATTTGCTTTTACTGAGCTATAGCTTATCCATGTCTTATCTATTATCGGTGATTCATCATACAGTTTGCCGACAATAAATTTTCGAAATGATGGTGTCTAAATGTCAAATATTTAGATACCTAAATTTATCTAAATGCCTCTCCATGATCGCAGAAATAACATTGAAAGTTAATGGAAAATCTTATCAAGTAGATGTAAGCCCTGATACACCACTATTATATCCACTTAGAAATAATTTATTGCTCAATGGACCCAAATACGGGTGCGGCATAGAAAGATGCGGGTCCTGCATGGTACTGATGGACGGTAAGGCTGAACCTTCCTGTATGAAACCTTGCTCCCAGCTGCAGGGAGTGGAGATCACCACCATAGAAGCATTAGGGACAAAGGATAATTTAAGTCCTATTCAGGAGGCTTTTGTAGAAATGCAGGCGGCTCAATGTGGCTATTGTCTCAATGGAATGGTCATTTCCGCCAAATCACTTTTGGATCAAAATCCTGATCCTACAATAGCTGAAATTAAGGATGGACTACAGCGAGTCTTATGCAGATGCGGCACCCAGTCTCGAATCATTGATGCAGTCTTACTGGCTGCCAAAAAAATTAATTCTTAGAGAATGAAAGAAAATAGTTTAGAATCTTCTGATAGACGTTCTTTTTTAAAGCAGACTGGCCGGATCCTTATAGGTTTCAATCTTCTTCCGCTGGCATTTTGTACACTTAAAGCTGAGGATGGTGAAGAAGGATATCTAGGTCCACCGCGAGATAAAGGATTAATTGACTCTTGGATCAGGATAGGAGCTGATGGACAGGTGACGGTACTTACAGGTAAGATGGAGCTCGGGCAGGGTATTAAAACAGCTATTATGCAGATAGCTGCTGAAGAGCTGGATGTAGAAATGGACAGAGTCAGTATTAT